>JANQFJ010000110.1 GCA_028277915.1 Saprospiraceae bacterium
TTCTTCCAATAAAGAAATTTTACCTTTCATGTAAGGTTCCAATTCAATCATTTCTGAAAGTGAAAACCTTTTCCTGCCTTGTATAATTGCAGTTGCCGTTCCATCCGGCATTCTTAATAATTTTAAAATTCGTGCAACGGTACCAACTTGATACAAATCATTTGGTTTGGGATCTTCTGTCTGGCTTTCCTTTTGCGATAAAACTCCAATGATTCTGTCGTTTTCATAAGCTTTGTTGATCGCCTTTATTGATTTGTCTCTTCCAACAGTGATGGGGATAACAATGCCTGGAAAAAGTACGGTATTCTTTAACGCCAAAATAGGTACAACATCGGGAAAGGTCTCTCCCTTAGCGATGTCTTCCTCTTCTTCCACAGATAGCAAAGGCATATAATCACCTTCTTCATCAAGACTTTGAGGGATAAAAATATTTTCAAATAAACTCATATAGCGAAACTGTCTTTTGTTTTTTACAAAAAATACCAAGATGATATTGAAATGTCAAATTGGCATTTGATTTTTCTTTTCAGAACGTATATCTATTAGTCAATATTTATGCCGCTGCTATTATAGGTTCTTTTTGTCATTTTTTAACAATTGATTGAGTTATATTAACGAATTCTTTTATATAAAAGACGACAAAAAGGCAGTTAAGGGCATAATTTAGACCAGCTTGGATAATTAAAAAGCTGTGGACTTAGTGTTAAAACAAGAGACGCCAAAATCGAGATTTTTGCCAATGTTACATGAGCAATTAATACTTTGGAATCCATCATGTGGAAAATGGGTCAATAAAAGTTTTTGAATTTTTACCCTAAGAGGATCAATCATTCGAAATAGAGATCATTAAAGAAATGAGTTATCCGGCAACTTCAACTTCTGATTCAGTCTTTACGATCTGATCTTCTATAGTTTGAGAAGCATTATCTTCATCGATTTCATCTTTCTCCACTCTCAAATTGTCAATGATAAATTCCTGGCGGTTTGGCGTGTTTTTACCCATGTAATATTCAAGGACTTTGTCGATATTGGTTTCTTCTTGAAGAATTACAGGCTCGAGGCGGATGTTTTCACCAATAAAGTCACCAAACTCATCCGGAGAAATTTCCCCAAGCCCTTTGAAGCGGGTAATCTCAGGTTTGCCTCGAAGTTTTTCAATCGCTTCTTGTTTTTCAGCCTCGCTATAACAATAGTAGGTTGACTTTTTATCCCTGACCCTAAACAAAGGAGTTTCAAGAATAAACAAATGGCCTGCTCTTACCAATTCCGGAAAAAACTGTAAGAAAAAAGTTAGTAGTAATAAACGAATATGCATCCCATCAACATCAGCATCGGTAGCTATTACAACGCGATTGTAACGAAGATCATCCAAACTATCTTCTATGTTCAAGGCATGCTGCAACAGATTGAATTCTTCATTTTGATAGACCACTTTTTTTGTAAGACCATAACAATTAAGTGGTTTTCCGCGAAGGCTAAAAACTGCTTGTGATTGAACATCCCGTGCTTTGGTAATTGAACCACTTGCAGAATCCCCTTCAGTGATGAAAATAGTAGAATTGTTTCGCTCTTCTTCAGTGATATTGCGGCTGGTGTTATTAAAATGGACACGGCAATCGCGGAGTTTTTTATTGTGAAGATTAGCTTTTTTTGCTCTTTGATTAGCAAGCTTTTTGATGCCGGCAATTTCTTTGCGCTCCCGTTCAGATTGCATGATCCTCTTTTGCAAATCTTTAGCCACTTCTGGGTTTTGATGTAAAAAGTTGTCAAGCGCTTTGCTCAAAAAATCATTTACAAATGAACGCATTGTTGGACCATTGGGAGCTACATTAAGCGAGCCAAGCTTAGTCTTTGTTTGCGATTCAAAAACCGGCTCTTCGACCCGTACGCTAATGGCAGCAATGATCGAAGCACGAATATCTTTTGCATCATAATTTTTATTAAAAAATCCTCTTATTGTGTTAACAAACGATTCCCTGAAAGCATTTAAATGTGTACCACCTTGCGTTGTGTTTTGACCATTTACAAAAGTGTGGTATTGCTCTCCATAGTGTTGTCCGTGGGTAAGCGCTACTTCAATGTCTTCGCCCTTGAGATGAATGATAGGATATCGAAGTTGTTCATTGCTGGTTTTGCGGGTCAGCAAATCAAGCAAACCATTTCGGGAATAAAAAGATTTGCCATTAAAATTGATTCTCAAGCCGGAATTCAGATAAACGTAATTCCAAAGCTGTGTTTCCATAAATTCAGGACGAAATCGATAATTTTTAAAAACAGAAAGATCTGGCTTGAAAACGATTATTGTACCATTTTCCTCAGTAGATTTGGCAATTCTTGCGTCCTTCGTAATGTCTCCGCGTTCAAATTCCGCAATCTTGGTTTTACCATCCCGAACGGCTTGCACTTTAAAATAATCGGACAAAGCATTCACTGCTTTTGTTCCGACACCGTTCAAACCAACCGACTTTTTGAATGCTTTTGAATCGTATTTGCCGCCAGTATTTATTTTAGAAACGCAATCGACCACTTTTCCAAGCGGAATACCTCGTCCAAAGTCTCTGACAGTTATGGATCCTTCAGAAAGAGAAACTTCAATATTTTTACCAAATCCCATTACGTACTCGTCAATGGAATTATCAATTACCTCTTTCAGCAAAATATAAATCCCGTCATCAGGTGAAGAACCATCACCTAATTTTCCGATGTACATCCCGGGGCGCATTCTGATATGCTCCTTCCAATCCAATGACCTGATGTTATCCTCGTTATACGTTACTTTCGCCATAAATGCTGTATTTCTTTCTTTTAAGTTTTAGTGATTTTGGAATTATGAATTTGCTATTGTTAGCCCTTCGTGTGCTAATTCTAAAGTTTCTACTGCCACTTCGTTGCCGTCTGATTTCATATCCGTTCCGGTGATCTTAGTTGGCCAGGCATTATTTAGTGTCCAGACCATGGTTGGATTTCCTCCTTCATCCAGTAATTTGATAGTAACAGTTTTCCTTTCAATAATATTCATTTTTATGGAATCATACCATTTCCAAAAAATATTATCTCCGGCAAAAATGCCTTTTTTGAGCGTCACGTTGCTGGTTTTGACTAATCCCGGCATTTTGATTGTCGAAAATACTTTGCTGTTGCCATGCCTGTATTCTATAATTTGTGCTTCCGTATCCAGACCGGAAACTTCCTGAAAAGAAGCTTTGAATCCCGGAAAAGTCACTTCAAAATAAAACTTTGGTAATGGCCAATTATTATCTTGCTTGGAACCGTCAGACATAAATCTTAATGAGTTTTATTATTGATTATTGTTTAAATACAGATCAATGTAACGATAAACGCAACACTAAACTATTGGGTTCAAAGTTAAGAAAATTAAAAAGATTTAAACTTCTGAAGCATAGATAACTTCAGAAGTTTTAAACCCTCCAGAGATACGAATATCTCAATAAATAAAAGTCGAAACTGATTTAGATAGCTTTGTTTACCCACATTCGAAGGTGTTTTCCTTTTTCGAAAGTCTTTACTTCCTGTACCAATTGCGGATTGACCTTGTGCGTCATAAAATTGATGGAAGAGTTGCGATCATCCCAGATCTCCACTTTCATCTCCGTCGCAAAAAACTTAGCAAGATCACCCATACTTTTTGCATAAGATTTTGTTTTTCCAAGTGCTAAGAATAGGTCAATTACGGCCATTCGGATGATTTCGTATTTGTCAACAGTCATCAACATCTGCAAAATGCTTTTGCCATTGTAGTTTTTTCCTACCTTTTGCATTTTGGATTTTAACTCCTCCACCGAATAGCCAAGTAAGTTAGCGCGGTATTCCCACCACTTATATGGATGACCATAAGTTTTTTCGTAAGTCTGAAGATGGCGCTGCTCAACGGATTTTTGACAACTGATCAGACCCATTGCTTTAGTCAATTCCAAAACCGCAACAATCTGATCTTTGGAAAAAAAACCAATCGTGTCCTCTTTTTCTTCCAGCATACTCAACCATTTTGCATATTGTTTTTTGGCTGTACTTTCAGAATTAAGCGTGATGAGTTTTGCTAGTTCAATAGATATATAAAAGTCTTTTCTTTTACTAAGTTTCAGATTCCGTTTTGAAAAATCTTTCATTTCAAGCGGTTTGCGGATATCGTCTTTAAAATTGTAAATATCAGAAAGCCACTTCCCAACGTTGCTGTTGTATTTATGCTTTGGAAGGCACAGTGCATCGTGAAGATTGGATGCTGTTACAACCTGAGTTCCTTTTTTACTAACTAAAATTTGTAGATCCATGATTTGATTATTTTGATTAAAACAATCTCTCATTAATTATCATATTGCTGTTATATTTGCAATGTATAAACATTTTGATTAATAAACAACAAAAAGTTTTATAAATTTTTCATTTAAAACAAATTTTAAGTTTTAAATATTGAATATTGTGTTGAAATGGAAGCAATTCGAAAGGCATTAAGGCGTGAAATTCGTCTGAGACTCTTGGCCTCAGTGGCTCTTCTTTTGTTTGGGGAATTGCTGTGTATCTTTGCTTTTCGACTCAATGGAGCAATTGTCTTTGTTGGGATCGTTTTAACTATTTTGGGAATAAAACTCACCAGAGATGCATTCTTAAACCAAAATGTTGAAAAAACAGCGCTTATGCAACTGCTATTGTATGATCCCCAAAAAATTGTTTGGATTTATTCGATAGTGACCCAGCGGATGCCATTTGGATTGGAGTTCTCAAAAGATGCGATCATTTATTTTAAACTTATCAACGGAGATGAAATCACCATAACCATGTCAGAGTCTGAAACTAATAATACTTTGGAAATGCTCAGAATAAAGCTTCCTCATGTGACTTTTGGCTATACTAGTGATCGTGAGCAATGGTTTATGGCAGATCCAGCAATGCTTTATAAGGAGGAAGGGAAGCAAGGGACGGAGTGAGGAAAGATGAAGTTTTCAATTTCTGACAATAAACTATTTTTTACTTTTCTTCGGCTTTCCGGTTTTCGGATCAAATTGTTTTAAAATTGTTTCAATACCATGATTTTCGATAGTCGCCTGAATAGCTTCTTCGCTGAAAGGATCTTCATTAATTTTTGATTGATCGAAATCCATCAGGTAATAGACTTTTCCAGCTGGAGCGTGGGTGAGGTTTACTGAATTAGGCACATTGTTGTAAGTGATTATTTTAAAACTATTTTTTTCAATGTTTTGATTTGTTAAAAACTTTTCAATCAAGGGAGAAGAGCCCGGGCTTTCGAAAGTCACTGCTTTACCGTTTTTTTCAACTGCAGATAATTCGGCCAGAACTGCTCCCAGGGAGTGACCGGTGTGAATGATAACAGGATTTTTCTGATCGTATTTTTCTTCGTATTCAAGTTTTACGACCTCTGTGAAATATTTGGCGGCAGCAAGCTGCTGATAAGGGATTTCCCCTTTGAAAATATCGTAATTGTCATCTATGTCACGCAGCAAATCTCTCAAGCTGATATTTGATGAAAGTTGAATTTCTTTTCCTTTTAAAACATTAAAATCAATATCTGTCCCGCGATGCGCTATGATGATCTGATTGCTTTTTGTATTGATATAAGCTCTTCCGAAGTAGCCTCCTTTTCCAAATGCCTTGATGGCGAGATAAGGTGCCAGTTGTTCCCAGTCTTTATTTTCCGCCCAATCGATTACTTTGCCCAAGTCAATATTTAGAGGAGAGTTAAAATCATTTTTATCAAAATCTTTGAAAGGTTTTAGGTGGGTGGGCAGTTCCTCCACCAAATCGCTGTCATAAACATCAGCACTCATCAATGCGAATTCGTAAGGGCTGGTTTTCTTTGAAGTTGAACAAGCTATTAAACAAGTCAAGGCAAACAAAAGAAAAATATTTTTGATCATGTTTTACAACGAATTGGATTAAAAATAACAATTCAAAACTACTTAAGTCACATACAATAAATGGACGTTTGAAAATAAAAATAGTTATCTGCCTCCAACTATTTTCTAAATACAAAAGCATTTCAAGTAACGAACAAAAGCAAAAAATGCATTTTAACTACCAATTTTTTAACTTTAACAATGCTCTTAAAATGAAAAACCTGGATTCCAAACAAAACCAAAACGAATGAAAAATCTGAGATCTTTTAGTATTCTTTTCACCCTTCTTACACTTACTTTTACCAGTTGTTTTCAAAAAAAAGTTTCTACTCCAGATAAAATTGAGGACACTTTAAATATCAAAACAATCTATCCGTCCATCGAATGTCCCACTGAAGAAGCACGCCCGGTCTTTTCCTGGACAAAATTGAAAACCGTTCGCAAAAATGTGAAATATCGACTGGTCCTGGTTGAATTGGAGGATAAGCAAGAACCTTCGGTTGCAATTGAAAAAAACAGAAAACTTGTTGATGAAAAAGGTATTCAAGGGACTAATTCCAAACTTCCCGCAATTGCCAAAGACCTTCGTCCAAACAAAGTTTTTGCTTATCAGGTTTCCGCTTACGAAGGTGAAAAAGAGAAAATACTTGCGAAAAGCGATATTGGACTGTTTTATACACTTGACAATAGACTACCGGAATTTTTCCAGGATTTGATCTGCTGCGAGCATAATATGTTGAAAAAACCGATCAAAGAATGGAAAAGAACATATGGAAATCCAGAAACCGATCAAAGGGCAAACGGCTGTTTTACCAGTCAGGGAACAATTCAATTAAAAGGTAATCAAATTGGCGGTGATGTCGTTTTTCAAAAATTGGAAAACGAAAACAAAGTCAAAAAAGGCAATTATTACCAAATCAGCTTTTGCGGAAAACCTTCTCCCAAAGAAATGGATTATGTCCGTTTCCGGTTTTTGGCCTTTAACGGAACTTTGCCTTCAATTGGAACCCATCCCAAGACTGCTCCAAATATTGCTGTTATCGGAGAATCCGGGGATATAAAAAGCAAGGATTGGAATCGCTATTTCCTTTCATCGTGGAAAGCGCCAAAAGATTATGATCACATTGCTGTTTTGGCAATAACGAATGAAAATTCATTGCCCGATGCTCAGGCCATTGGCAGCATTTCGAACATTTGTATGCAAATGACTGATGATTGCGGATTAGCCGCAGGTGAACTTGGTTTTTCGGAACAAGGTGATGTTCTTGGAGAGGCGAAAAACTTTATAACCCTCGGCAGTAAACCCGAAATATTAGAAATCAATTATGGGTTGGGCAGTATGGTGGATATGTTCGGACAACCTTTTAATGAAACCGGAGAGAGCAATTGGTACTCCTTGAATGATGAATGCATTGCTTTGGGTGGAGAAATTCCTGAAGAAGCTCAAGATTTAGCGGAAGAATACGAAACTATTAAACTGCCTGGCGATATTTCGATTGAAACTTTTAACGAGGGATTGAATACTTATTATGAAAAGTATGGCAAAAAAATGGAGTTTCCCAAGTGGGGAAAAATACCAGAAGAAAAGGAAAACGATTGCAGGCCAAATATTGATAAATCCAAACCTTTTAGCGGAAGAGATATTATCTACGTACATGGCCTTGTCCTGGATCATATTCTGAAAAGAACAGTTGCCAATGACCAGACAGGATACCTAAAAAGTACTGCAAATGCTGTCAATTTTGCAACTGACGAAGTTTTGGATTCCGTTTCAAAAAGCTGGCCACAGGGAAATGCAGAATTTTTTAAAGATGGTTTTTATCACAATATGGCAAAAAGCTACTGGGATGATCACATCAACCATTTTTTGGGTAGCGTTGATGATCCTTCCAATCGCTATATGCTGGTGGCGTTTAATTCCTCCCAGCGTTTGATCGAAAATGTGCATACGGCGCTTACGCAGATCAGCTTAGCGATGAACGAAGGTAAAGGTGTGGTTTTCGGAAATGATCCTCGTGGTCCCGATTGTTTTGGAAAAGAAGTGGTCATCATTTCACATTCGACAGGTTGTCTTTTAATGGATGTATCCCTTGCCATAGCACAGCTGTCTGGTGAAGATGACAAAACTAAAGAGATTTTCGGTGATGTCCAATACATTGCAGACAGAACCAAAGTGCACATCGCACTCCATGGAGCGATTGGAGGAAGCGAATTGGCTGCACTTGCTGTTTTGGGAGCAAATATGTCTGCGGTTGCTGCAGCAGGAACGGATATCGCCGTGGATGTCAATATTGCTGTTGACAATGGAATTGCAACGGGTCAGCAAATGGTTTTTGATGCCATTACTGGTTTAAATACTGCCGGGACTACAAACAACACCGATATTGTTGAAGCTTTTATGGATGCAGCCACTGATAGTGTCGTCGTTCTTACCCAAAATCTGGCGGGTACTTTTAATAATAGTGTACTCGTTGATCTCAGTCCTCATGTCGCCAAACTGCTATGGGGTAATTTTATCAACCAAAACAAAGTGCCTGTGCTTACCGTAGCCGGAGGCCATCCTGGTGGCCTAAGCGAATCGCTTTTTACAAAATGGATTTTGCCTGGCTTTGATGATGGAGTGGTAAGTACCAACAGTCAAAGCGGAAGCCCTTCTTTGCTCCATCCTGAGCTTTATTTGTACATTCCGCCAGAGGAAAGGATCTTTCAAAAAGGAATCGACGTACGCCGTTCGAATCCATATTTTGCCGAACAGTCAAAAGGTGTATTGGGAGCAGCTTATGGAAGTGTACCATTTGTAGCCCCTTCGGGCATGGTGCAGCCGGTTTTGGCGGTTACAACTCCATCTCCGAGATATGCCAACCATTTTCCGTTTTTGCAAAGTGCATCTGAGCACATGCATTCTTTTTTTCCAAATTTTGAATATGCATCTACATTTGGAGCTCCAAATGTTGAGGAATGTTTGGCTCTTGAAAATAATTTTGTTTTCACAAACGAATTGGTAAATCCGGATATCAGCGCATTGGTTGACAGGACGATACGTGGTCAGGATTTAGTCATTTCTTTCAGTATTCCGTACCCGATTTTCGACTTTTGGCCACCACCGCCTTCTGTCACCTGGGAGAATTATACTTTCAGTATTGCGATCCCCATTTGGAGGAGAACTTACGATACTTTGACCGGAAGTGACTATGAAACCAGTTTTGTGTATGATTTTGTTTTGCGTTGAAACGGCTCAATGTTTCTTTTCGATTTTTAGTCTTAAATGTGATTGATTAGGTCGGAAATTGTGTGAAAATTGTATTTGAATTGAGTAAATTATGTTGCTTTTTAAAAAGCAATTTATAACTATCAAATTTTTACACAAAAACTAAAAAGATGACAAATTATGGTTCAGGCACCGATCCCAAAATAGTTGCCGTTTTAGCATATGTAACTCTTGTCGGGTGGCTGATAGCAGTGTATTTAAATAGCAATGACAGGTCTTCATTAGGTTCATTTCACGTCCGTCAAGCATTAGGGATTTATTTATTAGGACTAGCTTCCAGTATGGTCGCAAGCATTCCGTTGATAGGCTGGCTTGGAGGATTGGTTGGATTTGTTCTGGCGTTTCTATTATGGCTCATAGGAATTGTTTCGGCACTCAAAGAAGAAAAAAATCCCGTTCCGGTTTTAGGAGAACAATTCCAGGAATGGTTTCGATCTTTATAAGTTTGTTTAAGGTAATTGACATTTTTAATTTTTCAATTACTCCATGATTGAAAGCAAATCTTTAATTGTTTGATTAAGGTTTTTTAGGAGACGTTTTAATAGCTTATTTTGAAAATAAAGGGGAATGGGAAGTGTCAAAATTTCATACTTTTATTATTTTCGTTTTTCCTAGCCAGAGTCTGAATTCATTATTAGGTCATTAAAACATTCAAAACCAGCTTCATGCAAAAAATTAAACATTTGTTTGTTTTTGTAATAATGCTATCGTCGTTTTTACAATGCAATCCTCCGGAGGCTCCCTTCCTTGAAATAAAAAAAGATGCTCGAATTCTGCTGATTGGAAACAACCTTTGCTCAAGGATGATGAACTATGGGCATTTTGAAACCGAAATGCATCTGCGTTTTCCAGATAGTCTCCTTTTTATAAGAAACATGTGTGATGGGGGAAATACACCCGGCTTTCGACCACATTCCGGAAGGGTATCTCCCTGGGCATTTCCAGGCGCTGAAAAATTTCAGAAAGAGCTTGCTAACAATTCGAATAGTCAGGGGCACTTTGAAACTCCCGATGAATGGCTCACCCGCCTCAAAGCTGATGTTATTCTGGCATTTTTTGGATATAACGAATCTTTTGAGGGACAGGATGGATTAGAAAATTACAAAGCAGAATTGGATGCCTTTATTCAGCATACTTTAAAACAAAAATACAATGGTAGATCAACTCCTCAACTTGTGTTGGTATCTCCCATTGCATTCCAGGACCTTTCGGGAAAATATGATCTACCGGATGGCAAAATGGAAAATGCTAATCTTACATTGTACATGGAAGCCATGAGAGAAATTGCTGCTAAAAATATGGTTCATTTTCTAGATGTTTTCACTCCTTCGAAACAATGGTTTCAATCTGGGGAACAGCTCACGATTGATGGCGCTCAACTGACTGACGCGGGATATGAAAAATTTTCAAATTTTTTAGCGGATAAGATATTTGGTGGAAAATCAGCTGGCAATGAAAAGTATCGAGAACTGGTCTTTGACGCTGTTCAGGAAAAAAACTGGTTTTGGCACAATGATTTTAAAATTCCCAATGGAGTGCATGTTTTTGGAAGGCGATACGATCCTTTTGGCCCTGATAATTATCCTTTTGAATTGACCAAAATCAGAGAAATGACAGCCATTCGTGATGAAGCAATCTGGATGGCTGCAAAAGGAGAAAAAATGGATTTGACAGAAGCAGATAAAAAAACTTCGGCACTCCCCGAAGTTGAGACTAACTACAAACCCAGCAACAAAAATGGCGATTTAAAATACCTTTACGGAGGTGAGGCAATTGAAAAACTTGAAACGGCGCCTGGGTTTGAAATCGAACTTTTCGCTTCCGAAAAGGAGTTTCCGGATCTGGCTAATCCCGTTCAGTTGTCTTTTGACAATAAAGGCCGCCTTTGGGTTGCTGTAATGCCGAGCTATCCGCATTACAAGCCCGGTGATCAAAAGCCCAATGATAAACTGATTATTCTTGAAGACACCAACGGTGATGGTAAAGCTGATAATCAAATCACTTTTGCGGATGGATTACATCTTCCCATCGGGTTTGAATTTGCTCCAGAAGGGGTTTACGTATCTCAAGGCACCAATCTTGTGCTGATTTCTGATACGGATGGTGACGACAGAGCGGATAAAACGGAAATCATTTTGAGTGGATTTGATGATCACGACACACACCATGCGATCAGTGCATTTTGTGCAGACCCTTCCGGGGCCATTTATATGGCGGAAGGTGTTTTTTTACATACAAATGTTGAAACAGCATATGGCCCTGTTCGGGCAACCAACGGTGGCTTTTACCGCTATTCACCTCAGCGTCATCATTTGGAAAGAACAGCACAACTGTCCATACCCAATCCCTGGGGAATTGCTTTCGATGAATGGGGACAAAACTTCTTTGCGGAAACTTCAGGGCCAGACGTGCTCTGGATGATGCCGGGGAGTATTAAACCGGTTTACGGAATCGCTTCACCAAAATCTTTTAATCTGATCGAAGACAAACACAGGGTTCGACCGACATCTGGCCTGGAGTTCGTTTCCAGTCGCCATTTTCCAGATGAAATGCAAGGCGATTTGTTGATAAACAACAATATTGGATTTCTTGGTACCAAACAGCACAGCATTAATGATGATGGCACAGGCTATGTCAGCAAACATCGTCTTGATCTTGTAAAAGGATCTGATGGAAATTTCCGACCAGTGGACATGGAATTTGCTCCCGACGGTTCACTGTACCTGGTGGATTGGCACAACATTTTGATTGGGCACATGCAGCATAATGCACGTGACCCGCTAAGGGACCATGTTCATGGCAGGATTTACAGAATTACTTACCCTTCACGACCGTTGGTAAAACCAGCAAAAGTTGCTGGAGCAAGTATTGAAGAATTATTGGACAATTTAAAATTACCAGAATACAGAACCCGTTATAGGACTCGTCGGGAGCTTAGGGCACACAATGCGGAGGAAGTTTTGTCAGCATTGCAGACATGGTTAATTGGCTTGGACAAAAAAGATGAATTGTATGAAAAATATTCCCTCGAAGCTTTATGGGTAAGCTGGGGACTCAATCAAATTGATGAAAAGCTAATGCGACAATTGCTGACCGCCAAAGATTTTCGTGTCAGAGCAGCTGCTGTAAAAGTGCTTCGATATACTGGACATCAGATAAAAGACCAATCAGACTTGCTTTTAAAGGCAGCCAGTGATGAACACGGAAGAGTACGATTGGAAGCCATTGTAGCAGCATCCTGGCTGAAAAAAGACAAAGGTATGCCAGTACTTGTCGAAGCCGGAAAACATCCGGTTGATGAATGGATGGCTCCTGCTCACAACAGAGCACTGGCTTATCTTAGCGGTGCAACTGTTCGTGAAAAACCTGCCGAGCAAGTTGAGACTAACCTTAAAGGAGAGGACCTTGCGCTCTTTACTAAAGGACAAAAAATTTACCAACGGGATGGATTTTGCGGAACTTGCCATCAGCTTGACGGAAAAGGATTGGAAGCATCAGAATTTCCTCCGCTGGCTGGTTCCCGATGGGTCACCGGGAATGAAGATCGTTTAATTAAGTTGACCTTGAAAGGAATTTACGGACCTTTGGAAGTGAACGGAAAAAAATACCAGGGACAAGTTCCGATGACGCCATTTGAAGGAATGCTCAACGACGAACAAGTTGCAGCTGTGTTGACTTATGTTCGAAATTCTTTTGGAAATCAGGCCACACCAGTCTCTCCTGAAAAAGTTAAAGAAATACGTGAGGCTGTTGAAGAAAAATCCGGTTTTTACACATCTGAAGAATTACTTAAAATCCATCCTTATGAAAAAGAAGTGCAATAGTTTTTACTGTTTTAATAAAGCCTATTTTAAAATATTCAATTCAACATTCTTTTCTTTTTTAATGCTTTTTAGTTGTCAATCTGGTCAACAAGATCAAAAAGTAACAACAGAAATGACAGAAAACAATTCCGTCGAATGGGTGACCTATGAAGGCAAAAAAGACATTCATAAAGGCAAAAAAATAGTTTTCGTGAGTGGCGATGAAGAATATCGTTCTGAAGAAGCACTGCCTCAACTGGCAAAAATATTATCCACTCATCATGGTTTTGATTGTACA
>JANQFJ010000134.1 GCA_028277915.1 Saprospiraceae bacterium
CCTCCGACCGATGTTGATTTTGAATTTAAAATAGAAACCGGAACGACTGGAAAAACAGATACTGGAGCAGCAGACAATCCTACAAAAAATGCAGAAAAGATTGCCGAGGTTGAAGAAGAAACAACTCCTGAAAAAGTAACGATTGGTGAAGTCGGACAAGGTGGAGGCATTCTAAACCCCGTAAAATGGACGATTTCTGTCAGTAAAAAAACAGAAGGAACCTACGAAGTCATCACCGAAGCTAGCATAGATGACGGTTGGTCTGTCTATTCTCAATTCTTAGAAAGTGAAGATGGGCCGGAAGCTACTTCCTTTACATTTGATGAAGGGGATCATTTCAGTCTAGTCGGGAAAAATGAGGAATCAGGGAATTTAAAAAAAGCCTATGACAAAGTTTTTGAAATGAATGTCGCCAAATTTAAAAAGAAGGCGATTTTCACTCAAGAGGTTGAAACTCAAGATTTGTCTAAACCCATCACGGGATATCTAACTTTTATGACATGCGATGATGAAAAATGCTTGCCTCCGACCGATGTGGATTTTTTCATTAATCCTTCTTCTTTGCAGGCTTTTGTGGGCGATGAAGCAACAAGCAAAATCAAAGACTTAACTGCAACTGATGAAAACCTGAATACTGAAGAAGGCGTTGTTGACCAAGCCAGAGCCAAAATAATTGCAACTGCAGCAGCTCCACTCGGTGATTGTGGTGGTGAAAACACTAAGGGCGCTGGCTTGTTAATGACTTTTATTTTTGGATTTATAGGTGGATTGATTGCTTTATTGACACCATGTGTTTTTCCGATGATTCCATTGACTGTTAGCTTTTTCACAAAAGGGAGTAAATCCCGTGCCGAAGGTATCAAAAATGGCCTATTGTATGGAGCTTCAATCATTGTGATTTATGTTGCACTGGGATTGATCATAACTGCTATTTTTGGCCCGGAAGCATTAAACAGATTGTCGACACACTGGCTTCCAAACACTATTTTCTTTTTACTATTTGTCATTTTTGCTATTTCATTTTTTGGATATTTCGAAATCACTTTGCCAAGTTCATGGGCCAACAAAAGTGATACTATGGCAGATAAAGGTGGTTTGATTGGGATATTTTTTATGGCAGCTACCCTGGCAATTGTTTCCTTCAGTTGTACCGGACCAATCATTGGATCAGCATTGGTTGAATCGGCCAAAAATACTATGGGTCCCTTCATCGTGATGTTAGGATTTTCAACAGCTTTGGCATTGCCTTTTGGGCTGTTTGCAGCATTTCCAGCCTGGCTGAATTCATTGCCGAGCTCAGGTAGCTGGATGAATTCGGTGAAAGTGATATTAGGATTTTTAGAATTAGCTTTTGCCTTTAAATTTTTATCCGTCGCGGATTATACCTGGCATTGGGGGATTTTGAAATACGAGTTATTTATGGGCATTTGGGTGCTTATTTTTGCGGCGATGACTTTGTATTTATTTGGACTAATAAAGTTCCCTCACGATAGTCCAATTAAAAAATTATCGCCAACCAGATGGGGCTTTGCGCTGGCATCTTTGTTGCTAACCGTTTACACTGCCTCTGGTTTCATATACAACGAAACACTCAAGTCTTATCAATGTCCAGGTTTACTCAGTGGCCTTCCACCTCCTGCTTTATACAATTTCTTTTTAGAAACGCCCAAAGCCGATCCCACTATAAAGGCCGAATATCCTTCGTTTACAAAATGTGCCAACAACCTGGATTGCTTTAAGGATTATGAAGAAGGTATGAATTATGCGAAGAAGAAAAACCTTCCCATATTACTTGATTTTACAGGATACGGGTGCGTCAATTGCCGTAAAACAGAAGACAACATTTGGTCAATTGATAAGGTTCGAAATAATATCGAACAAAACTTTGTGCTGATATCCCTTTATGTCGATGCACCTGAAAAGTTGAAAAACACGCCAATCTCCAAATACTCCAACAAGAAACTTCGCAATGTTGGAAACATGTGGGCAGATTTTCAAATCGTCAACTTTCAGAGTAATTCGCAGCCATTGTATGTTATGATGACTCCTGAAGAAGAGGTAATGGCTTTGCCGAGAGGATATTACCCTGATCCTGATGATTATTCGGATTATCTTGATTGCGGACTACAGACTTTTAAAAGTTTGAAAGAAGGAAAAATTGGTATGAAAGAAGAATAAAATCTATTACCACAAAAAAATAAAACAGCCTCCATTCGACCGAATGAAGGCTGTTTTATTTTTACAATCTATAAATTATATCGGAATCCTGATCTTATAAGTCTTTTTGCTTTTGTTGGTTAAAGACGAAGAAATTAACCAGGGATTGTATACTTTCAGCATCCGATAAGTAGTTCCATGCTCTTTTGCAAAGTCTCCCCAATTAGCAACTCCTTCGCTTATATCGATTGTTTTGAAATTATCCAGTACCGCGTATTTTTCATTTTCTTCAATCATAAAACCATAATCTTTGGGGTTGCTCATGATTTCTTTTAAAGCTAAAATCCGGAAAACATAGCGAGAAGTTTCCTGGTTTAGATTGAGATCAAAATAATTGTCCATTCGCTGTACATTCATTTCTCTCTTCAATTTTGTCTCGCCCATATTATAAGCAGCAGCAGCTAAAGTCCAGCTGCCAAATTTATTTTTGAGTTGTTTCAAATAATTACAGGCAGCCTGTGTTGATTGTTCCAAATGGTAACGTTCGTCCACTTCGTGATTGATTTCAAGGTCAAAAGCTTTTCCCGTATTTTTCAAAAATTGCCAAACCCCTTTTGCACCGGCAGGAGATACAGCATTGCTGAGATCGCTTTCTGCTACGGCTAAAAATTTGAAATCCTCAGGAACTCCGTTTTCAGCCAAAATATTTTCAATAACCGGGAAAAAACGCTTGGAACGTTTCAGGCTCATTACCGTACTTGAGTGATAATAAGCATTGCGCAACAATTCACGATCAAGTCTTTCGTAAACATCAAAATTGTCGACTGGTACTTTTTCTCCGGCGAAGCTAAAGGCTTTGTCAATTGGAATACTTTTGATGGTTTGAGGCAAGATAGCTTTATCACTTAAACTTTGTCGAGGCTGTCTAGCCTTCTCTTCGTCTGTAGAAGAACTAAACAAAGTAAGTGACAAAAAAGCCGCAATAATAATAACATAAGCAGAAATGGACCGTAGCATGTCGTGTAGTTTTAGTGTGAACAATTATCATCGACAAAATTGTTGCCGAAAAATATTCAATTAATAAAACGGTAAACAAACAATAAGCATTCGAAAGTAAGTTGATTTTAAATTTTAATTAAAATCGCTTTTCGTCATTGTTAAAGCTACAAAGGACAGGCTAAAAAACCGGTTTGAAAAGTACGTTTATTTATTTTTTTTAATGATTCTAGGTCTTTTAAAAATAGGAACTGTCGAACAGGGTTCTCCAAACATAATGCTTTGAGCAAACGGACGCAACTTTTGAGTCAAATCAACATATGCCGAAGGAGGCACTGGTTTGTTGCTGCATCCTTTGATTACAACCCTCTTTTGATCATACAATGCTCCGTCAAACTTTGCAATTGCTTCATTGAAAACGACTTTGTAAAAAGTGTCCTCATCTCCTTGAAAAACACGATTAGCAAATGGCTCAGCATATGCGGCTACCAACATGTATGCCCAAACCGGAACAATGGCATCGGTCGAACAGTAAATAATCAGGTTTTTACTTTCGTATTGATTCCAGTCATGTTCCTTCAAAGCAGCACGGAAATCTTTTTCTTTTAGAATGAGTTCCATATAAAGATAATCCTTGATATCAAATACTACAAGCTCTTCTTTTGGGAAGAACTCTTCCAGGTTGATCGTTATCAATCCACTTGCCGCTACTCTGTTTATCAATGGTTTATCCATACATTCAAATTATTTCGATAACAAATATTAAATTAATCATTTTTTTACTCTTCTTCAAATTGAGCCTCTTCATCGCTCTGCGCTTGCCCATTTTCTTGAGGCGATTCGGACTCCTCGTTGGGTATTATTTCCTCAATAGGAGCTGCTTCGCCAATTTCATTTTCCGGGATCTTGAAATCTTTTGGTTTTGGTAGATCCTTTAGGCTTTTTATACCAAAATAATCCATAAATTTTTCAGAAGTACCGTACATCAAAGGCCGACCAGGCCCCTCCGATCTTCCAAGAATAGTAACAAGCTCTTTCTCCAAAAGTTTTTGGACGGAATAATCACAACTCACTCCACGAATCTTTTCCATTTCGCTTTTTGAAACGGGTTGCTTGTAAGCAATAATCGAAAGCGTTTCGATTGCTGCCCGAGATAATCTTTTCTTGGTGGTTTGTTTCAAGTAATTCCCAACAGTCTGGTGAAAAGCTCCTTTTGTCAAAAACTGAAACCCTTCAGCAATTTCAACTATTTCAAAGGCAAATTCTTCATCGTGGTAGCGATTTTTTAAAAAGGTGATTGCATTTTCGATCTCCTGAACGCTGAACTTCGTTTCAAACGATTCCTCAAGACAACTCTTGATTTCTTCCAATGAAATTGCATGCTCTGTTGCAAAGATCAAACTTTCTATATGCTGTGTTAAATACTCCACTTTTCGTCAATTTTTCATAAAAAACGCCAACAAAATTACGAAAAATGCAACAAGTTAGGTTGGTTTTAAAAACTTGTTTTGAGGAAGGTATTTTGAAAAAATTAATTCCAGCAACGTTTACTTAATTCTTGTTGGAAAGGAATATCCCTGATCAATCGTTTATAAGAATTGTTGTTGTTGCGAGGGTTTTCCGATTCGGGAGTATTCTGAAAAAAAATATCTGCAAGTCCTTGTATCCCTTTCAAATCATAAG
>JANQFJ010000145.1 GCA_028277915.1 Saprospiraceae bacterium
GACGGATAAATCGTTATCGATTTATCCGTCTGCATAAAAGTCAAAACTTATTTATTGAACTTGTGTATCATTGTGATACATAAATTCGAGAACATCCCGCGCATCTCCTTGAGAGAGGTTTTGATTTGGCATTCTTACCAAGCATTCTTTTAATAATTTACGAGCCTCAGGATCTTTTTCAAGCATTACATCTACGTTTAAAGTCATATTCATTATCCATTCAGGTGTTCTTCTTGAGGTTATACCGGCAAAACCTGGTCCGACGACTCTTTGATCCGAAAGTTTATGGCAAGCGGCGCATTTTACTTCATAAATATTTTTACCGGAAGCGATCATTTCTTCATCTAATGGGTCATTTAAAGCCACGTTTTTGATTTCTCCGATACCCTTAGGATCAGCTTCTTCTTTTTCAGGTTTAGTTTCAGTGGATGTTTTGGTGTCATTTGCAGCATTACTGTTTTCTGATCCAGAATCGCCACAGGCGAATACGAAAAAAGCAAGTGAAACAAAAATTACAAGTTTTTTCATGATAGTTTTTTTTAATGAATTCTTTATTTTTTGGCGAATTTACATAAAAGTTTTTCAACTCATTTCGGTAAACGGATTAAATCGATAAATTAGTTCTAACAATTTTTTCTGCCATCTCTCCAATTGTCTGATGCTCAAACTGGTAGTTCAATCCTTCTTTGATTCCAAAAGCCTGAAAATGCAAAGGACATGGCTTTTCTGAAGAGCATTCTTTTAGGCCTAAGATGCAATCAGTGAAAATTTGACTACCGTCAATCGCTTCTATAATGTCCTTCAAATTTGACTTCCTGTTTTTTTTATTCAAATAGAAACCACCACTAGGTCCCCTGGAGGAAGATATCAGATTTTCTTTTGCAAGTTGCTGTAATATTTTAGCTAAAAAATGCTTAGGTATCTCCAATTTATTGGCAATTTCAGTAACTCCCAACCTCTTCTCAGCCGACGAATACACGGCTAAAAATAAAACAGCTCTGATGCCATATTGACAACTTTTAGAAAACATTGAAATTTCAGATTTTTATTTCTGTTGGCCCAAATGTAATTGTTTTTAATAAAAAACCAAAGTGTCTTTTATTTGAAAAAATTGTATGTGAGTAGTTTGGCGATTATTTAAAATAATTTAACAATAAATATGTTTGTAATATATTGAATATCAGGAATTTGAAACAATATGATAAAAATCACTGTATTAAATGATTTTTATCAATTCCAAAAATTAACTAGTCATTAACTTTGCAAAAAGAAGATATGTCTGTCTTTTATTGTTTTGTGAAGTTCAAATGTATCTTTAGTTTACTAAATTTTTCATTTTCATTTTCGCCTTTAAACTTAAATAATCAACAGTATGAAGAAATTCGAATTAAATATCAATCAAGCGCACTTTGGGTTATTTGCTATGGCAATTATCGGAGTTTTACTCTTGTTTGGTTGTGGCAATCAGACTAACCCCTATACTTCTGGTGATTCAGGAGCATTGTCTAGTGACGTTGCTTCAAAAGTGTATGTTGCACCAGGTGAACACGATGAATTTTACGCGTTTATGTCCGGAGGTTTTAGCGGACAAATCGCTGTACATGGTTTACCATCTGGGCGTTTATTTAAAGTCATTCCGGTATTTTCAGTAGATGGAGAAAAAGGATATGGTTTTAATGAAGAGACTAAACCACTATTAGAAACTTCGCATGGATTTGTTCCATGGGATGATTCTCATCACCCTGAGCTTTCTCAAACGAATGGAGAAACTGATGGTCGATGGATTTTTATTAATGGAAACAATACTCCAAGAATTGCAAGAGTTGATCTTTCTGTTTTCGAAACTGCTCAAATCATTGAAATCCCAAATAGTGGAGGAAACCACAGTTCACCTTTTACAACAGAAAACACAGAATATGTAGTAGCAGGTACTCGATTTGGTGTTCCTTATCCTCAAAAAGATGTACCTATAAGCAGTTATGCTGAAAACTTCAAAGGAATGCTGACATACGTTAGTGTTACTGATGAGGGATACATGGACATTGCATTCCAAATATTACTACCTGCTTATGACTATGACTTAGCGCATTCCGGTAAAGGTAATTCACATGGATGGACATTTTTTACCACTTATAACACTGAAGAAGCATCTACATTGATGGAAGTTACTGCATCTCAAAACGATAAAGACTACATTGCAGCAGTTAACTGGAAAAAAGCGGAAGAATATATTAAAGCGGGCAATTTCCAAGAAGTTCCTGCCAAATGGGCGAATAACGTCTATGATGAGCATACTCATATGGCTACTTCCACTATGAACGATAAAGTGAAGGTGTTGATTCCATCAGAATGCCCAGGTTTGGTATATTTCCTTCCAACTCCAAAATCACCACACGGTGTTGATGTAGATCCAACAGGGGAATACATCGTTGGTAACGGAAAATTGTCAGCTGACTTGACAGTACATTCCTTTACAAAAATGTTGAAGGCCATAGAAAATAAATCTTATGAGACTGAAGTTGCAGGAGTACCTGTTTTAAAATTTGACGAAGTTGTTGCAGGAGTAGTTCAGGAAGCTGGTCTAGGGCCTCTACACACAGAATTTGATGCTAAAGGCAATGCTTATACTTCCTTCTTTATTTCTTCTGAAGTTGTAAAATGGAAAGTTGGATCATGGGAAGTACTTGATCGTGCACCATCCTATTACTCCATTGGTCACTTGATGATTCCAGGTGGTGACTCTAAAAAACCTCAGGGTAAATATTTGGTTGCAATGAATAAGATTACAAAAGACCGCTATTTACCAACTGGTCCGGAGCTTTGTCACTCTGCTCAATTGTATGACATCTCAGGTGATAAGATGCAACTATTACTTGATTTCCCAACAATGGGAGAACCTCACTACGCCCAGGGAATTTCTGCTGATAGAATTAAACCTCGACAGAAAAAATTCTATCCGATTGAAGAAAACAAACACCCTTTCAGGGCTATGGGAGAAAAAGATTCAAGAGTTGAAAGGGAAGGAAATGTCGTTCATGTATACATGACTACAATACGAAGCCACTTTGCGCCTGACAATATTGAAGGTATCAAAGTTGGTGATAAGGTTTACTTCCACGTTACCAATCTCGAACAGGATTGGGATGTTCCTCATGGATTTTCAATCATGGGAGCCAACAATGCCGAGTTGTTGATTATGGGAGGACAAACCGAAACCTTACTTTGGGAACCTAAATCCGAAGGTGTAATTCCGTTTTATTGTACGGATTTTTGTTCAGCGTTACACCAGGAAATGCAGGGATATGTCAGAGTCTCTCCAAGAGGATCTAACATTGCACTTTCATGGAGCTTAGGAGAAGACGAAGCTGTTCAGTAAATAATTTAATCAATAGTTGATTGAAAAAAATAAACTTACCTGGGCCGATCCATTTTGTTAAGAAAGCATCTCTGGTTCGGGTAAGTTTTCTTTTTCAATATTAAAACGATCATGCTCTTTCAAAAAGAGCAAAATCATATGAAACAATTACCAAGAATATTGATGATAATAGCCTCTTTGGGCTTATTGACTTTGTTCCTTTTTCCTATGTGGAGAATTACACTTTACGCACCTCAGTATCCGACAGGTGTAACGATGTACATCCACATCAACAAGATAGGAGGAGATAGTCCTGGAACATTGCAAAACGTCAATATTTTAAATCATTATGTGGGTATGAAACCCATAATACCGGAAGCTATCCCTGAACTAAAATTTCTGCCCATTGTGGTTATCACCTTTGTTGTACTGGGATTGATAATCGCTTTTTTTAATCGTCCTAAATTATTTTTGACCTGGGCGATATTAGCAAGTGTCCTTTCGTTATTGGGGATTTATGATTTTTATTTGTGGGAATACGATTATGGGCACACCTTGAGTCCTGATGCTCCTATGAAATTTCCAGGAGCTTCATTCCAGCCACCACTTATAGGAACAAAAGTTATTTTAAATTTCGTTGCCGAATCCTTTCCGCATACTGGAGGGATTTTAGCCGGAATTTCAATATTTTTAGCCTATGTAGCTTGGTTTGTAGGCATCAAAAAATATCCAAAAAATGAAATATCTAATTCTTCTGACAACATTAGCGCTGGCGATAAGCTCGTGCACACCAACTCCTAAACCAATTTCTTACGGATCGGATATGTGTCATTTTTGTAAAATGACTATTGTGGATCAGCAGCATGCTGCTGAATTGGTTACAAAAAAGGGAAAGGTCTTCATGTTTGATGCAATTGAATGTATGCTTAATTATGAAAAAGAAGAAGGGGCTGACTTCGCTTTACGGATGGTAAATGTATATGAAACACCAAAAGAATTGATCAAAGCAGAGGATTGTCATTTTCTTATTAGCAAATCTCTTCCAAGTCCTATGGGTGCTTTTTTAACTGCTTTTAAAAACGAAGACGCTGCAAACAAAATGCAATCTGAAAAAGGTGGAAAATTATTCACCTGGACAACTTTGCAGGAACATCACAGCACTATAGGATTTAATGATTTTCAAAATGAAAAATAAATATTAATCCTTCGTTACGAAAAGTCATTCATTAAAATATTTAGATCACATGAAAATCAAATATTTCATTTTTCTTTGTTCAGTATGGTTGATAGCTCAAAATGGCATTTCCAAACAGCTTGAAGTTTGCTCGACTTGTCCCCACAAAACGATAAAATCAGCGATTGAGAATGCTGAAGATGGAGATAAAGTGGTAGTTAAAAAAGGTATTTATAAAGAAGGAAATATTGTCATTAAAAAATCGATTCAGCTTATTGGTCTTGACTATCCCATTTTGGATGGTGAAAACGAAACGGAGATTTTGACTGTCAACACCAGTGGTGTAACTATTGAGGGGTTTCAGATCCAAAACGTTGGAACGAGTTATATTGAAGATCGAGCTGGTATCC
The DNA here is from genome assembly GCA_028277915.1 of Saprospiraceae bacterium. Taxonomy (GTDB): domain Bacteria; phylum Bacteroidota; class Bacteroidia; order Chitinophagales; family Saprospiraceae; genus JAHDHW01. The sequence continues at coordinate 4,940 of JANQFJ010000145.1, forward strand.
GTTTTGAAAGAGCCAACAATTTTGTGGTTAGAAACAACAAGCTGTACAACACTTTTTTTGGAATATATCTCGCACATTCTAATGACGGAATTGTTGAGGGAAATTATGTTGAAGGAGAAGCCGCAAAAGAGATGTCTTCCGGAAACGCAATTCATATTTGGTATTGCAAAAGAGTGAAAGTGGAAAATAATCATGTGAAAAAACATCGGGATGGAATTTATTTTGAATTTGTTGATAACAGTTTGATTCAGAATAATTTAAGTGAAGAAAATTTGCGGTATGGCTTACACTTCATGTTTTCAAATGATGATGATTATATCAATAATGAATTTCGAAATAACGGAGCAGGAGTAGCTGTAATGTTTTCCAGGAGGATCAACATGAGCGAAAATTTGTTTATACTAAACTGGGGAAAAGCTTCCTACGGATTATTGTTGAAAGAAATTTACGATGCTGAAATAACCAACAATCGATTTGTCGAAAACACCATTGGCATTTTTGCGGAAGGCTCTACCCGTGTAAATTTTTTGAACAATGATTTTGTAAATAATGGTTGGGCGATGAAAGTATCGGGAGGATGTTTGAATAATCAAGTTTCAAAGAATAATTTTATCTCCAATTCATTTGATTTGTCGTTGAATAGTTCAGCGTACGAAAATTCGATCGATGGCAACTATTGGAGCGAATATTCAGGTTATGATCTAAACAGAGATGGAGTGGGGGATATTCCTCACAGACCAATAAAATTGTTTAATTATGTACTTAAAAAAACACCTGAGGCCATTGTTTTGATGCGTAGTCTTTTTATTGATATTATCAATTTTTCGGAAAAAGTCAGTCCGGTGTTTACTCCCGCAAATGTCCTTGATAATCAGCCTTCAATGAAAATTTTTGAAAGAACTTAAAATATAAAATACCCAAATTTGAAATTATGATATCTATTAATAAACTGCATAAAGCATTTGGAAAAAATAAAGTCCTTAAAGGGATTGATGTGAATTTTAATGAGCCTGGCATCACCGCTGTTTTAGGCCCAAATGGTTCTGGTAAAACGACATTAATCAAGTGTATCCTTGGTATGGTCATTCCAAACGATGGGACAATTATTTTGGATGACAAAAACATTAAAGGGGAGTGGGAATATCGAAACAAGATTGACTATCTGCCACAGATTGCTAGGTTTCCGGAAAACCTGAAAGTAAAGGAATTGCTGTCAATGATCAAGGATATCAGGGGAGGGGAGGAAAATAGTGAGCGCTACATTAAGCTTTTCAATTTAGAACCATTCCTCAACCAGCGATTGGGAAATCTTTCCGGAGGAACATTGCAAAAGGTTAATATTACGCTTGCGTTGATGTACGATAGTCCTTTACTTATACTGGATGAGCCCACAACGGGATTGGACCCTTTGGCTTTAGTACGATTGAAAAAATTGATTTTAGAAGAAAAAGCGAAAGGGAAAATCATTTTGATTACTACCCATATCATGAGTTTTGTTGAAGAAATGGCAGATAATGTTGTTTTTCTACTGGAAGGAAATATTCACTTTGAAGGAAGTTTGCAACAGCTGAAAACAAATTACAAATCCGAAAAAGTGGAAGAAGCCATTGCAAAAATTCTGGAGGGTAAAAATTATAATTTTAGTTCCAACGGACATTCGAAAAGAGATGTTGAATTAAAAATCCAACCCAACATTTAAAACCAAAAAATCTGACACCATGTTAAAAATATTAAAATACGTAGGATATGATTTGCTGAGGAGTAGGTGGACCTATATCTATTGTTCGTTTTTTTTAATGATTAGTTTGTCCCTCCTTTTTTTGAGTAGCGACCTTTCGAAAGTAGTGATCAGCTTGATGAATATTGTTTTGCTGATCGTTCCGTTGATTGCTACCATGTTTGGTGTGATGTATTATTACAACTCTCGAGAATTTATTGAATTATTGCTTGCGCAACCTATCAAAAGATCAAATATATTTTTAGGGCAATACATTGGGATTGCAGGTTCACTTTCCATTAGCTTGATTATAGGCATAGGTGTGCCTTTTCTAATATATGGCGTTTTTAATTCGCCGGAAATTTGGAATTTTATGATTCTTCTGGTGACCGGAGTATTGTTATCATTTATCTTTTCAGCTATTGCTTTGTTGATCGCTTTGAAAAATGAAAACAGGATAAAAGGTTTCGGATTAGCCATTTTAGTTTGGTTGTTCTTGGCGGTAATCTACGACGGAATTTTTCTTTTAGGATTGATATGGTTTAACGATTATCCATTGGACAATTTTGCGATTATTGGTTCCATTTTAAACCCAATAGACCTTTCCAGGATTTTGATTTTGCTTAAATTGGATATTTCAGCTTTAATGGGATTTACAGGAGCGGTCTTCCAAAAGTTTTTTGGAACTGGATTGGGAATTGCTGCTGCAATTTCAGTTCTAATAGCCTGGATCGGAATTCCAGCCTGGCGAATTAAATCAGTTTCTCAAACAAAAGATTTCTGATATTCTTCAATTTCAGTCCTTGTCAATTTTGACAAAAATCATTGTTTTTACTGACCTATATCATTTATTTGTGATATAATCTTGCATAGATTAAGGTAATCTAATCACTTAATACTTAATACCATGCAAGCCAATTTCGATTTTTCGACAAGCTCATTTTTAATCGCTTCATTTATTGCCTTGGTATTTTTAGTTGGCTTAATTCTCACTTTTAGGTATGTAATAGCAAAAAGAGCAAAAGGGTATGAGAAAAAAGCTTATGATAATGCCAGTGTTAGTCCATTAAACGAAAGGAAAAAGTACGCGAATGCTGATGTATTTAAATACAGTCAGCAATTTTTCTTTATTGGATTGGCAATGACTTTAATGATGTGTGTTTTTGCATTCAATTGGACAACTTATGAAAAAAAAGTTGATATTCCTGAAGATGCTTTGGTTTTAGAGGAGGATATTGAAATAGAACCACCCAGAAGTGCTGAACCACCACCGCCACCACCGCCACCACCGCCTCCCGTTATTGAAGAAGTTCCAACAGAACTTTTAGAGGAAGAAGATGAAGTTGAATTTGTGGACCAGTCTGTTGATGAAAAAACTGAAATAGAATTTAAACCTGCACCGATCACTAAAAAAGAAAAAGCACCACCGCCACCACCGCCACCGCCACCACCTCCTGACGAAGAAGAAATCTTTGTAGTTGTTGAGCAA
>JANQFJ010000287.1 GCA_028277915.1 Saprospiraceae bacterium
TGATGGTTACGAATTATTGGCAGATGGCAATTGGGAAATTATTGAAGCTACAGCTGAAGGGGCTCAACTCAGTGTGTTTGGAAAATTGTTTGATTTCACTGATCTGGAATTGTATTATGCCGGTGATTCGGCAATCGAACTGATCCGCATTTTTAGAGACGAATTGACCATTCAAGGAAATAATATCAAGGGCAAAAAGTTTTTGCTCGATGAAATTCTCTTTCGATAGTTGAGATATGTTTGCTTCTCCAAGAAAGATGAAAATAAAACGCATATTTGCTAATTTGCCAGGTATTTTTTTGGCATTCCTTTCCTCTTCTTTAAAATTTAAAGCTTTTACCCAGACTTCATTTGCCAACGGATGGGATAGTTATTTTTATTTGGTTCAGTTGAAAAGCCTTGTTGAAGAGGGAAGTCTTCACTCGAAAGATTATTCCCTGATTTATCCTTTTTTGAAAATAAGTAATTGGTTTTGTGGAGGTTATATTTTATCACTAAAACTATTTTCGGCTCTTGTGGTGGGAGGAGTAACTTTATTGTTGTACCTGATTGCAAAGCGGTGGAGTGGCAGCATTTATCTGGCAATTTTTGTTGGAAGTATCAGTGTTTTTAGCCCACATTTGACCTACTTTTCTGCACAATATTCCAAAAACCTACTCGGATTTTTACTTTTTTTGATTTTTGTTTACAGCATTTCCGGCAAGCGTAAATGGATCAAAGGAGCCTTGCTTTTACTCAATTTTTTTAGTCATAAGATGACTTTTGGCTTGACGATGATTTTTGGTTTTTTGATGCTTTTATTTAAAAAACTAACCAAAAAAGTAGCTTCCTATCTGCTTCCAGGATTGTTATTATTATTGGGTTTGAGCTATTTTATTCCGGGTTTGCCAAGTTGGATTGATCTAGCTCGGTTTAAAGACGTATTTACAGTTACACCACAGTTCGCACCGTTGTCTTTTGTTGTAGATTTTGGGCAAAATGGAAGGATATCCCAGTTATGGTTGGGAGAACTAATTATTACATCGATGATATATTTTCTTAGCATTCCGTTTTTGTTCAAAACAAATAAAAAAGCGTTCTGTTGGTCACTATTCATCGTTTGCAGTTTGTTGCTTTTTCCATTTTTCAAATGGTCACTCACTGGTATGTCTTACCGTTTTTTCCTGATTTATGTATTGCTTTGTCCTTTGTTTTTGAGTCTGTTGATTGAACAAAAAGAAGCTTTCAGGCAACGGGTTTTAATATTAGCAGCATCTGTTCTATTTATGGTTGGGAGCATATTTTCTTATAAAAGTTACAATCCCGAACTACATGATCCCAACTACAAAAATTACGAGAAACTCACAAAAGCGGCTTTTGAAATATTGAGAGACAAGCCCTCTGAGTTAATAATAGCCCATAATAGTCTGGCGGAATTTTTTACTTTTGCATCCGGTTTGGATGCCATGCCCTGGTTGCCGGAATATGATATTGATCAAAACAAACTTTGGCGCATTGCTACGGATGTCAGGCAATCAGATTTGGAAAATTATTTGGACTCCGAAGAAATGAGCTTGGTCAACAGGTTGAGCGTGAAATATTTTTTGCTTCCGGAGCATTTGTGGCAGCAATTGTTGAAAAGAGCTGAAATCGATGAAAATAATTATCTGCTGGAAAAAGTATCCTCATGGCGAAATCCCGATCAAATCCGGCCGGATTTTTTACTGAAAAAGAAAAATTAGTTAGATTAAAAAAATATGAAGTTCAATCATCCGATAATACAGATTTTACTTGCTGTTCTTTTTATGGCCTTTTTTGCACAGATAGAGGTAGTGATCCCAATTCATAAAGACGGAATTCCGATTACCGGACAAACCTTCGCGGTGTTGCTGGTAGGTTTTTTCCTGGGTGCTAAATATGGAACCTTAGCCGTTTTAGTATATTTGATTCTGGGAGCTATTGGCCTTCCTTTTTTTGCAGGCGGAGCTGGTGGGATTGAAATATTTTCTGATGATAGCGCAGGATTTCTTTACGGATTTCTTTTTGGTGCAGCAGCAACGGGTTATTTTGGAGAAATAGGTTGGGGAGAGCGATTTTTCAAATGTTTTCTGGGAATGGTCATCGGAACGATGATAATCTCAGCTTGCGGCGTTTTATTTCTGACCTATAGATATGATTTTAGTTCTGCATTACAGTTCGGATTTTACCCTTTTCTGTGGGGGGCATTAATAAAAACACTACTTGGCGCCGTGATCCCTCCCATCTACCACAATTTGATAAAAGTCAAATAAGATCAAACGATTTACTTCTCTTCAGGCTGTTCATCCTGATAAGGGATGTGATCCAAAATATACTGCAACGCCTGTATTCTGGCTGTAGTTTTTCGATTGGCGTCAATGATGATCCAGGGGCAAAGCTCTGTGTTTGTTTTTTCAAAGACTTTTACTTTGTATTTGGTATATTCATCCCAAAGCTCCTGAGCTTTTTCATCAACAGGAGTCATTTTCCATTTTTTTAAAGGGCTGGATTTTATTTCCTTGAAGCGTCTTTCCTGCTCTTCTTTGGTTATGGAAAAGTAGAATTTGATCAAAAAAGTATCTGAAGAGATCACCATTCTTTCAAAATCATTTACCTGCCCCATGAAAGTCTCATATTCTTGTGGTGTACAAAAACCATTCACGGGTTCTACGATTGCACGGTTGTACCAGCTACGATCGAAGAAAACTATCTCTCCCGGTTTGGGCAATTGATTTACATACCGTTGGAAATACCATTGTCCTTCTTCTTCACTGGTCGGCCTGGGTAATGCGACAATACGAAAGAATCTAGGGTTAATGTAAGCGGTGATTCGGCGAATAGCTCCGCCCTTTCCAGCAGCATCTCTTCCTTCAAAAAGGATGACGATCTTTTTCTCGTTTTTTATGGTCCAGTTTTGCAGTTTGATCAATTCCGCCTGAAGTGTTCTGAGTTCGAGTTCATATTTAGTCAGCCTCAGGGCTTTGAGCACATCAGTTTTTTTATCTGCAAAAAGGTATCTCAGTCCGAATTTAGAATTGATCAATTCTAAGTCTTTTTTAGAAAGATCGATGAGGTTGGTTTTTTTATATGTCGTCATAATAATTAAATATCTATTTGTTCAATATGCCTGTAATACCTCAAAATCACGTTGGGATCAGGTAAAACGGTAGTTTTAGCAGAAGATTTTCCGGTATAATCAAATTTTGAAAGGACATAACGAATACTTTCCAGCCTGGCAGTTTTTTTGTCATTAGTTTTGATAATGATCCATGGGCTAAAAGTGGTATGAGTTTTCGAAAACATCTCTTCTTTATAGTAGGTGTATTTGTCCCAAAGTTCCTGTCCTTTCATGTCAACAGCGCTAAATTTCCAGATTTTCAAAGGGTTTTCCATTCGAGCTTCAAACCGCCTTCTTTGTTCTTCTTTCGAGATAGAAAACCAAAATTTGATAAGTATAACCCCATCTTCATGCAGCATGTGTTCAAATCCGGGGACCTGTACCATAAATTTTCGATATTGTTTTTTATTGCAAAAGCCCATGACCGGTTCTACCACTGCTCGATTGTACCAGCTTCTGTCAAAAAACACAATTTCTCCGGGGTTGGGCAATTCCTTGATATATCTTCTAAAGTACCATTGTCCTGTTTCAACTTCTGTAGGTTTTGTAAGAGCGACGATCCGCATCGAACGAGGGTTGAGATGTTCAGTAAATCGCTTGATCGACCCACCTTTACCGGCAGCGTCTCTTCCTTCAAACAAAATAGCTACCCTAAGCTTTTTTTTGGCGACCCATCGTTGCAAGTTGACTAATTCGGCTTGTAAAAACTTTAGCTCCTGTTCGTATCGCAAATTGCGCAATATTTTTTTAATATTGGTGCCGTTTTTTTCAGCGATACTTAGCAGTTGCTTTCGCCTTTTGACATAACTTAATTCTTCAAGACTAAACATTTTTCCGAGATATTTTTAAAGTTAATTCAGTGCAGTAATTCATAATTAAAAAGTAAATATACCAAAAGAATAGTGGAATAATAAATCGTTGAGTACATTGTTGAAATTAGGATTACTCCACTTCAATGTCATATTTGTGAAGCAATCCCGCAAGCCCTGAATTTGAAAACATGGCTTTCTTTATTCGGTTTGTTTCCGGATCGATTGAAAAATTAAAAGAGGTTCGAAAATCAGCTTTTTCGAGAATGGTGTTTTCAAATACAGCTCCTAGCAAATCGCAGTTTTCAAAGATCGATTCTGATAGATCAGTTTCCGAAAAGTCCACTTCATGCAGGCTGGCGTTTTTAAAAGCGGTTCCTTTCAAACGCATTTTGTTAAAAGACGATAGGTCTAAAATACAATCTTGAAAATCCACAGCTAACATAAAATCATTGCAACCATCAAAACGTAACCCCAAAAGTTTGCAATTTTTGAATTTTATGTTTTTAAAAGCCGCTTCAGTAATTTTCGCCATACTCAAATCGCAACTTACGAAGGCACAATCCAATAAATTCATTTTTATTAAATTGGAATAAGAAAAATTACAATTGCGAAACGTACAGTTTTCATAATCTCCCTTTTCTAGGCTATTCTTCGAAAAGTCTATGCCATTGAAGTCTTTGTCTTCGATATAAGTTTTGTCCATGTTCAAAATTACAAACCTAAAATCAAATATTGAAAAGGACTTGGATTATCAATTTATTTCATTTCGTATTTCATCGATTAATTGTTGGGCTTTATTAATTCCTTCCTTGAATTGTCTGTTTTCTGATTCCAGACGCCACATTCTGGAAATTACCAGATTTTCAAATTCAATGCTTTTAAAAATGATTTCTTTATTGTCCATTCGCAAAGGTCTTTTATCAGGCTTCAATTGTTCTTTCTGAACAGGAGGAAAAGCACGGATTTCCATTTCGCTGAAAATGAAAGGCTCCAAAAGCAATTGAACAAATTGATTGTTGTCCTTGATCTGGCCTTCGATCAATTCTATAAAATTATAGTATTTATAAATCGATCTGGATAGGGCTTGGTTTTTTAGTAATTGAAAATGCCCTCCTGATTCCATCGTTTGAAACGCCGTGTTGGAAATATTAAAAGATATTTCCAAACCGAGGTTAAACATACTATCTGCTATTTCGGAAAATGGCTTTTCCCTGTATTCATGTTGCAGTAATATTTTGTAAATGTAGTTAATATCATCAAGTACGGTTTGATTAAATTCAATATGTGCATGCATGTTTTCGATGTCTTCCTTCAAGTTTGTCTGAAGAGCATCAAGAGAAGATTGCAAGGTGGCTATGTTTTTATTGTTCTCATTCCAATTATTAATTTGCAAAGCAATCAGGATACCTATGACTACCAAGAAGATTTCTCCAATTGCATAAATCAGGTATCTACTAAACCTGTTTTCTGATAGTAATCGTTTTCTGATATTTCTAAAGAATTTGATCATTTTCGACTTTTGGTGAAGTCTAATAATCTGGTATCAATGGATATTTATTCAACTACCAATTTTCCGGATTTTATAAAACTTTCTGCTTCAATCAAATAGAAATAAGCACCCGAAGTCAAATGGTCAATTTTTAATGCTTTTTGTTCATTTTTGTCAGCAAATATGTCTTTTATCAACTTTCCATTGGTATCGAATAATTTAAACCGGACCCGTTCATTTCCGCGATTGTCAATCATTAAATGATCCTTGTGATGAACAGGGTTCGGGAAAATATTGACGAGATTGGCTTCACTTGCAGATGGTTCCACACTAGTCGGTTCATCATCCATAACGATTTCAGTTTCTTCATCGGATGAGCTGATGTAAAATTGATTGAGTTCGTTTAAAGCACAATTATCTTTAAAATTAAAATAACTCTCGCTTCCTCCTATCACTTCAGTGGCGTTGCATAGCTGGGACCAGTTTTGTATAAACCCATTTTCTTCCCGTTGGTGCAAAACCGCTAACGAAGGATCGTTGATCACTTCAGCTGTCGCAACTCCTGCAAATGGCGAAAAGTTTATTTGTCCAAAAGATGTGATCAGATTATTATTGCCATAATTATTCACGACCCAGTAGTTCCCAAGCCCAGGGTTTCCATTGGGTTTGTTAAATGGATCGAGGTTGATTCTCGAAACATAAACCTCACCATTGGGAGGTATGCCAGTGTCCAAAATATCTAAAACAAGTCCTGTGTTTTCAAAATTATAAACACCTCCGGCTGATACGTCAATTCCGTAACTCGTTCCTCCTCCAAGTGGCGCGGAGGACAAAACGCGTTGAGCATTGCCTTTTAAATTAGCGTGAAGGATTCCCACTTTATCGAGGATTCCACCTTCATTTTCATTAAATTGATAATAAGCCACTATGTCTGGATCGGTTCCCACGAGTTTTTCTTTGGTCAGGTGGCGGTGAGTTCTGATCTCATCCTGTGACAAAGCCCTTTTCCAAATGCATACTTCATCGATTTGACCATTGTAATTGCGTCCTCCCCAACCCTGGTAGCTTCCCATCAGCATGGTTTTGATCTCAACTGGTTGTATAGCCGTATTATGTGTTGCACTTACACCATTCAGAAAAACCGTTACTGAACCTTCTGTTGCAACAAGAGCAACATGAGACCATTCTCCTTCCGGAACAAACAATCCGCTGTTCCACCACCATGCACCGCCGGGCCAGTGGTATCCCAATTCGTTGTTGTTTATAAAATTCAAACCTGCGGCAGTGTTATTATTCATCAAAATGCCGGAATAAGCATGCTGAATTCCGTTGGGTTTTATCCATGCTGTGAAGGAAAATTCGTTGGTATTCAAATCGAAATTTCCGGTTTCTGCAAAATCGCCGTCAATCAAACATTCCAGTGCTTTTCCGGGAATGGTGTCTGCCTGGCAATGGTTGAAGACTGTAATCATATCTTCGACGGTCTTGGAAGAACTATTGCCATTGCCGTCTGTAATGGTCAATGTGACGTCATAGCTTCCTTCTGTTTCAAACACGACTCTTGGATTTCGGTCTGTGAGTGAGCTCACGAAAGATGGAGTGGGTTCAAAAGTCCATTGCCAATTAGCTCCTTGGTGATCAAGGATCGAATAACAATCAAATTGTACAGTGTCCCTTAAGCAAAAAGATTTATCACTGGTAGTCATCGGTTGTGCAATAGGCATGGAGCTTTGCAACATATCGGTTTCCCAGAGGCCTCTCAAGGTAGCCAGCCTCAATTTGCTGTCCCGGTAAAATGGTTTCAATTCAAATGAACCGTTGAAAAGTGGCAGACCATCACCAATATTTTCCCAGGTATTGTTGGAGTTGTTTCTTGCATAAACGGCTGTTCCGGTGGCTAGATAAACCAATCCATCTGTTCCGGCTTGATACAGAATATCCTCTAATTGTTCTCCATTGAAAAGTGGAGAACTCATATTTTCCCATGAATTGCCGCTATCTAATGATCGGTAAACTTTTTGGTCATCACCACCACTTATTGCAGCTACCCAAAGCTCGTTTTCATCTTCAGGGTTAAGGCTGATTTCCATTCGCCAGCGGTTGGCAGGAATGTTAGTAACTTGTGTCCAGCTGACACCTCTGTCTTCTGATCGGTAGATTTCACAATCATCCCAATAAGAAGCACCGTTTTGAAAAACACAATACATGACATCGTGATTGCTCCGGGAAAGTTCAATTTCGAGGACTCTACCACTGGTGCCGAAATCATAAAGGACTTCAAAAAGCCCGCCTTCGTTTTCAGATTTCCAGATTTTATTGTCATTCCCTAAATAAAGGTGATGCGCATAACGGGGATCAAATACAATTTCACTGGAATAGGATCGCAAATAATGTTCATTTGGATACAAGGCGATTTTTGAAAGATAAGCATGGTCTCCTTGTAAATTGTCCGGAAGAACTGCCGTTGAAATGTCCGAAAAATACGCTTTTCGCTCTTCCAATGGATTGACATAACCTGTAGCAGCTTCAGCACCGCCCAGCCGTAAATGATTGCCGTCTCCATACGTTTGGAAATAGCCTGTATTTCCGTTGTGATAACGACCACCTACCAAAACATCTTCATTCCATCCTTGATTAAAACCCCAAAAATTTGACCCGCTCAATCCGTATTTTCTGGATTCGTGAGTTTGTAATTCATCAGTCGAATAATTGATTCCGCCATCTGTGCAGACCCAAACATCATTGCCCAAAACATGCAAATCCTGGATGTCAGGATGAATCCAGCCAATATCATTGCTTCCGGAACTGTAGCTGCCAATTCGCGTCCAGCTGGCACCGCTGTCATGAGAAACAGATAGCGAAAGGCAACCTACCCAAATAGTGTTGGGATTGATATGCGAAACTGCAATGCCAAAATTGTAAAATCCTTGATGAAATCCGGTTCCATTGAGATTAATCGTCGCGAGATTTTGATGCGTGTCATTGTTATATGGGCCACCATCCGGCAAATTTAGGTTCAACCAGCTTTCACCGGCATCTGAACTGGTATAAACACCAATCCAGCCATTATCTCCATCTTTGCTTTGTCCCAACAAACCAACAACGACTTTTGAAGTATCTGCGAGGGTCACAGCCAGTCTTGCACCAATATCATTAGCAGTTGCAAGGTCACTGGGAACATACCAACCGCTGTCTTTCAAGTCCCATGAATTGCCGCCATCAGTTGATTTAAAAAACTCACACTTTTTCAATGTTGGATTGGTTTTTAAAAGGTACAAAATAGTCGGATTTGACGGATGAAAATCAACATCCCAGCAACTTGTGGAAAAATTACTTGTCCAGTTCATTCCACCGTCGGTTGATTTTATTAAACCATTATCAGCTGCACAAAAAACGATATCAGGATCGGAGGGGTGAACGGCTAAGTTGAAACCATTGTTACCGATTGCCAAAACTTCATTCCATTCTGTTCCGCCATTGATGCTTTTATAAATACTACTTTGCGCGATAATGTAAACAATGTCACTATTCGACGGTGCTATTTTGACATCATTGACGGTGATAAATGGCTCATTTTGAGAAACCAAGTTCCAGTTCAAACCTTTATCCGTTGATTTAAAAAGACCACCGGATTCCATACCTGCGAACAAAATATTCGGATTAGACATGGATTGATCAAAACTGTAAACATTTGCCTGCCAGGAAACTGGAAATCCACCTTGTGACGCAAGATTATAAGTTTCAAATGGTCCAATGCATTCCCAGCCAACTGATCTGTTTGATCCAATCAGCTCTCTTTGTCGCTTTTTGTTTTTTAAAATATCTTTTTCCTTGAGAATATATGTTTGATCGATGAAACCATCTTCATTGATATAGGCGTCGATATTTCGTCGCCAGAATTTGTAATTCTGTGTATGGATGGTTTTTTCAAAAGGATGGTTTTTGTAAAATTGATAATATTCCCAGTCAACTTCTCTTATGTTTGGATTATCTGCGTACATTTTAACGGCCCATTCCGGAGTTGAATGATCAATGGTCGGAATTGTTTTAAAAAAGCTGATGCTGTTTTGTGCAATGGAGATATTGAGGAAAAAAAGCAATGCACCAATCAGGAATATCTTTGAGTTGTTCATCGTAGTTATTCTTTGTTTAAAATTGCCAGAAAAGATACTCAAAAATCGTTGAATATTTTTTGATAAGATTATTAATAATTTTGGATGGTCCGGCTATTCCATTCTGGGCGATTTTCAAACTTGGGAAGATTGATGTCAATATTAGTTAAACCCGTCGTATCCGTGAGGGTGTTGAGAAAAGTAATGATATCTGCTTTTTCTGATTTGGAAAGATTTAGGGCGGCATCGGAAAGCGTTTGATTTTCAATTTCAAGCCCCATACCAACTCCTCCTCCACGATCATAGAATTCCATGACATCTTCGAGGGTTGTGAACAGCCCATTGTGCATATAGGGTGCAGTGAGTTGTATGTTTCGGACTGAGACGGTTTTAAAGGAGTTTTTAAAGTGAACAAGTTTTTCTCTTTTCAAACCATTCTCTATTCTTCCGGGATCGGGATCTATTTGCGGATTGATGGTATCTAACCCAAGTGTTATACCCAGTACTTCAGATTCCGAATCTGTATAAAACGGCGGGACAGAACCGTTAAAAACAGGCGCAAAATGGCAGGTGCCGCAAGCAGCTTTCCCCATAAAAAGATTAAAACCACGAATGGCATCTGCGGGATAGTCATCAATTTCGTTTCTCACGTATTTGTCAAACTCGCTATCGAAAGACTTCAGCGTATTGACATAAGCTGCAATTGCATTGCTTATTGATCTTCTATAGATGGTCTTTTTTGCAACTCCTGAATAGATACCGTTGAACATTTGAACGTATTCTGAGCTTTGCTTTAGCCGTTCGGTAATTTCACTGAACTGAATGTTGAACTCCAGAGAATTATTAACCACATGAGCGACTTGACGTTCCAAATTGTAATCGCGCATATCCCAAAAAAACCGAGAGGAATAACCCGCATCGATAAGCGTTGGGGAGTTGCGCTGTGTGAACTGCCCTGGTATACTGGCTTTGCTTTTCGGTAGCCCGTCAGTGAAGGCTTTTTGCGGATCATGACAGGTTGCGCAGGACATTTTGATGTCTTTTGATAGAATAGGGTCAAAAAACAGCATTTTTCCTAGCTTGATTATGGCTGTGTCATTTAAAGGCAAAAAAGAAAACTCTGAGTAATAATCGGTGCTGAGAAAATTCTCATCGAAAAGATTACGTGATCTGTAATTCTGTGCATGGATATTAAATTGGTCAATCTCGATATTGTTTAATATTTGAAAATCCAGCAAGTTCTCATAAAGCGGATTGATGAATTGCTTTAAAAATACCATCCGGTCAAAACCATCAAAATCATTATTCTCTTCTAAAAATTGCTGAGCATCGTGAAACAGTTTTTTGATTTTCAGGAATTTATTTTCCACCGTTGGGTGTAGCATGTCTTCAAAATGCAGAAAAGCATTTTCCATAGTTTGCATACTGACCAATGCTTCAGGGATAGCATTTCCAGAGCCAGGAGTATCAAATCCAGTCAATCCCAGCGTAAAGACTCGTACCGCTCCGGAACGAAGTGCTTCAAATATCCGGCGATCGGAGAAACGTGTATACAAATGACTTTTTGAAATGAACTCAACGGCATTATCCAGTTCGTCAGCCAGTTTTTTAACATAATCCAGCTGCTCGAAAGCTTCTTCGCTAAAAAGGAGTTCCTCGAGCGTTTGCAATCCATTCGGTTCGATGATATCACCACTTTCTGTAGTGAATTTGGGAAGGGGCGGACCATTGATATAAAGATAATTGTAGTTGGTTTGGAGATAATCAAATAAATACTCAATCCTTTTGTAAGCTAAACGCGTTGTTATGATTTGATTTTGTAGAAGCTGAATGCTATCGGGGGGGTGGGTTATTTCAACCAAATCATTCAACTTACTGACCTCTTTTTGAAAATTCCGGAAATCTTCGAAGTAGCTTTTTGAAATTCTAATTGTAACAATCTCTTCAGCTTTTTCATCAGAGGAATGAAAGGCTGAAGTAGCCAAAATTCCAATAAACAATATTCCCAAAAACCGAATTTTCATTTAAAGCCAGAAGATGTTAGTTAATTCTAAATGTTGTTTGATTGCTTGGTGTAAATTTTTAACGAATCGCCTGATACATTAAATCCGTTACACATGTGTGTCCAGCCCTTTTTTTCATAAAAGTCAACAAGATCCGTACTCAAAAACAATTTGTCAAAACCTTTCAGCTTTGCCTCGTTCAAGCCATGATCAAGAAGTTTTTTAGCTATGCCTTGCTTCCGGTGTTCTTCATTTACATACAAACAAGCGAACCAGGGCATCAGATCCTGTCGGCTGATAATGTCGTTTGTCAACAGAGCATAGGAGCCGATAATTTTTTCTTTTTCAATTACAATGTAAAACTTAGGTAGCAGATTGCTTTTGTCGAGGGAATTTTCAATGCAATCTTGATAAAATTTAAAGTTCGAATCACTACCCCAGCATTTCCAAAAGTAATTAACGCCTCTTTCAAGAAACTCAGGTCGTTCGGATAATTCAATGATCTTCATTTATAAGTTTACAATTATTTCGAAAAACGAATTTTGGGGATTATTTAAAATAGTATAACAAGAGTTGGTTCATTTATAACTTATCCGGTCACGGATCGTACCGTCTTTCCGATGAATGATCACATCAGAGCCATAATTGGAGGCAATATGCTTGGCTCTTTTTATTGCTTGATCCTGGTAATCATAGATCGCTGTGTATTTCTCATTACCTTCACCTTTTACAGCCCATCCTTCCTCATGTGGAACAACATGTTGATGGTGAGTTGGAGGCCTTGTTCTGACACCCAGGTTTTTCAGAATTATCCTGATGATCTTTTTTAAAAGATTCGCCCAAAAATTGGACTCGTTTATTTTTGTCATGAGTTTAGAAAATAGGTATTGAAATGATTTACATTTTTCAAAAGGTTAATTTAAAAAATCTATCGATCAAAACAGCCTTAAATTCTAAAAGAATCAATAAATCACCACTCTTTGTGTGCCGAGAAATTCCTTTTCAGAGCTTATCATAAGCATGTAGATTCCAGGCACCAATGTGCTGACATCGACTACCGAAACAAGATCAGACAGTTTGCTTTGATCAACCATTTGTCCCTGTGCATTGTAGATTGTCAAAATACAGTTCGTTGGATTGTCAAATTCTAAATGAATTGCGTTTGTGACGGGATTAGGATAAACTTTGAATGTTTGGCGCACGATTTCTTCAGTTGAGTTGGTCTCCTCTTTGAAAAAGTAAACTGAACCTGCCTCCGGCAAAGGATTATCCAGGTTTTCATCTTCGTCTTCAGTCAAAGCGCCTACAATGATATCACTTCCATCAATACCAACCGTGTAGCCAAACTGATCCAAAGTAGCTCTATCACCATGGTTGATTTTTTGCGTTTCAAACCATTCTCCGTTAATATCTCTTGTAAGCAAATAGGCTGCTCCGGCATCGCTGTACATGGTGCTTCCGCTCCCTGCAAAATTTTGACGATAAGCGCCAACCAGGGCTTGATCTCCATCTATCGCCACGGAGTAGCCATAATAATCGATGTTTGCTCGATCCGAGGCAACGGCTTTTTTTACTTGCGGCCAAAGCCCTCCCCCGCGTTCAAAAATATATGCCGCTCCTGCGTCCGGACTGCTATTTTGGCCAGTTTCGTCGGTATCATTTTGATAAGCGCCAACGATGGCATAATCTCCTGAAACAGCAACCGACCATCCAAAATGTTCACTTGAGCCATAATCCGAGGCTTTCAAATGGGCTTCTTCAGTCCAAACATCTTGATCTAAAGTAAAAACATAAGCTGAACCTGCATTAGTTTGTAAACCGTTGGAACCATCTACATCATCAAACTCAGCTCCAATGACAATATGATCGCCGGAGATTGCTGCTGACATACCAAAGCGATCATCTACAGATCGATCAGATGCGACGATCTTCTGATAAAACTCCCAGGTGTTGAGACTGTTATTTCGTTTAAAAACATAAGCTGCCCCTGCGCTTAAAATTTCATTTGTTTCGTTTTCGTCTTCGTCTTCAAAATAGGCTCCCACGATTGCAAAATCTCCTGAAATGCCAACCGAAAAACCAAAGTAATCGTTGGCTTTCCGGACAGGAGCTTCCAGTTTGTTTATCTGGGCCCACAAACCGTTACCATTTCTTTCATAAATATAAGCTGCTCCGGCATTTGCGATTTCCGGGCTGCCTTTTTCCTGGTGCGCCCCAACGATGGCGTAGCTACCGGAAATTGCGACAGCATGACCAAAAAAATCAAAGGATTCTCTGTCTGCTGCAACCAGTTTAGCTTCCTGCGTCCATATACCGCCAGTTCGTTTGAATATATACGCCGACCCTGCGTCAGGGGCATCATTTTGGCCATTGCCATCATCGTCTTCCCGCATAGCTCCAATAATGGCATAATCCCCAGAAATAGCAACTGCGTTGCCAAATTCATCATTTACTTCACGGTCATCTGGTACAATTTTCTGGTGTTGGTTCCAGCTTTGGGCATTTAAATTCAGAAAGCAGAAGGTAAGCAAAGGGAGTAGTAGATGTTTCATGATGTTGGGTTTGTTTGTTTTAAATTATACAAAAATTAAGAGACTTGCTCAATTTCGATTCAAATTCAAATCAATTTGAAAGTCTAATAACAGGTTTTGAAAAATTGATGCCGAAAAAAAGATGCGGCAAAAATTATTACGAGTGGAGTTCTTTTTTCAGGATGTTTTCGAACCGGGTTCTGCTGATATAATGGTCAGCGAGTAGCTTTCCATCTTTGATTAATGAAAATGTCCCAAACCCTGATGGGGCGACTTGTGCTTCATTTGGAGATTTCAGTTTTTTGATTTTTAGTTGAATTTTATTTTCAATTGCTGATTCCTTCAAAGCAATGATAGCTTTTTCATGCCAGGGGCATTGATCGGAATAGATGAGATGCCAGCCTTTGTATTTTGTTTGCTCAGCTTCCCAGTCATTGAATTTGGGTTGAGCAGTAGTGTTTTCAAAACTTTTGGCCATTAATTCAAACCTACCCAGTTGATCTACGACAGCGTATCCATTTTTTTCAAAAATCTGCTTTCCGGCTATCCAGGGGCCATTGCTGCTCATAGTACAAACGCCATCTTTGTTCTCTTCCATTGCTTCTTTTTCACAAGTTTCTATCAACAGGTAACCTAGCAACTGGTTGCGTTCTTTTTTACCAAAAATAGCAATACACTGAATGAATAAATAGTTTTTGGCTGAGATCGGCCTCCAAGCCAGTTCCGAAGGGATGAATTCAATAAAACCAAGCTGTTTGCCATTATTATCAACAGCAAGTTTTATCCGAAGGTCCTTATTCAATTTGTTTTTGAACCATTCTACTTTTTTGGCAAAACCTGGCGCTTTTTTGTCTTTTATACAAAATACTCCAGACTCAGATACATTGTCTGCAGTGACGTTTATGATTTTAATTCCTTTCATTTATTCTTCGTTTATAATCAAGAAGTACAATTATTCTACGACTACAAATGAACCATTTGTGAATTTATTGCCTGAGGTGAGTTGGTAGAAATACATGCCATATTTATCATTTTTGGGCTGCCATGTTAAAATATGGGAGCCGATTTGCTGGTTATTTATTTTTATGTTTTCAACTTCATGGCCAAGGATATTGTAAATTTTTAATTTAACATCATTTGAAGTTCTTAATTTGTAAGAAAAATTTACAGCTCCTGATGTAGGATTAGGATAAACCTTTACATCCTTTACAAATTCATTCCCCAAATACGTAATGGAAGTCGTCGTGTCCCCTTTTAATAGATCACGCAGACAAGCAAACTTGAAATTCCTATGGGGAACATTCACATCATCTGTCAATCCCCAACACCCATAACGATTGTAACCACTCGTCAGCGTAAATTGCATAGCAAGCGTTCCGCCTAATTGAATAAACGCTTCGTCTAAATTATAGCGCATCTCTTCGCACATGCCCTGGCTTCGCTCAGCTAGAATGCGATTGGTGATATTGACAGTACTTCCTCCTCCATGAGCAGGACCTCCTTCGTAGGAGACATAACCTCCTGGCAGATTCCATTCATTTGCTTTGGCGA
Source organism: Saprospiraceae bacterium (assembly GCA_028277915.1). Lineage (GTDB taxonomy): Bacteria > Bacteroidota > Bacteroidia > Chitinophagales > Saprospiraceae > JAHDHW01. The sequence continues at coordinate 15,614 of JANQFJ010000287.1, forward strand.
TCCACTGAATCCTGCCTGCTTCATTGATACTGGTGTCGTCAATTTGATTGGTAATACTGGTATGGCAATCATTCAAAATAGCAGTGGTATCTTCTCCATTTTCCTGTCCACCGGAAAAGTATGTTTGACTCCCGATTGCATAAATAAAATCAGAAGGTGAGCCAAAGGTGGTGTTTATGTATTGCAACATAGGTTCAACCCACCACTTAAGCATGGGTTGGTGACTGCACAAAACTACTTTCACGCGATTGTTCAGCGATCCTGAACCAAAAACAGTTTCAAAAGCCTGAGCCAGTTCTATTGTTCTGCGTGCATGATTTTCGTGTTCTCCAATACCAAGAAAATCGGCTTGGTTTTGATTGTACTGACTTTGTTCAAAGCCTGGAGCCGTATTCCACACTTCGTTGCTACTTTCTATATAAATATTTAGATTCGAATCAAGTTCATTTAACAGCATGGTAGCCAATTGGGTTACATAATCCGAACTGGCAGAAACGGGTACATTAATCCAGGCATCTGTTTGAGTAAGATTGGCTATTTCAATGACATGCTCCCAACAAGCACCACCGTTTTTTCCAATAGTGGATAAACGGCTTTGCGAAGCATCGGATGGTAATTTCCTGTCGCTCCACTCCGTGAGTCCTGGAAAATCTGGATCTCGGCCATTGGTACCTGTAAATACCATGTATCGGATAGCGCTAAAATCAATAGAATCGAACATGTTTAGAAAAGCAGTGTGGAATAACTGGCTATCGTCATTGTAACCAGGGCGAAGCATTTTGAAATTGGTGAATCCGGAGTTTAACGGATCTAAAGGTGTACGTCGCGTTTCGCTGAAATTAATGAGCATAAATCCATTGCTGCCTTGGGGCACTACGAAATCGAATGTGGTTGTGTTGGAAACTGCCTCATAGTTGAGGTTTTGGACGGCACCTCCTGTAAGACCGGTCACCATGCCTTCGCCTCCAAAAGAGCATGTCCATGTACCACTAACATCGAGACGATAAATTTCAGGATCATCAATGGAGCCAGCCCATTCGGCTACTGGTCTAAAATCAATGATATATTGCGCATCTACAGTTGGCCATCCTTGTGCATCCACCTGGCTTGAGTTTAGAGCATTTCCGGAATTCAGATCATTCCAGCGGTAATTTTCCTTTACCAGATCAATGTAGGTTCCTCCGCTCTCCGGCAAACTGATGTTGACCCCAATTTGCGCAAAAAAGGATGTGGTATTTAAACATAAAAAAAGTAATATCAATTGTTTCATGTTATAACGTTTAGATTTTTTCAATGACCCTGATATCAAGACCTTCCAGGTTTTGAAGAAGCTTCTCAAGGCGTAAAAAATGCGACTGAAAATAAAAACCAGGAGTATGATTTCTTTCAAGATATTGCAAAATGCAGGTTACTACAGGAATTGCTGTAAATAAATAAGGGTCTTCATGAGAAAGTTGTATTTGAATAGAGGTCTCTTTGTCTTTTTTGATTCCTTTGGCTTCCAACTGGAGCATTGTGACATAAGGTGGTCTGGCAAATTTTGCTGCACTCCAAAAGAAAAGCCTTCCTACATTTCGCGAAATCCATTTGACATTCATTGAAAGAGCAATCATTACAAGAGGGGTAATTATGTTATCAGTGAAGGGGTTAAAACCAGATACATAAAATCCCGTTTCTTCAAGAGATGGAATCTTTTTCGGAAGAGTTTCCAATTCATGTAAAAACATCGGAATACAATTTTTTTTACCAATCGGTTCACCAAAATCAAATACATTTCCACCCAACTCTTTAAACGATATTTTCTCCCATTTTTTATTTCGAAAAACAGTTGGATTAAAGTTTTTTAGTTCTTCCATGAATTCTTCAACAGTATTGAAAGAAGTTTTAATATTCTTCCACTGAATGCCCATATAACTACTGATATTTGCAATTTGTAATGTGTCAAAATGCAAATTTACAAAACGAACAAGTGCAGCCGGTAGGCCAGGATGAAATCCGGCGTCAGTAATTACCGTCATATTCTTATTGTGATAAATCTTCTCATATTTTTTTAGGATGCTGATTTTTTCAGGAAAGGACAAATGTGTGTCGATATAATCAGTGTTAGATTCTATTGCAGATGTTATGGTTGCTTCCACATGTTCCGTTGAAGCTGCTGCCACAACAACCAGGTCACATTCCTGAAATGCTCTTCGGCATTCCACAACATCAGCGATATCAAGACGGCGAGACTTAACCTCCTTTTTATAAGTTTTTTGTAATTGTTTAGCTTTTTGAAAGGCTTTTTCCGCATTTCGACCGGCAATGACAATTTCAAGATTGTCATGTTGGAGCAACAAATCTGCAATATATGACCCGGTATTGCCATAACCACCTATGATGAGAATGCTTGTTGGTTTCATTTTCGCTGATTTATTCAAACATCCAACCGATTCCGGCTTCTATGATTAATGAAAATTCATTTTGTTCAAACTCGTATTTTGGCTGACGGAATTTGGCAATGCCTGGATTGATGTTCGCTAAAAAAAATACTCTTTTACCATAAAAATTGTAGGAAATCTTTGATTGATATATTGTGCGTTTTGATTCCTTAGAACTCATCCAGGCTATCCCGGCTCCCAGCCCAAAATAGTTTTTGCGAATTCCGCGTTTGAAAGTGAATTCGAAATCCAAAACAGGAAGACCTTCATCTCCAAGCACGTTCTCGATCGCAAATCCTACCCCAAATCCACCATGTAAAACATTGGACTTCCAATGCAAAATTCTAAATTCATAAGCTCCTTTAAGACCAACAATATCATGTTCCGGGTATAGGAAACCCGAAATGAGTACTGAACTTGATTTTACATGTGGTTGGTTTTTTATTGGATTCATCATTTCTGATTTTTCCTGACTGTGCAAATGTGCTCGAACAAAAGAAAATAGAAAGCAGGTATATAATGATTAAGTTAATTGTTTTCATTTTTTATTATTTTAAATTGAAGGGATTTTCGTAATTTAATATGCTCAATTGACTAATTTACAGTTAGTTGTCAACTTAGTGCTCGTTTAAAATAACTCTCAAAAAAACAAAATGAAACCTAAACAACAATTCATCATTCAAACCCTCCAGAGGAGGGCCAATGCTATTTTGGGATTTATCGTTATACAAAGTATTTTTCTGTCTCATCAATTTTCCATGGAAGGTGTCATGGAAAAGATTGAGTCTATTCCAAATATGCGTACTATGATTCTGATTTCACACGTATTTTTAGTGGTTGCGTCAATAATCCTGATCGTTTTGATTGAAAGAAAGTTATTTGGGTATTTGGATAAAGATTTAAAAAGAGCATTGAATCCCTTTACAAATGCTGCTGTGAAAATTGCAGTGGTTATCCTCTTCGGTACGATTCCAATATATATTTTATACTCAGTAGTTTCATTGAACTGAATTTAAACTTGTCAAGTTTATAACATCCAATTTACTTGCAACTGCGAAATCCCAAACAATGGAAGAAGAATTCCTATTCACACTTAATCGCTTGGTTTTTCAATATCAAATTGATGAAAAAAGTATTTAGAAAAAAGCTAAATTGTCATTTGATGCCTTATTTCGCGATAAAAACATCTCCACTGAAAATCTTTTCATGCCCATCGACAAATCGGACTTTTACAAGATAAACGAAAACGCCGGGATTGTAACCATTTTGCAAAAAATGTCCATCCCAACGGGCGTTTGGATCACCAGGAGAAAAGTTGTTTTTTTGAAAAATCACTGCTCCCCATCGATTAAAAATGGTGAACGAGAGAATTTCTTCAACATCTTTTCCTGTAAATATTTCGAAATGATCATTTGTCCCATCTCCGTTCGGACTGAACGTGTTTGGAATGTAAACTCCGTAATTTTTTATTACGGAAATACGAATGGAATCCATCACAGCGCAACCTGTGCTGTCCAAAACAGCAATTTGGTAAACAATATCCTGAAGCGGTTGTGTGCGTGGATCTTCGCAATTAAAACAATCCAGGCCAAAAGCTGGTGTCCATTGAATTTGATATGGAAAGTCAGCAATGATTTGAGTGCTTAATTCCAGTGAGCAGCCCATTGGTAAATCTGTATCTGGCGGTAAAGAAATCAATATCGGATTCGGCTGTCCGACAATGACGGAAGTCTTCAAAATACAGGCATTTTTATCCTCAATAAGCACATTGTAAATTCCTCCGGCAATATTTTCAAAAATAGTATCCGTCGAAGTGAGGCCTTCTCCGAATATCAGCAGATATTCTGGCGTACCTCCAGATGGATGTAAGATGACTTGTCCGCTATTTTCTCCAAAACAAAATGGTTCCTGAATTGAAAAATCAATTGCTAACGAAGGTGGCTCTGTCAATTCTATTGTTTTTTCTGCTATACATGATTTTGAATCAGAAATTGTTACAAAATAGGTTCCGGCAGATATATTGTTAATGGTGGCCGTGGTTGCACCTGTATTCCATAAATATTGGTAAGGAGGCAAGCCGGCAAACGGGTTGACAGCTATTGAACCATCAGCATACCCTGCACAAGAAGGTTGTTGTTTTTGGACAGCGATAGTTGCCTCGGAAAGGAAATAAGCTTTAAAACATATTGAAGAATCGCAGCCAAGGTAATTTGTGAAAATATCACAAATCACGGTATCTCTGGTTATTGGATAGCCTTGGAAAAAAATAGTGTCACCGGGGCAAAGTGTATCCACACGGGTCTCTGTGTAAGAGGTGTCAATGGCAGCTACATTGAAATAAACCAAAGAATCACAACCGTTCCAGGCGGTATAATTGAAAATAACCTGCGTATCTGCCGGGACTTCAACTCCGTCAAAAACTATGGATTGATTTGCACAAATGCTGGTGTCAATTTGAAAAGAAGTATTCTCTAAAACAACAACTGTAAAAGTATCGATGTAAAACTCTTCAGCCAAAATGAAAGTAATGTCATCAATCGCAAAATCATTCCCAAATGCGATGGTGTTTTGGTTGGTGATACAAATGGTTGCTTCGGTGGAATTGCCGGAATACCATTCTTCTGTAAATTCCTCCCACAGGCAAAGTTGTTCATCCACTTCCAACAACCCACCCAAAGGGCTCCCGTTTATCGAAAATTGCAACAGGGAAGGCGCTGTTGGGTGAATATTTGTTATCCACGCAGAAAAATTATAGGTTCTGCCCGGATCAACATTAATGGTCTGACACCAAACATTTTCATCCAGGATCGTAGCGCCATCTGCGACAAACATCAATTCATCAGCCGTAGGACTATGGTCATCACAGTCTCCAAAGCCTCCGTTGAATTGAATAGGGCTCGTGAAAATAGCGTAGTAGCCTTGTTGGAAGGTGCTAACTGTTGTGTAATTGTAATCGCTTTCAAAACCGACATTTCCCAGGCTAAAATCACCGTTGAAAACCAGGTTTACATTAGGTATTGGCTGAACAGTCACATAATAGGTTGTGGTCTCATCCGGAGATACGATCGGGTTGTAAATATTAGTAATGGAAATATTTTCATTCGGTGTCCATTGATAGCTGATTTGGTTTGGGGTAGTTTGTAATTGTATGGATTCACCTTCGCAGATGACCAAAGTATCCGAGAGGAAAAAAGCTTTTGCACCAAATGAATTACAAATGAGCAAAAACACCAATATCCATTGTTTTAATTTTAGTAAAATCATTTCGTCGCTAACTAAAATCCGTTTCAAAACCATAAAACTTTAATACCCGCAGCGCTCTCAATGTATTCCATCGGCTGGGTTTTCCTGCTTTTTCCATTTCAAAATGGATTTCTCCTGGATGTTTGGCGTTCAGGTTCCAGGTCAGGTTTTTGTTTCTTTTTTTTAAAAGTACATTTACCGCTGGCCGCATCCGCTCATCCCACTCGGTCTTTGAGTATTGAAAATAATCCAAAGCTCTTAAAATATCGTATTTCCACCTACCAGAGAAAGGAAACTTCAGAAAATTATTATTGATAATTTCGCCAGTTCTGTCAGAAATGAAAAGCTGGTGCATCAAAATAAATTCTCTTGAAAACTTTTCCGCTTTATTTAATTCATCCAATCTGTATTTATATCCATTCCTGTCATATTCTGCAATTCCTTCCAATACCGAAAGCGTGCTGTGTAAAGAACTGTGCACCGCTCCAGAGCGGTTTGATCTGCAATTAAAACCGCCATCAGGCATGAGTTGCGACAAAAGAAAATCGATTACGGATTCAAGTATATTTTTATCTATTTCAAAATAAGTGGCATAATTTAGAAACATTCCGTTGACACAAACATCGCTTTTTTGATCTCCTTTGTGTACCGTGATTCCGCCATCGGGCCCAATTTTAGTATCTGCAATTTTGTTGATGGATTCTTTGATGATTGGATTTTTTGGAGAAATGCAAAGATTTCGTAAATCCAACAAGGTGTAGTGACTTGAAATCCATTTTGGCTGATAAAAACCTCTGCCCCAGTGACCATTTGCTCTTCGTTTTGACAAAAAGCGAGCACCCCATCCTTCCTTTTCAATCTTTTTTCTCAAATTCTTTCGGTTTTTGGATAATAAGTCACGATAAACCTGGTACTGGATTGCAACGTCACCCTGGAGCAGCCATTTTATTATTTCCGCGTTTTCAGTCATCATTTAAAAATCGAATTTTTTGTAAATCCCTTTTCTCCAGTTTTCAAAATCATTATTATACAATTTTGAAAATCTGCGATCAGAAACACCTCCGGCAATATTGGTGTGAATACTGTTTTCTCCCATATCGGTTATCAGCCGAAACGAAGGAGCAAAACTGGTCTTTCGTCCGGCATTTGTATAAACCTGCCCCTGGTGAATGGTGGCTCTGTTTCCGAGTAACGGAAAAGGCCCTCTGTCAAAACCACAAAATTTAGGTAATTGACCACCAAGGATGATGTGTGTCAGTGTAATCTGGTTAATTTCTCCCCAGGTTTTGACCTCCATATTTAAAGCAGATTGAATAGCTTTTTTATAAATTTCATCACGATCCTTCCCCATAAACCAGGCAGATTGTTCAGCTAATAAAACAGCATCGAAATTTGCATAAAAATCAGCAAATATCCCGGTTTCATTTTGAAGGAACTCAACCAAATTTACCCCCAAAACTTCTCCAAAGACTTCTTGGAACAAGCTTCGGTAAACCATTTCGAACAGGAACGCTCCATTCGAATCCGTTTCATAACATAAATCCCAATCATGGAGCAATTTCCCATTTGGAGTGTTGGGTAAAAGTGGCCGTATGATTTTCATAAACAACTCTGCTTGAGAGGAATAGGTGTCAAAGTGCATTTTTTTTGTAAATGCAACATCGATCTTTTCTTCGGATTCGACCAACTGTTTTATCCTGTCGGCTCTGTATGACCCCATTGGAATATTGATTGGAGATGATTTCCCAAGATGATTTAAATCATTGTTTGCGGTAATGATATATCCTTCTGGAGGATTATAGGCTCGTGGTAAGTCCTCCGCCGGATGGTAACCATTCCAGTCGTTTTTGGAATCCCAACCCGGTTGGGGGGTGAATCCACTTTTGCTGCGTTTGGGCATTAGTCCTGACATTTGGTATCCTATATTCCCGCTGGTATCTGCAAAGACCCAGGAAAATGCGCTTTCGATTAAGCCAATGGCCTCCATTCCGTGTTCCACGTTTTCAGCATTCCACATCTGAAACCCGGCTTTCAAAGAGTTTGCGCCGGATCTTTCTCCACTCCATTTTGTACTTAAATAGTAACCATCCTCGTATGGATTTCCGTCCAAAGTGCCATGTTCATTTTCATAAAAAGTAATTTCAACATCCTGACCTTTTTTCTTTTTAATAATTTCTTTTCTTTCAATGAAATTATGCCATTCGCCATCTTTTAAATATTTGCCATCCTTGCATTTTTCAACCCATGAATCGATCGCATCCAAGAACGCATAGGTCGCACCCCAAGCTAAACTATTATTGCGGCCGATCAAAAAGGAAGGTAACCCTGGCATGGTAGCCGCATAGGTATATTTTTCGCCTAATTGCGCAGCGGCTTCGTACCAGACAGCCGGCAACCGGCTGATTTCCAGGTGTGGGTCATTAGCTAAAATTGGTGATCCTGAATTTGTTCTGTTTCCCGAGATAACCCAATTGTTTGAAGCCATGAAAGCTGTGCTAGCAACGTTCCATTTGACAGCATCCGGGACAATTTTTTCGGTTAGTTTGACTTTTTTCAACAAAACTTCATCGTAATCTCCAAGAATATGTGGAAACAATTCATCGAGCCATTCTTTTTTTACACCATTTTGAACCATCTGGACGAATAGCCTTTCTATTTCGCCTTGCGATTGTGCCAGAGTCAGGAAACCAGTCATTCGCACTAAAATAATGACATCTTCCTTTGTCCATTTGAAATCTTTGAACCCTAAAAGCAAATTGAGTTCCCAAGGTTTTTTAGATGCAAATGCTGCATTTGCTCCGTCGCAGTAGGCCTGCAAAAGATCGCTGTCTCTTTTATTAAGTTTTTCAATCTCTTCTTTTAGCTGATTGTGCCAGTTCATTCGCCTGAAAAATTTGTCAATTTCTAGCATTTCTTCACTCGCAGCCAAGTGTTTCGATGCTGTACCGACTCCTAATATTTTCATTAAAATCATTTGCATTCCACGGTCGGTAGCATGACAATAGCCTAGGCCATAATAAATATCACTTTCATTACTGGCTTTTATGAGAGGGACATCTCCTGTGATCCTTTCAATGGTAATTTCTTCGGTTGCTTTTAATTTCATTTTTTTGATTTTTTGGCAGAGCAAGTAATTTCTTTGGTTTTCTCAGTTCGTTTAGATCAAAGTTTAAAACTTTTTTTGCAATTGTGTTTAAAGCTTCCGGTTTTCCTTCAAAATGATAAGTTTTATGAATATGAGTCATGGTCTCATTGTGTTGTAACTCCTTAGAACTGGAGGATGATTCCAGTTCATAAAAAGGTCCCAATTGTTCGCCATTATTTAAAGGACCATCGTTATAAGAATTGATCACATCTCCTCCATAGGGATTTGCCTGATGCTCCCACAGTGAATTTACATAAGTCGTGTCTCCTTTAAAAGTATATTCAACAATGGTCAGCACCTTGTTGATGCCATCGTAACTACCAAAAAAGGGCAACGCGTTTTGGGGCGGTAGTCCTATTTTGCAACGGTATTTTCCATCACCTTTGAACAATACAGCATTATTTATCACGCTTAACCTGTCAGCACCGATTTCTCCAAAATATCGAGTGTTCAATTCCAGTGAATTTTTAAAAGGAATGATCACGGTTGTATTGTCAGAAGGGATAAACATGCCCAATATCCAGATAGAAAGCAAGCCCGTTCCTCTGCTCCAGGCAGCTCCAATATTGGTCAGGATATTTTCGGATTGAAAGCCAACGTATGAAACCTGGCCATCAAGCCCAATATTCAGATTTCTTGAAATGTAGTCTTTGTCGAGAATGGATATTTTTCTTTTAATTTCCACATCAAATTCGAATCCGTGGTAATTTGTAAGCTGCATTTTTTTTTCAAAAAAGGCTCCAGTATCTGAATGGTGAAGCAGAGTAAAAGGTTCGGTGTCAATTGGTTTTGGAGTGTGCCAGTTTTCAAGTGTAAAATCTGTACCTTTTTCAAAAAAGATGGCAAATTGTCCTGCTTCAGGTCCCAACCAGAACCTATCCTCACCACCAACAACATTAATGTGCGCTTTAAATTTTTTCGAGGCAATCAAATCGTAGTTTATCCAACCGTAGCTTTTACCGTTTATGCCATTTGAAGTGCTAGTCATCACGCGAGCCTGAAAATCAGGGATTAGAATGACCTGACACCTGCCATCGTTGTTTTTAAGAATTATGGTTTTTTTGTGTTTTTTTAAAAAATCGAGATCATAGGCAAAAGTTCTTTTTGGATTTGATTCTATGATGGAATTTATATTGGCACCGAATAATAAAGGTAAGATGATGTTTTTAGTTTTGCTCATTTTGTAGATAAATGATCAATGGTCTTCATTCGCTTTCTTCTAATTGCAAGATTATCTTAATCTTCAAATAATAGCGAATGGAAGTTTAAAGTAATTTCATCAAATTTACAAAACAAAAGATGAAACTTTACCTGCTTTACTAAGGAATTGAACTGGTTGATTTTTCAATAATCAGTTTTGAAGGAAGAAAACAAAAAACGAAAATATTTACGGGCGGTTTTCCCAATCTATATTCAATCCCATAGTTCCTCTGATGCGATGCCATAAGCTC
>JANQFJ010000170.1 GCA_028277915.1 Saprospiraceae bacterium
TTCTCCGAATAATCATCAACAAACCGGATATAACCTGAAGGATTGGATCGCAACAAGTTAATTTCGTTGATCATTTCTTTTTCTTCCATCGTTAAAAAAGAATATCTAGCTCCGTTTCCCAAAACAACTGTTGGTTGTATAACCTCTATTTCTCCTGCATCTATATCCTCTACAATCGTATTCTCTATAATTTCTACATCCTCATCAAGGATTTCTTCAAGAGCAAAACCAGTCAACTGAACCCAAACATGATTTTTATCTCCTATTGCTCCAGCTTCGTAACACGCAATAAACTCCCATTGAGGATCAAGCAAATTGAGTTTTTGGTTATCAGTCACTTCTCCACCTTCGATCAAAATGGACAAAATCGTCTTTCGGATCGAAGTATACCCAAAAACCAGATTTTCACTTCCGTCAAGTCCTGCGCCGTCATGGATTCGCTGAAAAGGATGAGAACCATCACTACCAATCGGGTCAACTTTTTTCATAACAGCCATATCCTGCCCGTGCATTTTTGCAACCAGATACAATTTGTAATGAGGCAACAAAGCAGGCAGTGGTTCTATAGTTTGCAAATCAATTATCAATTTTCCGGCAGCAGCCATCTTATTCCTTTTTATATCATCATCCATTGATTGATCCGTCACGACCATTTGCAAATACTCGTCAACAAATCGCGCATAGGCTTGTGGATCAGCACGAAGCAGGTTGATCTCATCAATCATACTTTTTTCTTCGATGGTCATGTATTCCAAAGGGTTTTTGGGTTCTTCAAACACAATCGAATCGATAGCAGGAATTGTATCAACAACACTATATCCTGAAGGCATTGCAGCAGTATCACCTGCAACCTGGGTCAATTCAGTTCTTGGTTTGTCAGCATCAGCTGACCTGGCCTTTTCGGTTGAATCACAGGCAATTAAAAAAATCAACAAGCTAAACAAGCAAAAATAGGCTTTCATTAATCAATCAGTTCCTGGTGTAAATAATAATAAACAAAATCTAATATACTGAAAACCAGTTTATTTCAAAGCATAAAATCCCCCATAGATTGAAAAAAAATATCATAATTGTAAAAATCTGTTTATTTTAAACAACAATCCTTATTTTGTTTCGAATACAAAATTTTCAAACCAGAAAAGGTGAATCGCAGAAAATTTTCGAAAAGACTGGCTAAAAGCATTGCTGTATCTGGTTTTGCCTTTTCTGCAAGTTCATTTTTACCTTATCAAAAAATGGTCAGAAAACGAATCAAGCCCAATCGTTTGAAAAAAGGAGATACCATCGGCTTAATAGCTCCAGGCAGTTCGGTAACCGAAGAAAAGCTTGCCAAAGCAATCAAAAACCTCGAAAACCTGGGCTTTAATGTCCATTACACAAAAAACATCCTAGCCAAACATGGATACCTCGCAGGTACCGACCAGCAACGATTGAGCGATCTCCATTTCATGTTTGAAAATCCAAAAATTGATGGTATCTGGTGTATTCGCGGCGGTTATGGCTGTGGAAGATTATTGCCCGACATTGACTATTCAATGATTCGAAAAAATCCAAAACCATTGATTGGTTTCAGTGATGTTACTGCGCTGCTGCAAGCTATTCACTGCGAAACAGGATTAGTTGGATTTCACGGACCAGTGGCCGTTTCAGAGTTTACGGATTATACTGTCGGACGATTTCAATCCATTTTGATGGAACCAAAATCACTTCTTAAAATCGAAAGTGCCTCAAAAAACCAAGAAAATCAAAATCCTGCTTTTCACACCAAAGTTATTACACCAGGAAAAGCCTTTGGTCAAATCGTTGGAGGCAATTTGTCGTTAATTGCAGCCCATGCTGGCACAAAACACCAGTTAAATGCAAAAGATAAGCTCGTTTTTTTGGAAGACATTGGTGAAAAGCCGTACCGCATTGATCGCATGCTAACGCAGCTTTTACAAGCCTGTAATTTGCAGGAAGCAAAGGGCATCGCTTTAGGTATTTTTGATGACTGTGAAGCTTCCAAAGATGCGGATTCTTTGACACTAATGGAAACTTTTGAGGATCGCCTTGGCAGTTTGGGTATTCCGGTTATTTATGGTCTGCCATTTGGTCATATTGAACACCAGTTCACGTTCCCAATCGGAATCAAAGCAAAGCTAAGCACTGAAAATCAATCAATTACACTCCAAGAGCCAGCGGTAATTTAGTTAAGCGTAACTTCAAAACTTATCTTTCGTTTTAAAAAAATGCAACTCGTTTTACACACTTTTCAACTTGAACTCAAACATACATTTCGAATCTCCCGAAGGTCATTCGATGCTTTGCAAAACCTCGTTGTTGAAATCCGTCATGATGGAATTTCAGGTTTTGGAGAAGCCACTCACAATCCTTATTATAAAAATACGGAGATTGAAAAAATGGTTGAAAAGTTGGAATCTTTACGCTCAAGAATAGAAAATTCTATTCCTGAAAATCCCAAATCTTTTTGGCAAAAACTGCAGCCTTTGCTTGCCAAATTTCCATTTGCCCTCTGCGCATTGGATGTGGCAATGCATGACTGGTTTGCACGAAAAGCGGGAAAATCTTTGTACAAATATTGGGGCCTGAATTTGCAAAATATTCCAAAAACAAGTTACACTTTGGGCATTGATTCCCCTGAAAATATGATCGAACGAATGGATGAAATACCCTGGGATTGTTATAAAATCAAACTCGGAACTCCCAACGACATACAATTGGTAAAAAACCTCCGAAAACATACAAAAGCTAAATTCCGAGTTGATGCCAACTGTGCCTGGACCGCCGAAGAAACCATTGAAAAATCAGCTCAATTAAAAATGCTTGGTGTAGAATTCATCGAGCAACCATTACCCTTCGACCAATGGGAGGCCATGGAAAAAGTCTTTCAAAAAAGCTCTTTGCCGCTAATCGCCGATGAGAGTTGCAAAACTTTTGATGATATTGAAAAATGCGTCGGCAAATTCCACGGCATCAATATCAAAGTCATGAAATGCGGCGGCCTGACTCCTGCTTTGAAAATGATCCAAAAAGCCAGGAATCTTGGCCTCAAAGTCATGGTAGGCTGTATGACGGAATCAACCGTTGGTATCTCAGCGATTGCCCATTTGCTCCCCTTGCTGGATTATGCTGATATGGATGGACCTTTATTTTTGAAAAACGACATCGCCAAAGGAGTTAAAATTGTGCGAGAAGGCATCGTTTTTTCAAAACTTCCGGGAACTGGCGTCAATTTACTATAAATTTAACAAGCGCAGATCACCTCAAAATCTTTTATTCTTTACTCCTAAGATGCTTACTATTCCTTTTTCCCAGCAATCAGAATATTCAAAATGAAACTGTAAAAATTCATTATATTTATCCTAAATAACTCCTCAAAGACATGAATACTCAATTACCTTTATGGATAATTCTACTCTGTATTATCCATACCCTCCCTGCCCAAAATCTTTCAATCGACTCTGGTATTACTTATGCTTTGGTAATAGGCATTTCCAATTATCAGGATGAAGCCATCCCTGACCTGCGCTTTGCGGATAAAGATGCGGAGGCGTTTGCCCACTTTTTACGATCACCTGCGGGAGGTGCTTTGGATGAAGGTCATTTAAAAATTCTTTTGAATGAGCAAGCTACTGCAGGACAAATAGCTGCTGCATTGTATTGGCTAATCGAAGAATGCAAAGAAGACGATGAAGTTATCATTTATTTCAGTGGACATGGAGACGTAGAACGAAAGATCATGGGTCAGCCAGGATTTTTGCTTTGCTGGGATGCGCCATCGCGGGTTTATATGGCTGGAGGAGTAGTGCAGTTGGGAATGATGCAGTCTGTGATTTCGACCTTGTCCCTTGAAAATAAGTCAAGAGTAGTTGTAATCGCTGATGCTTGTCGTTCAGGAAAATTATCTGGGAGTAGCATCAATGGCAGCCAATTGACCAACGCTAATCTGGCTAAAAAGTACGCCAACGAAATCAAGATACTCTCCTGCCAGCCTGACGAATACAGCATAGAAGGAGAACAATGGGGAGGAGGCCGGGGCGCTTTTTCTTACCATTTGCTGGATGGTCTGGCAGGCTTGGCTGATAGCAATAAAGATCATTCTGTAAGCTTGCTAGAAATAGGTCGTTACCTGGAAGATCATGTAACTACTGAGGTTGCTCCTCACATTCAGATTCCTATGACAGTCGGAAACCGTTCCGAAAAGCTGATTACCGTTAATCCGGAGGAGTTGACCGTTTTAAAAAAAAGCAAAAAAGAAGAAATTCAAATGTTCAGTGGATTTGCTTCCAAAGGGATCGAAGATGAAATATTGGAGTCTGTCGATACAAGTATTCAAAAAATGTATTTTGCGTTTCAAAACGCGATTAAAGCTAAACGATACCTCAACCCTAAAAACAACTGTGCAGGTTATTATTATGAACAATTAATCGCAATACCTGAACTAAAACGTATGCATTCGGCAATGAGACGAAATTATGCAGCAGCATTGCAGGACGATGCCCAACAGGTGATAAATAGCATTCTGAAAACAGATATTAATGAAATGATTTTAGGAACTAATCTAAAATCCAAGATTAGTAAATATGAGCCATACCCGACTTATTTGGATCGTGCAGCTCAGCTACTTGGTGAACGACACTACATGTACAAAACACTGTTGGCACGAAAAGCTTTTTTTCAAGGATATTTAACAAAACTCAAAAATTATAAAATTGATTTTTCATTTAGTGATACAAAAGTGTTGGAGCAGGGTATCAAGCATTTTAGAGAAGCACTGGAATTACAGCCGGACTTTCCTCATGTGTTTCTTGAAATGAGTGAATTATTCCGACATTTTGATAGAGATTCATCAGAGTTTTACATGCAAAAAGCTAAAGAATCAGCACCTAATTGGTTGTTGCCTTATGTTTATCATTCCAATTTTACAAAAATAACAGACCGACAAAAAACCAAAGAGATTCTTGAAAAGGCCATAGAAATTGACTCCAATTCAACCATGATCCTTCTCAAATTAGCGGATTATTATAGAGATAATGACCATTTTGTTGAATCGGAATATTATTATAAAAAGCTTTTAAACCAAAAGGATGCTGCTGTTTGTTACTCCTGTGTACATAATAATCTGGGTATGTTGTATTCTTATTTCAATAGATACCCCGAGGCAGAGGAGCAATATAAAAAGGTGATTGAGATTGACCCTGATTTCCCCTTAGTTTATACCAATATGGGGCAATTACTCAATTTACAACAACGATTTGAAGAAGCCGAACCTTTCCTCTTGAAAGCATTAGAAATGGATACCACCAACTCCACTATCTATTTATTTCTTGCCAACAATTATACTTTTACCGGGAGATATGAATTAGCAGATTCAGCATTTGAAAAGGCGATCCTACATACTTCTAACCCATTTAACGTGTATTACGATTTTGCGGTGTTTACTGCAAAATTGGGACGGCTGGAAAAAGCGGAAGAATGTTATTTCAATGCAATTGAGATCAATTCAAAAGATGTTCGGCCATTGATCAATCTGGCCAGTTTATACATTGACACAAAGCGATATGAAAAAGCGGAAACCAAACTACTGAAAGCTATCGAACTGGACTCCAATCACATGTTTGTTTATGCCAACCTTTTCTCGGTGTATCAAAGTACGAAACGATTTGATGAAGCTGAAAAAATGATTTTAAAAGCTATCTCTATCTCCCCAAATTTTATCGGATTCAGAAATGCATTGGGAGAATTCTACTTAAACAGGAATAGGCCGGAAGATGCCATGAGCGTTTTGAAAGAAGAAATCGCCAAAGCGCCTGATTTTCCCAATCCATATATTGGCCTGGCAATGGCTTCAGCGAGACTCAATGAGATTGAAAAAACATGGGATTACCTCAACACAGCTTGCCAAAAAGGATTTGCGGACCAAGAGAGCATTCAAACAAATCCCGATTTTGAAATTCTGAGAAAGAACCCTGAAAAATGGAATGCATTTGTAGAAAAATATTTTCCCGAACCAACTGAAAATTAACAGCTAATTTTATTGAGGCATTTATAGCTTTTTTTTAAAAAACTAATCATTCGGAAACAATGACTTATCCAAACCCGGAATGATCTTCAAAGCATTTTTGTAATACAACTTTTTGAGGATTTCATCAGGCAAATCCAGGCCATACATTTTCCAAAAAGCATGATAACGTTTGTAATAGGGAAAATACTCATCATCGCTTTCCAGAACTCTGAAGTAGGTCGGATATTCCTTCGGTTTATACGAATCTTTTCCAAATAAAACCTTATCCTGGTATTTTTCAAAAAAGCGATTAGCCATGCGTGGTTGGCGGCCAAGTTCTGCAATGACAGCGCCGATTTCAACATACATGTTTGGCATTTCATCCAACAATTCTCCGAGTTTTTGGAGATCGTTGGCATACCAGCCCATGTGTGCGTTGATGAAGGAGGTATTCGGATGTTTTTTAAAAATATCATGCTGTTCAGCGATGATTGTCTCCCAGGGGACAGGATTGTCGGGTCCACGTTTTCGGCGAGGACGAAGCTTTAATTCCAGCCAACGTTCGTTGAGACTGTCATGCGGCTCCCAGAAAGATTTAGGATCAGCTGAGTGGATCAAAACCGGGATACCTAGCTCCCCGCATTTTGCCCAAATTGGGTCAATTCTCGGATCGTTGATCGGTATCCTGTTTCCAGCTTTATCGAGGTTGGCCATTCCTTGGCTTTTGTAAATCTTTAAACCTTTTGCACCATTTTTATAATCGTATTCAATTTGTTTAATCGTTTCTTCAGCCCAGTCAGGTTCATCAATGCTTCTCAACTCAATATTTGTAAAAATTACTATCCGATCTTCGTAGCCATATTTTTTCACGTTGTCCATCATGTTTTTCAGCTTCTCTCCTCCCCTTCCACTCAGATTTACTACGATCTTCATGTTCATCGAATCCATCTGGCGAATCAATAAATCCAGATTCTGCTCCGCCATCCGCCAATGATGACTGTGTACATCGATAAACGGAAATTTTGCGTTGGTGATGATGTGCTCCGGAACAACCAGTGTAGAAGGCGGATCATACGCTTCAAAATCCATTCGAAGCACATCCTCTTGAGCAATCAAACACAAATTGAAAATTAGAAAAACGAGAATTGCAGGTATTTTTTTAAGCATCGGGTATTTTTTTGTTTTCAATAATACAAATTATTCCTTTTTAAAAGAATCGTAAATGACCTGGTGAATCATCGGGCGGACATTTAGCTGGTATATTTTTCGGTTTTCTCTCGTTTGATAGACCCGGTTTGAAAAAAAGATAAAGATCAAATCATATTTCGGATCGACCCAAACGAAAGTACCAGTATAGCCTGAGTGGCCATAGCTTTCAGGACTTGCATCTTTTGAAACAGAACTCTTTTGCGGATGATATTCGATCAAAGGTTTGTCAAATCCAAGCCCTCGACGATTGTCTTCTTCGCAGTATTGGCAACGGGTAAATTCTTCCACCACACTTTCATCAATAAATCGTTGACCACCGTAAATTCCGCCATTGAGGTACATTTGCATCAGTTTTGCAAGATCATTTGCCGATCCAAACAAACCTGCATTCGAGGATACGCCACCCATCATCACTGCGCCTTCATCATGTACCATTCCATGAATCTGCACCTTTCGGAAAAAAGTATCTTTTTCTGTAGGAATGATTCGTTCCAGCGGAAAATGGAGGTAGGGATTGAAAGTTATGGAGTGAGCACCGAGTGGTTTGTAAAAAGTGTTTTTTAAAAACGCTTCAAAATCTTCATTAACCAAATCGGAAACAATCTCCGGAAAAAGATAAAAAGCAAGACCAGAATATTTGTAGCCGTTTTCTGTATTGAGGGGTGATTTTTTAATGGATTTGTAAATTCTTTTTTTATAGTTTTTGTGCAAATAAAGTTTGTCCGCTACTTTCGTCGGAAAGCGTTTTGAAGGTTCGGATTTAAATGTTCGACATTTAAATTTTCCATTCTTTTTAATCGTATTTCGCCAATAAGGAATCCATGGCTTAAGGCGAGCATGATGTGCCAGAATGGGACGCATTTTTAGATTGGCTTTGTTCGAATTTTTAAATTTTGGAACGTAATTTTTCAAAGGAGTATCCAAATCGAACCGCCTTTCGCCGTGCAATTTCATCAAAGCAGGTAATGCTGCCGTAATTTTTGTCACCGAAGCAAAATCGTAAATATCGTTTTCGCGAAGGGCGATCTTTTTATCGTAAGTCTGATAGCCCCAGGTTTCCTGAAAAACCACATGTCCATTTTTAGCAATTAAAACCTGACAACCGGGAAAAGCTGTGCTGTCAATGGCCATTTTGGCGATTGTGGAAATACTATCGCGAAGCAAATCTGCATTCATTTCCAATAGTTGGGGCGGCGAATAACGCAGGCGAAGCCCTTCTTCCGTCATCAGTCCATCTCCTTTTTTAAAATGGCGATTTAAATCCTTTTTAAGAATATTTTTTGCTCCAATCCCGCCGAAAATTAGTTGTGCAGCCAACGATTGATGAAATTTTCCTGCTCCCCGAACATAAATCAACTGTTCTGCATTTTCAAAATGAAACGGGAAGCTGTTGATTATTTCCCGTTCGTCAAAAACTATAGAAATCGTTTGGGGCTGATCGATCAAATATTGCAATTCTGCGATTACTTCGGCATTCAACTCAAATAATTCGTGGAGATGAAAATGTAAAATTGTAACATCAAAACGTTTTGTTTCCGCCTCGATAAAAGTGTCCTTTTCCAAATCAAAGGTTTGGAATTCCAGCAAAGTATATTTGCTTAATATTTCATTGAAGTGATTTGGTGGTTCAGCTCCAACGTTGATGCTTTCCAAAGTCAGGGTATCCAGTCCTTTCAAAGGGATTAATTGTTTCTGATTTTGCAAGAGGATAATTGACTTTTCACCACTTTTAAATTGTTGTAAAATCAAAGAATCTATGTTTTTTTCAACTTGTCCCAATAAATTTTGTTGAAACAGGCTAAAACCAAAAATCAGAAAACATGTAAAATTATTGAATTGCATCAACTAATACGTTTAATTTGAAGTTTCCAAAGCTAGCAATTGAATCATGAATATCACAAAAACCTATAGCAACAAATCATCAATTTTTAAAATTCCGATGTGGTATATCTTATTTTTTTTGATGATTTTTGCTTCTTCCTGTAGTTCCACCAAAGGATTTCAAAAAACGAAAGTAAAAGAATATCAAAGTCTGGTTCGAAACTCTGAAATTTTCGATCAGGGGTTCACAGGTTTTCAACTGTTCGATCCTTCTACAAAAGAAGTCATTTATTCATTAAATGCAGACAAATATTTCACACCAGCGTCCAATACAAAAATTTTCACTTTTTATGCTTCGCTGATGATTTTGAAGGATTCAATCTCCGCGTTTAAATACTTAGTTCATGGCGATTCAATGATCCTATGGGGAACTGGAGACCCTTCTTTTAACAACCCCTATTTGACTCAAAATGAAGCAGTTATTGATTTTTTAAAAAATAGCAATGAAAACCTGTTTTTCTGTTCACACAATTTTCAGGACGAACGATTTGGCCCAGGTTGGGCATGGGATGATTACAATTATTCATTTCAACCAGAAAAATCTTCTTTCCCGATTTATGGAAATGTGGTACAATTTGAAAAGGACAGCTCAGACAAGAGCTTGAAAATCATCCCTGCTCATTTCAATAAATATTTAAAGCATAATAAAAACCTACAATCTTACCCCATTTTTCGCCAAATGGAAAATAATATCTTTTTGATTAACCCTGAATTATTAACAAACTATGAAATCCAAAAAGACTACCCTTTCAAATACACTGACAGTCTTTTCGTTGTTTTGTTGTCTGATATTATTGGCAAAAAGGTGAGATTGCTTGAAAGCGAAATTCTGCTTCCAAAGAATGCAAAAACAGTTTTTAGTGTACCGGCTGATACTCTTTACAAAATGCTGATGCAGGAGAGCGATAACTTCATTGCAGAGCAACTGTTGTTGTTATGCTCCGATGCCCTTTTTGATACTTTAAATGTTTTTAAAACAATTCAGTTTGTAAAAGACAGCTTATTGATTGATCTGCCAGATGAGGCAAACTGGGTGGATGGTTCCGGACTTTCGAGATATAATATGATAACACCGCGATCAATTGTACATTTACTGAATCTTTTGTACGACAAAATCCCACAGGAAAGATTGTTCCGGTTATTTCCTTCCGGCGGTATATCTGGCACAATTTCAGAATTTTACAAAGGGGAAGAAAATCCATATGTTTTTGCGAAAACCGGAACTCTTCGCAACAAACATTGCCTAAGTGGTTATTTAATAGGAAAAAGTGGTAAAGTGTTGATTTTCAGCTTTATGCATAATAATTTTCCTAATGGTTCGGAGG
>JANQFJ010000185.1 GCA_028277915.1 Saprospiraceae bacterium
AGCGCTTTTTCAGGAGTATGTTAAGCGCCATGAGTTGCATTTGAAAAACCGAAGATTTAAAAATTCAGATTGAAAAATATGTACAAAATATCCAAATGGTGTAATGCCTTCTCAGCTTTTTGTCAACAATTTTAATATTTCAAATAACAAAATTTTAACTCGATTTTCGGAAGATTTCAGTAATTTTGCCTGCTATGCGCTTGAAGAGTTTAGAAATAAAAGGGTTTAAAAGTTTTGCAACTGAAACGGTTATTAATTTCAATGAAGAAGTCATTGGAATCGTTGGTCCTAATGGATCTGGCAAATCAAACATCGTGGATGCCATCCGCTGGGTTTTGGGTGAGCAAAAGAGCAGGGAATTGCGTTTAGACAAGATGTCTAATATCATTTTCAACGGTACAAAAAAACGAAAAAAGACTGGATTGGCGCAGGTTTCACTCACCTTTGAAAATACAAAAAACCTCCTCCCTACTGAATATCAGACAGTTACAATTACCAGGATTTTGTATCGGACTGGTGAAAGCGAATACCGTCTTAACAATGTCCCTTGCCGTTTGAAAGATATTACCTCCTTGTTTTTAGATACTGGTGTTGGTTCCAACTCCTATGCGATCATTGCACTTGGGATGGTGGATGACTTGCTCAATGACAAAGACAATTCGCGACGTGTCATGTTTGAGCAGGCAGCAGGAATTTCAAAGTACAAAAAGAGAAAGCATGAAACGCTCAACAAACTAAAAAATACTTCAGAAGATCTGGATCGAATTGAAGATTTGCTTTTTGAAATAGAAAATCAACTGAAACAACTGGAAAAACAGGCTAGGCGAGCCAAACGCTATTATGATTTAAAAGAGCGTTACAAAAACTTTAGTGTTGAATTAGCTGCTTTCAAATTGACAAATTATAAAAGTAAGCATAAAGAGATTTCAACGCAGTTAGAGGCAGAAATGGATCGTTATCGTCAGTATGAGGTGGAAAGCCGAAAACTGGAGGCCGAACTGGAGGAAGGTAAAAAATCTAACTTGGATAAAGAAAAAGTTCTTTCTGAAGCTCAACGTGCTCTTAATCAATTGATTGGCGATATTCGTGGGCTGGAAAGCAACAAAAATATTTTGATTCAAAAAGGAGAATTTGTCACTCAAAACCAATCAAAACTATCTCAGCAAATTAAGTCTGCAAAGTCACGGATTCAGCAATTGGAAGAAAGCATCGATGCCTTCAGAAGTCAATTGAATGCTGAAAAAAGGATAGAATCTGAACTGGAAGAGCAATTGGAAAAAGCAGAATCAAATCTCGAAGAAATAAGATCTTCTCATGGTGCTTTAAAATCAGAGTTGGACGAATTTCTTCAGGAGCAGCAGGCATTGGATCGTGTTATTTTTGAATTGGAAAAGAAAAAAGCAATTCAGGTAAATCAGATTGAAAATTTACAAAAGGAGGATGTTGAAAGTGAAGAACAGATTAAGCAACGGAAGGTAGAAGTTGCAAATCTAGAGACCCAACTGAAAAATATTGATAAAAACCGAGAACTAAAGAAAAAAAATCTCGAAAAACTCGAAAACGAAGAGGCCAAGCGCCAAAGCGAAATCGTTGATACTGAGTATCATATAGAAGAATTTCGAAAGAAAATCTCCGATGTAAATCGAAAACTGGATGCACATCGCAATGAATTTAAACTGACCAAAAGTCTGGTTGAAAACCTCCAGGGCTTTCCCGAGTCCATCAAATTTTTGAATAAAAATAAGGACTGGGGAAAAGATGCTCCATTGCTCTCGGATTTGATCTATTGTAAGGAAAACTATCGGATTGCCATCGAAAATTACCTTGAACCTTTTTTGAGTTATTATGTGGTTCAAAATATGGAGGATGCTTATCAGGCTATCCGACTGCTGAGTAATTCTCAAAAGGGGAAGGCCAATTTTTTCATTTTAGATGCTTTCAAAGACTATGTTTCCCCGATGACCTTGCTTCCGAACACCCAGCGAGCGATTGATTTAATTGAAACTGATGAGCCTTACCATAACTTGTGCAGTTATTTGTTGGAAAATGTTTTGGTGACTGATAATGAAGACATAAACGCAAAAGTCAGTGATGAAAATATTGTTTTATTATCGAAAAGTGGTGGTTTTGTAAAAAGAAAATTTAGTGTTTCAGGAGGTTCTGTTGGCTTATTTGAAGGTAAAAAGATCGGACGAAAGAAAAATCTGGAAGTCCTTGAAATTTCTATTAAGAAATTGGAAAAGGAAGAGAAAAAGGTTTCAACGGAATTTTACAATTATAAAACAAAGCTTGAAAAACTTAAATCCAAACTTTTTAACGAATCCATTAATTTGGAGCGTCAGGCGCTAAATCAACTGGACCAGGAAAAAGTATCTTTGATGACCCGCCTTGAAAATTTCGAAAATTTCCTTCGGGATATTAATGAAAAAAAATTAAAGGCTACGGAATTGAAACAAGCTTTGGAAAAGGGCAATACTGAAATTGATAAAGAGCTGATTTCCAGTAAGAAAATAGCGAATGATGCCAAGGAAAAGATTTCAAATACTGATGGTTCTTACCGTAAAGTAGCCGAACAATTGAGCATCGCTTCTGCGGCCTTTAATGAAAAAAATATCGAATTCATTCGCCAGCAAAACAAAGTGACGACTATCCAAAGGGAGTTATCATTGCGCGAAAATCAAATTTCTGAGACAAAAAGCAACCTTGAAAATGATCAAAAATCCTTGATCGATGCGGATCAGGAATTGTTGCAAATTGATGAGGATGTTAAAAACCTTGAAAAGCAGTTGCTGGAAAGTTATGCTTTAAAAGAGGAAAAAGAAGCATCATTAACAACAGCTGAACAAAGCTATTTCAAAGCAAGAGGAGGAATTAACGAAATTGATGATGCCCTCAGAAATCTTAACCGGAAACGACAAGACACACAGGTTTTGATCAATAATTTGAAAGATAAATTCACAGATCTAAAACTGGAATTAACGTCAATTGGAGAGCGTTTGCGCATAGAGTTCAATATCGAGATCAATGATATCCTCAACCAGGAACCCAATCCTGACCTCAATCCTGAAGAGCTGCAGGAAAAAGTCGATCGCCTGAAAAAAAGACTCGAAAACTACGGGGAAATCAACCCAATGGCAGTAGAGGCTTATGATGAAATGAAAGAACGGTTTGATAATATTACCAGCCAGCGGGATGATATTATTGAAGCTAAAAAATCCTTGCTGGAAACCATCAAAGAAATTGAAGAAACGGCTACGCAGCACTTTTTATCCGCCTTTGCTAAGGTCAGAGAATACTTCATCGATGTATTCCGCACACTTTTCACCGATGACGATGATGCTGATTTATTGCTTTTAGATCCAGAAAATCCATTGGAATCCAAAATCGAAATCGTCGCAAAACCGAAGGGTAAAAGACCACAATCGATCAATCTTTTGTCAGGAGGGGAGAAGACACTGACTGCGACCGCACTTCTATTCGCATTGTATCTTTTGAAACCTGCTCCTTTCTGTATTTTTGATGAGGTGGACGCACCGCTGGACGATGCCAATATTGAAAAATTTAATAAAATCATCCGTAAATTTTCAGAAACCTCTCAGTTTATCATCGTTACTCACAATAAGCAAACAATGGCAGCAGTGGATATCATTTATGGTGTGTATATGGAAGAGCAAGGCGTTTCTAGTGTGAATGCCGTTGATTTCAGAACGCTCAAGCATTCTTCTACGCTGGAAACTGTTTGATTGGAATTATTCAAGCTCAGCTATTTTTTCGTTTAGCCAAATTCTACTTGCTGCAATTCCTTCCATGTTCTCTATTTCGGCATTTAATTTTTTAATTCCTTTGCTATCGCCAGGGGTTATATTTGTCATTTTCTTCATAATACGAATTAAGTTGGTATAATTTCTTCTTCTGTGCTGTGGAATTTCCTTATGGCGATTTAGGTAAGTTCTAAAACTATCCATTAAGGAAAACATCGGTTCTATTTCATCCATTTCATAAAATGATTGAAGCAACAAACTTTTTGCATTTAAATTATCGAAAACCGCTTCATATTCTGTTTGTTGCAATAGTAAGATCACCTTGTCATATTTTTTTTGATAAAAATATATTCGAGCTAAATTAAAACTAACAGCATTTTCTTTGGCTTTTTCAGGCAGTCGATGTTTGTATTGATGTATAAAGGTTTCTGCCCAATCATATTTACCTAATCTTAGAGCGGCGACAACAATATTTTTAAAGTTTCTTGGAGCCAATTCGCCATCAGTATAAATCAATCTTTTTTCTAAGAGATCTTCATATAGATGAAAATATTCATTTAAAAATTTATTACTTCCTTTATTTATATGCCTTACGCAATAATCAAGTGCGATGTCGTATATTCCTTGTGCTTCATCATGAGGAAAAACTAATCCATGCTTTTTGAGTAAGTCTTTTAATCTATAATAATGTTCTTCATTCTCAGGTTCAATTAAAGTGAAATATATTTGATAATACACTGCAATTGGAGGAATTTCTTCGAATTTATATTTTTCAATATGACTTATTATTTCATCAATAAATAATAGTTCATACTTGAGCGAAACATCATATTGTTGATTTAGAACATTACAATAATATTTTAATTTTTCAGCTAAATAAAAATAATCCAAGTTATTGGCAATTTCTTCAAAATTTTTTCGGTCGACCTTAAATTGTCTTTCTTTGAGTCGATAATATTTTTTTTCAATTTCATATTGATAATAAAAATAATTTGAAGTCCGATGATGATATTGCTGTTTTGACAATCTTCTGGCTGTACTCATAGCGCTGTTGTACAATTTTTCCATTTTCCCTTTAGAAACTGCTTCAATCAGATAGGTGGCCTGGTGTAATGGATTTTCTTCGTAAACCTGCTGCGCCAAAAAACTTTCAACCAACTTTAAAAGATCAGAACACAACTTTCTAAATCGAACATCATCATAATATTTTTCAGGTTGAATGGTTTTCCATAGATTTTCTTTGTCTAATTCGCTTGAATTTTCGTCATTAATATGTTCAATTAAAAGTTCGAATAAATGTATAAGTGACTGATTCTTATTGAAATAAGGAGAGGTGATGTACTTTCGGAGCCTGTTTTGTTCATACTTGTCAAAATGTTCTAATATGGAATAAATCTTGCTGTTATGCATTTTTAAAAATATTTATTATCTTAGCTGATATATATTTAATTCCCATTAACCATTCCCTTCAAATCAATTGTTTTAATATTTTATTTGTTATGAAGGGAAAATCGAGTTTTATTTAATTATCATTTGAGCAAAAGCTGCTCAAAACTTAAATAATGCTCAAATAAATTTTATTGTGTTGAACATATCAAATTTAATAAATAATCACAATAAAATTTTTCAAATTTTTCAATATTCTAAAGTTTTGCTGAAAACCAATGTTTTAAATATTGAAAATACTACAAATTATAGTAATTTACATATTACAATACTTTCATTTTGTCTTTGACTTAGATCAAATCAATTTTGAATATTGGAAATGTAAGTCACCATGAGCGAATTAGATAAATCCGAACGGAATGAATATATCGAGACTAAACATACATAAGATATTATCTCCCCTGATTTTATTGGTGCTGCCTTTTTGGGCTTCAGCCCAGGTGGTTTATATTGAAGTACTCGTTAATGATACTGCGGTTTACGAGTTTGCTTCATGTGGAAATGCCGGCCAAATTATTCAAGAATCCTCAAATGGCACTCATATTTTAAATGGTGAAGAAGGAGAACTTTATGGTAACGCTGGTTGTGATTCTGATCCTAATATTTTAGAATATATTCCTGATATTGATTTTATTGGTTTTGATACCATGAAAATTTCCTATTGGGAATTAGATCCTTTTCCAATTCCAAAATCGGCCACACTGGTCTTTGAAGTTGTTGCTGGTTATGTAAAAGCGGTTGATGATTATGTGGCTTCTTCTATTGATAGTGTGATCGTAATTGATGTTGCTTCAAATGATGAATCAAATACTGATATATCCCTTTCGAATGTTCCTTTGGTCAATCACGGTCAGGCTGAGATAGTTTCAGATAGCGAAATTTCTTTTACTCCAGCAAGTGGGTTTGAAGGAATTGCGCATTTCAATTATACCATTTGTGATGATTCAGAGGAAATTTGTGATGTTGGAAAAGTATCCGTATTTGTCCAAAGCAATGTGGCAGCCAATGATACCACAACTTTAGTTACATTAAAAAATCAACCCATCGCAGCTTTAATGCCTACGGGCAATGGTTATCTAGAATTATTAGCTCCTTCGATGGGAACTCTGGAAATATTAGAGGGTAGGTTAGTATATACTCCTACAGAGGATTCTATTGGCTTGGATATTTTTAGTTATGCGTATAATACGAACACCGTCACTTCTATTGCAGCTTTTAAAATAGATGTTTTATGGGCAGAAGATCCAAATGGTTTTGCTATTGATGATTATACATATACTTCAATTGGCTCAAGTAACGAATTGAATGTATTGGATAATGATTTGAATGATGATATATCTTTGCAGACATATGGACAAGGTGAGAATGGAACAGTTGAACATGTTGGACAATTAGGAAACGGCGATTTAATTTATACTCCTGAGGATGGATTTGAAGGTGTTGATAAATATACTTATACGGCTGTTATTTCTGGTACAGGTACTCAGGAGGATGCAACAGTGTATGTTGTGGTTAGTAATCAGAATCCTGAACACCAGGACTATGATCTGGTTACTCCCGTAAACGTTCCGTTGATATTAAATTATGACATTCCAATTACAAATTACGAGTTCGCAATTACAGGCAACGGTGATTACGGAAATGTTATTTTTTATCCTGGAGATTTCAGTGATCATACGGATGATAACGATGACCCAATATTGGTAAACGGACAGGAGGTTGAAGGCTATAATTTGGTGATTTATTGGCCTACAGAGCCAGACTATGCCGGATGGGATCAATTTGAAATTAATTATTGTGTAGGCACAGAATGTCAATTGGTGAAAGTCGATCTTGAATTGATAGAAATTGAGGAGCCACAGGCTGATACGCTTTGTGTTGGTGATTGTGTTTGGGCCGGAGATTCTAATTATGATGGAAAGGCAAATATAACAGACTTGCTTCCAATTGGTTATTGTGTTGGAGAAGTAGGTGACGAACGGGAAAACGGAGGGGTGGACTGGTATGGACAGTATAGCAACAACTGGAATGGTACTATCGGTAATGTACCAATCAATATAAAACATGTTGACACTGATGGAGACGGCTATATTGGCGAAGCGGATACAGTGGCACTAAGCCAATTCTATGGAAATTACCATGATTTGACTGCTGAGGCTTATCCTCCATATGTGGATATTCCTTTATATTTCATTCCGCAAACTGATGATCCGGGACCTGGAGATTTGGTAATTACAGACATTGTTTTGGGAGTTCCTGAAGAGCCTGCGATTGATATTCATGGTTTGACATTTGCGCTCAACTTCAATGAAGAAATTGTCGAACCTGGAACTATGGAAGTTAATTTCTTTGAAGACAATTGGTTAGCTTATAATTCGCCAATGCTGAGTATGGTTAAGCAGCCCTGGTTAGGGAGAGTGGAAACGGGTTACACCCGTGCAAATGGTATCTCTGCACACGGTTATGGAGTGATAGGTCAGGTTAGTTTTATTGTCACGGAAGATATTGATGGAAATAGGCTAAAGGATAAAGATATTTTCAAATCTACGATTCGGGCAGAAGACCCTATAACCATGAATAGTGCTGGTAGATATGTAAGTATCAGAGCTCAAGATTTTGATTTATATATTACAAAACCCAAGAAAGAAGACCAGGATCAGCTTGAATTATTTGTATACCCTAATCCTAGTGCTGATGTAGTAAATATTCACCTGAATGGAAATAGTGAAATAGAACAACTTTATGTTTATTCATTAACAGGAAAAGAAGTGTACAGAGCTGAAGATATATACGAAAAACATTTTCAATTGGAAACGAATGTTACCAGTCGTTTAGCAAATGGAATGTACATTATTAGCGCAATTACCGATCAGGGCGTTGTTACCGAAAAAGTAGAGATTTTGAGATGATACGGTATTTTTAATTTGGATATGTTCATAGGATTTATATAATTTGTTCTAAGAAAGTCGCTTCAAATGATGCGACTTCTTACTTTAAAAGAAGCCCTTTCATCAGCATTTGACGAAAGGGCTTCTTTTGTAGCAACCAGAAATTATTATCTTTTTTGATTTTTTCGGAATGATTTTCTTGGGCCAGATCTCCTTCTTTTATT
>JANQFJ010000193.1 GCA_028277915.1 Saprospiraceae bacterium
CAGTCACACCTCAGGGTTTTATTTTGAAAATTGTTCTATTCATTTGCGCCTATACTTTTGAACGGGTAATTTAATTATTCGCAACTTGAATTAATTAGATTCATTCTGACTAACAATTTACAAAGTGATGAATTAATTTGTCCTTCTTTTTAAATAATCGGACTTTTGAAAATAATTATGGTTTCAATTTTATAACATCAATTCATAATGAATAACGTCAGAAAGCTTATTATCGCCGGCTCAATATTATTGGTAGTTGTACTTTTCTCTGTACTTCCAGTAAATAATAAAGTCCAGGCTTTTCATACCGCTGAAGAATTAAAGTTTTATCACCACATGGCAAGTCTGGCTTCATTTGATTCCAGCCAATATTTTCCAACTCAATCATTATGCGGAGGATGTCATGGATTTGATTTGGACGGATTTGCTTCTGTTGATGTGGACGGCGTTGATGTAAATGTATATGATGACTGGCGAACAACGATGATGGCTAATTCTGCTAAGGATCCTTTTTGGCGCGCTAAAGTCAGTCATGAATCTCTGATCAACCCGGCACACGCTACAGCTCTGGAAACGAAATGCACATCCTGCCATGCTCCAATGGGGAATTATACTTCCCGCTACCGAGGCTATGATCATTATACCATGGATTCTTTATTAGTTGATACCATTGGACTGGACGGAGTTTCATGTGGCGCTTGCCATCAAATTAGTGACTTGAACTTAGGGAATCAACATTCCGGGGAAATAACTTATGATACTTCAAGGGTTCAGTTTGGTCCGTATGACACACCTTTTGCTGCTCCGATGATCAGCTTTGTTGGCTTTACACCGATTAAGAGTGAACATATCAATGATGCCGGAATTTGTGCTCCCTGTCATACTTTGATTACTCATTCTGTTGACCTTGATGGAAATTTCACGGACTCAACCTTTGTGGAGCAGGCTACTTACCATGAATGGCTGAATTCGACTTACAACACCACTGACTCGGTCACCTGCCAGGCCTGCCATATGCCCAGAATTCCTGATTCTGTCATCATTTCTGACAATTATCTTTTCCTTCAGCCCCGGTCACCTTTTGCATTACATGATTTGGTTGGTGCAAATACGTTTATGCTTCAATTGATGCGTGACAATAAAGAAGCACTAGACATTAATGCAGAAGACTTCATGTTTGATGAAACCATTGAAAAAACCTATGCAATGCTACAGCAGCAGTCGCTGGATATTAGCCTTGAATTTGATCATCAGCTAAATGACACCGCTTATTTTTCAGTACAATTGTTCAATAAAGCCGGACATAAATTTCCTTCCGGTTATCCAAGTCGCAGGGCATTTATCGAATTTGTTATAACTACTGAAGCGGGAGACACCTTGTTCAAATCCGGTGTTGTAGATGAAAATTTTGAAGTAGAAGGGCAAAATCCAAACTTTGAACCCCATTACCAAATCATCAATCAAACCCAACAGGTTCAGATCTACGAATTGGTGGATGGTGATGTTAATGGCAATTTCACAACGGTGCTTGAGCGGGCTTATGCTCCTTTAAAAGATAATCGATTGGCTCCTGTAGGTTTTACGACGACACATGAAGTTTATGACACAACGCGTATCGTGGGTAATGCTTTAAATGATCCGGATTTTAATAAAGATGAAAATGGCATCGAAGGCAATGGAAGTGATATTGTGTTTTACCGTGTTCCGCTTGGGAATTATGAAGGTTTAATCAACATTTCTGCAAAAGTATTTTATCAGTCATTACCTCCGAAATGGATGGAAGAAATTTTTAGTGTAAGCACACCTGAAATTGAAACTTTTAAGGCTATGTTCGACGAAGCAGATCAATCTCCGGTTTTAGTCACTTCAGCTATTTTGGAAGATATTTTAATCGAGTCAACAGCAACCAGTGAGTTGAATAATCAATCAAAACTGGTTCTCTATCCAAATCCTAATTATACAGGGATTATAAGTTATCAAAGTTACATTCCAATCGAGACCATTAGAATTTACAGTCAGAATGGTATATTGATTGAATCAATTTCAAAACCTGCAAAAGAATTTCAATTACCTGCAAAAGCAGGAATTTATTTCATAGAAATTAAGACTAAGGATGGAGTTATCGTTGAAAAGATATTGAGATTATAAAAATCATGCAAAGTCGCAATTGATTTCTTTTGCGACTTTGTATGAAACTAATATAATAGCTATTGTAAAATTATTTTCCCGTTGTAAATGTTTTCACCAACTAAAAGCTGAACCAAATAAACTCCTTTTGAAAGCTTTGTCAAATCCAATTGGTGAACATCTTGTTTTGAAACAGAGCCAATGTTCTGAAACAAAACCATTTTACCCGTAAGGTCTGTCAGTTTTAATTGAACATCATTGGCTTCCAGATTCATCACCAGGTTTATACTTCCATTTGTTGGATTAGGGAATAGTTCAATATCATTAGAATTGTCAATATTAAATGTCGAAACATCACCAACTATCACTTGAGCTTCAACACGCTCGCTAATACAAAATGTACTGGCTGGCTGAATTTCCCAATCAAAGAAATAATAATATCGGGAATTGCCTCCAGAGCCTATAGAGGTTACTAAATCCACAATATCCTCTACAACATATTCATTGTAATTGGCTCCAAAACTGCTTCTTTTCAAACGAGGACTTAGGTGCCCCAACGATATGTTATTTTGTTCACCATTTGTTGTCAATTGATAACCAGTACCTGGCAATATTTCAAAACCAAGATCAATTCTGACTCCATCATCTTCTGCAGCCGGAATATTTACCAATAAAGAATGGACAACATTGTCATTATTGTCAAGCACTTCAATCAATCTTTCTCCTTCTGTATCCGTATAAACCAAAGCGGAATGCAAAGTAAATGCTGATAAACAATCAAATACAACTCCTCCATTAAAATTATCTCCGTTATAATCATTGCTACCAATGTGCGTTTCCATGCCAACATATTCTTCTGGCAGTGGATATTCAGCCATATCCTCAACCCAATAACTCGTAGTAAAATCAACCTGGGCGAGCATCAAAGTGTCACCTTCACTCAATAAGTTTCCATTAACTTCAGCATCCCACCACCTTGGACTTTCACCAACAGCGACAAGCGTTGCAGGTCCCGGAGAAGGAATTTGGACGTCCTCGGTAGTTGGCTCAGGAGCCGCTAATACATTAACCGCTACCGGAGCTGACTCAAAATTATCACACATTCCCAGAATATTAACTGTGTAACTCCCCGTTTCAAAAACGGTGATACTTTGAGTCGTTTCACCATTCGACCATTCATAAGCACTGGCATCAGAAGAGGTCAATGTTACTGAACCGCCTTGGCAGAATTCGAGGTCACCGGCTATTTCAACTTCAGGTGTCTCATCTGGGTCCACAATGACTTCAATTTGCTGTGAGACCCCATAGCAGCCATTGTTATCTTGAATGATTACATTATAAATACCTGCCTCTGAAACAGTAATATTTTGAGAAGTTTCACCATTGCTCCAAAAATAATCATATCCCACCGGAGCATTTAGTTGTACGCTTTCTCCGGAGCAAATAATCGTATTTCCATCAGCTACAATTGCAACTTCTACCGGCTCGCAGTTACTTTCTTCTATTGTTAAAAACTCGTTAATTGCAGGATCGAAAACAACGTCAATTTTGCCTGAAGGCCATTTTACAATTACATGACTCACTTCTTCGGCCTGACCTAAACCAAAGTGTTGGGTAAAAGAATTTGCGATCCCGTAACTTTCACCAGCACGAACCTCTCTGATCTGGATTCCCCATTCCCCGTAGATCTCAACTCTTGCACCAATTGCATTTCGATTGCTACTGTTTCCAATTAAATCCACCGCAATGAAATTGTTGTCATTTCCTTCATTCATCCAAAGCACATCTTCAATATTATTATTGACTTGATTAAATGGAATCGCATATCCAGCATAAATATCCAAAAAACCGTCATGGTTCAAATCACCAATGGCGTAAGATTCCATGTCATTGCTGTCAAACAAATTTTCTGCTTTCGTGAATGTTTTATCTCCATTATTTAAATACAAACTCTCCGCGCCACTTCCACCTGCGATTAATAAATCCACAAACCCATCATTGTCAAAATCGCGCATTACACCCTGAACTGGTAAACCGCCATCAGTAATTCCTGAGTTCTCAGTTATGTCTTTAAAAAATCCATTTCCATCATTTTCTAACAATTGGCTGGCATGGTCGTGGTTAGTGATGAAAACATCCAGGTCACCGTCATTATCAATATCCTGAAAGTCCGAAGTCCAGGATTGCCAGCCTATCTTCAAACCATAAGTTTCGGCATCTTCTGTAAAATTGTTATTACCATCATTCACCCATAAAGTATTGATTCGACGAGCATCCGTTGGATCTCCTACTCCTTGCCGGCATTTGGCGATATATAAGTCCAGATCACCATCGTTGTCAAAATCAGTCCAAAGGCTGCCATAATTTCCCGATGCAGGTTCTCCGGAAGATCCACCTACCGACATGTCAATCCAGTCATTGGCTGCTGACAATATGCCTGTACCGTCATTCGAAAAAATTCCACTTTCTCCATCATCATTGCATACAAAAGCGTCAATATGGCCGTCGTTGTTGATATCTACAAAATTTGATCCTTGAGCAAAGAATTCAGAGCCTGGAATAACCGCATTGGTATAAACCGTTCCGTCACTATTGGCTTTTATAAGTTTCGAATTATTATAGTCTCCACACATCACATCATTGTAGCCATTATTGTCAACATCACCAACACACATAGCCCATTGACGTTGATTTTCAGCATCAACATTCATTATTGAATCCGTGATAAACATTCCGCCTGGATTTTGGTATTCAAAGACCAGATATTGCCCCTGCGAAAGGTGTACGATGTCGTCGAGTTTATCATTATTCACATCAGCAACAACAATTGCCACGCTACTGTGAAAATCTGGATAATTCAGTAATGCATTTTGGTTGGTAAATTGAATTTGGGCATTCAGGTTCGTCGAGATAAAAAAACAAAAAACGATGATCCCAAAAAAGGAAATAGAAGTGTAATCTCTTTTCATTTTACAGGTTTAGATTATTTGAATTATGTATTATAAAATCGACCTGTAAGATAGCGATTTAAAGTAATTGGTAGGTTTTATGTATTTAAAAATTAGTCAATTGTCAATTATTTTCCAATCATGGATAGTCACCTGGTTATTCATTTTTTCTTCTTTTTCCAAAATTTCCAGTCTTTCTTTTTCTTTTTTGATTTAATCAAAACATAACGGAGCGAAAGCGCAGAATGGCTTTCAAAGAATCGATCTCCGCCAAATACATTCAGCAATGGCTTATAATCCAGCGATATATTTAAACGATCAAGGGTCAGTTCCACACCGGCAATCAATGAAATTCCAGATGGATTTTCTAAAGTGGATTCCAGGTTATTGTTCACGATCCAACCTTTGTGCAATCCTCCGCCATAATAAAAATTAAGTCGCTTTCCGATCAACTTTTGGTGTTGTTCCCAAAGACCAGTAAGCAGGATATCATCTTTTCCCCCAATATTGGTTTGGAAGATTCCTTCGACAGTAGATTTTTCAAATATTTTTTGTTGAACACTAATTCCAAAACGTGTTCCGACTCTTGCTCCAATAGTAGTAATGTATTTTTGAGCAGTAGAAGTTATGCTAATTGCAAGAAAGGTGGATATTATCAGGATGTTTTTCATATCCCCAGAACGATATGAAAATTAAAAGTAGTATGA
This sequence comes from Saprospiraceae bacterium, assembly GCA_028277915.1. GTDB lineage: Bacteria > Bacteroidota > Bacteroidia > Chitinophagales > Saprospiraceae > JAHDHW01. The sequence continues at coordinate 5,783 of JANQFJ010000193.1, forward strand.
TCGAAAGGAATAACTATCATTTTTTAAGATTTTCATAATTTGCGATCAAATTATTCGATGTGAAGTGGATTTATAATATTTTGAGTTTCATACGATTCTATTTTGCCGCCAAAACAAAATACCGCGTGCATTCTCCTTTTGTTTTTGAATTTATCAATAATGTTCTGGAAGATAAGCGAAATTTTTACGCTTTCTCATCTGTGGAATCACTTCGTAACCTTTTGAAACAAGATCCGAAAGTATTGAAAGTAAATGACTTGGGGGCTGGATCTTCTATGAACAAGGGAAGAAACAGATCGATCGGATCAATAGCTTCAACCTCACTATCTCCTCCTTTTGTTTGCAAAATCTTGTTTAAAATTGTTAATCATTTTAAACCGGAAAAAATGTTGGAATTAGGCACATCACTCGGAATATCGGCACTTTATCAGCATTTTGCAGCACTCAATTCAAAGCTGATTACATTGGAAGGCGCTGAAGAGATAGCTGATCAGGCTGAAAAGAATTTCCAGCGACTTGAAGTTGATTCAATTGAATTGATCAGAGGAAATTTTGATGAAACTCTCCCAATAGCCCTAAAAAAACTGAGTAAACTGGATTATGTTTTTCTGGATGGGAACCATAGAAAAAATGCCACTATTTCCTATTTTGAACAATGCCTGGAATTTGCTGATGAAAAGAGCGTATTTGTCTTGGACGATATCTATTGGTCCAAAGAAATGACTGAAGCCTGGGAACAAATAAAATCACATCCAAAAGTAACTTTGAGCATAGATCTGTTTTTTTTGGGATTGGTCTTTTTCAGAAAAGAAAATATAAAAAAGGAACATTTTAAACTGATCAAGTCAAATTGGAAATCATGGGAAATGGGCTTTTTCAAATAAAAGATGATAGCAGGGGGAGTTATTTTAAATAACTGGCTATCAACTATATATGAGAAAGAAAAGTTCGGAGTCAACTGCTTGTAACAATTGTTGATTTTATGTTCCTGGAATTGACATTTTCATAATTCATGTATTTCACAAATAATTCTTCTGCAATCTGCATTGTCGCTTTTTCCAATTCTATGGTCGCTGAAATATCTCTTAATTTGATGATCGCATAGTTTTTCTTTCCAGATTTGTTTTCCAATGTTTTAAAGGTTAATTCCATCCATTTGAAGTCACCATTTTTGCAACGTAAACGGACTTTTTCTACAAAAGATGAATTGATTTGATCTTCAATCCCATTTAATTGAAAAAACACTTTTTTATGATCTTCCGGGTGAATCATGAAAATGGTAGGTTGACCTATCAATTCTTTGGGGTTAAACCCCAAAGTAGTATTTACAGCCGTATTAACATAGTTGTTTTTTCCATCTTTTAACCGATAGATGATCACTATATCATTGAGATTTTCAGCTATTAGGCGGTAGTGTTTTCTGAAATTATGAGTTGTGCTCTCTTCACTTTCCATTCTTTTTGCGAAATGATAACCAACTATTGCGCATAAGTACCCTGAAAAAAGAAAGATCAGCATTTGAAAATTTATACTGAAAAAAACAAACATTAAAAAAATAACAGAAACCAGTACTGCAAGGACACAATGGTGGAATCGTCTGGGATTTTCAAAAAGAAAACCATAAAAATAATTCGACAATTTAACAGCATTAGATTTCATAAAAACCTGTTTACGGATGACAAATCATTTGATGTTTCCCCTTAAAGCAATTGCTCAAAACGTATTTTTCAAAAAGCTTATCCAGCTTAATGATAAACATTTAATGGGAAACCTTCTCAGGTCGATATCTCACAGGAATTAAAACTAAAAGATGGGATTCTAATTTGCAGTAAGGGGTAAATATGTTCGTCATTAGCAATACAAATATCTTGCCAAGGAAATGTTAAAACCATGACTATCAACTGCGTTTAACAACAAATGTGACGATTAAATATTTTAAAAAAGATAAACTGTTGAAGGCTGAGGATTATGAAGATTCTCCAGATTGTTTGCGAAACCCAATGGTTTTTTTATTAAAAACAAAACCACTTTTATCCATTTTGAAAGAGGAGACATCATCGAGTGTGAGAATGTCTGGTGCTACATTTTCCCGCTCAGATTCAGTTAAAGCAGCTAATCTAAGGTTATGGTTTTTTGTAGCTTCTGTGACAATGCTTCTCACCGTTCGAGCATTCCCAAAGAATTTATCTCTGTAATCATGAATAAAATGCAGATATTTAGCAAGATGTTCGTTAGCTTCAGGAGATAGGCGCATATCATTTTCTGCGAGCATAAAGTGGGCTATTTCCAAAAGATCCTGAGGAGAATAATCTTCAAATTTCAAAATTTTATCGAAGCGAGAGGCTAGTCCGGGATTGGCTTTTAAGAAAGTTTCCATATTATCAGGATAACCGGCGACGAATACAAAAAACTGTCCTCGGTTGTCTTCCATCCTTTTCAACAGAGTTTGAATGGCCTCATTACCAAAATCTCCATGAGCACTTCTTGATCCCTGAGTCAGAGAATAAGCTTCGTCAATAAAAAGAACACCTCCCATGGAATCTTCTATTTTTTCAGCAGTTTTAATGGCTGTCTGTCCCACAAAACCTGCAACAAGACCTTGTCGGTCTGTTTCCACCATATGACCTCTTTCCAACACACCGAGTGCTTTGTAGATTTTGGTCAAAATCCTTGCAACCGTTGTTTTTCCAGTTCCTGGATTTCCAATAAAAACAGTATGCAATGAAAAGCTATTCAGGACATCTTTGTTGGTATAACGGTAATATTGAACCAAACGAACCAACTCGTTGATCTGTGTTTTTATGTTATGCATTCCAATCAATTGGTTCAATTCAGAAAGCGCAGAATTCAACAAAGGCTCGTCAATTGGAATACTAGGCAATTCGCGCCTGGCTTTGATGTCAATTTTTTCAACATCACTCAACTCAACAATTGAAATCTCCTCCTTGCTCAATGATCTGGGGTTTTCTTCAGCCATAACCCGAAGACCGAGGTTTATTTTTGCTTTTTCGATAACATCATAAACAAAACGCGCATTTCCAAAACTTCGATCTCTTCCACGATAAGCACTTATAATAATCTCATCGATTTTCTTTTGCGCATCTTCTGTTGGAGAAACCTTCATTTCTTCACATGCATAACCAGCAATTTCGGAAAGTTCCTGAGGCAAATAATCAGAAAATTCGAAATACAGTTTAAATCTTGATTTCAAGCCCGGATTCGAGTTCAGAAAATGTTTCATTTCTTTAGGATAGCCAGCAACTATCACTGCCATATCGCCTTCTCCATTAGACATTTCTTTGACAAGTATTTCGATAACTTCACGACCAAAATCCTTGCTGTCGTCATTACTCCTGGCAAGTGCATAAGCCTCATCGATAAACAAAACCCCTCCTCTGGCCTTTTCGATAGCCTCTTTGACCTTGGGCGCAGTCTGACCAATATATTCACCTACTAAATCCACTCGATCCACTTCATGAACATGTCCTTTGGTCAACAGCCCCATTTTTTTATAGAGTCTTCCCATCATCACAGCAACAGTGGTTTTTCCGGTTCCCGGGTTTCCGATAAACACCGAATGGACGTTTATTTGATCTTTTTCTTCAAACCCTTTTTCTTTTCTCAGCTGTAAAAACTGAATGTACTGTGCGTGTTCGCGTACTTTCTTTTTGATCTCACTCAAACCAATTAAAGAATCGAGTTTGATCATAACATCTTCAAACGATTGATCTATATCCGTATCTGGACTCAGTACGACAGGAGAATGTCGGTCCGGCAATAAAACAGGAATTATGCCTTCTTCAAAATCATCGGATACTTCAAAAGGAATGACAGCGAGTAATTTGTCCATAAAGACCAGTTCTGCAGTATATCGATCTTTTCTCCATGATCCTTTCACATTAGATCCCCATCCTGCCGTTATTTTGATCATGTCATCTTTTTTCTCCACTCTTTGCAATCGTACCACCTGGCCTTTGAGTTCCCTGGCATTGTTATAAAATTTTGAAAACAATTCACATTGCCAGCTTTTCGTATTGTGAATATTTTTTAAAAGGATTTCGACATAAATGTACCGAGTTTCTTCACAGCTAAATTTTCGATAATAAGTTCTGTCATCTTCATTTACATCGTCGTAGGGTCCTTCGTATAATTTGAGTGAATGAACTTCCAAATAATCATTGCTATCATTTGAGCTACTTTTACTGGCATCTTCTACATAGAAATATTTTGTGGCCACTTTTTCTCCCTCGATCCAGGCTTCCCAGTAATAAGTCCCTTTTTTCCAAAACTGACCTTCATTTTTGTTCCCCCAACCTTCTCTAATAAACACCACAGAATCATATTTGCTTACTTTTCGATTTTCAAATGAAAGGCTGCAAACTTCCTTACGACCCTTTTTCAATGAAAAACATTTCAGTTTAACATTAATTTCCCAATCATCCACATCAAACATTTTATTATAAAAGGACAACTCAGCGTAGATATAGGTCGTTTCATAGCGGTCAAACACCTGACGATATTTCTTTTTGTTATCTGCAAGCCACTCCGTAGATGCATAAACTTTAAGTTCCCGGAACTTAAAGTTTTTCAATTCAGGATATTTGTAACTCTCCGCCATTAAAAAAACTCTTTAAAAATTTATAGCACAATACTATTCAAACATATCATTTTTATATTATTAAGACAATTTTTCTACAAGAAAAGATTATTTTTTATCCAAATAAGGTGCAGAATAATTGTAACCCACTTAATATGAACGACTTATATTCTTTTTTTGCTGTTCAATTAAATCAAATATTAGGTTTTCAAAATATCCTTACTTTCATCGATCAATGTATTCAGATTTATCCTAAACAACTTCACGATAAATTAGCTTTTGCAGGATATCCTTTTTTCATTATATTTCATTTTTTAAAAACGACCTCCGTCATTGCTTAAAAAATCTATTCTTTGAGTTTTGTCAATTTCAAAATACCGGTTCTCGTTCAAAATAAACGGCTAGAAAAGCGCCTAGTTTATACCATTAAACCTTTGTTTTTAACTTATCCAGTGGCTTCTGATCGAAGGTTTGAGAAAGCAGAATCCAATTTTAAAAAAACAATCCGAAAATCGCTGAACAATTACAAACTCAACAGGAACAATCTCGATAATTTGCTTTGGTATTTGTTCAATCCCGAAATGAAATATAAAATATTGAAATTGACAATACCTGTTGGCAAGCAATACGTTAGTGGTTTATTCGGAACAGTTGTTTTCGAATTACAAGGCAAAATGTTTGTTTGTCTTCCTTCATTTGATAATTTAATTTTTTTTACAAACGAAAAAAAATTAAATAAAACTGAACTGGAACAACAAGTCACCAATGTAATAACTCAATTGTTTAGGAAACTCAAAAAACGAGATGGTTCAGAATTTTTACCATCAGCATATTTCTCAGAATCCAGCGAATTTATCACCAATGTTTCTCTAAGTATCAATATACAATCTGGCAAATTCCAATTCGAAAAAGAACAAACTCCCTGGTATTACTCCAAAGTCAATGATGGTGGCACCTTCGATGGTGCGACTGAAATCGAAAAAGTAAGCGAAAACTTCAATGCTAATTATCCTGGAAACTTAAATAGAGCCTATTTCCGAGATGAACTGGTAGATCACCTTTATTCTATAGTTTATAAAAAGGAAAACACTCCCATTGTATTAGTTGGGCCGGAAGGTGTAGGCAAAAAAACTTTAATTCATGAATTGGTTTTTCGCTATTTAGATAAAAAAGAGGAAGAGCTAAAAAAAGAAGTAAATCAAACAGAAAGGGAAGAACTTTATTCCAAAGTTTGGCACATGGATCCTACACGGATCATCTCCGGAATGAGCATCGTTGGTTGGTGGCAAAAACGCCTGGAATCAATCATTGATTTCATCATTTCAAAAAAAAGTGCAGAGCATGACAAAATACTCATTGACAATATCATCGCAATGATCCGGATCGGAAAATCCGCTTCGAACAATATGACCATGAGCGACGTCTTAAAACCCTATCTCGAAAAACGACAATTCCAACTCATACTTTCAGCGACCCCCGAAGAATGGAAAATCCTGCAAGAAAAAGATCGCCGTTTCGGTGATCTCTTCCAGGTAATCAGAGTGAATGAACCAGATTTGAAAACCGCAACTAAAATGGTTTTGAATCAACGAAAACACCTTGAAACGCAACAGGGGTGTGAATTCACCATTCTGGCCATTCATCAGCTATTGCATTTTCAAAGAAATTACTTGAAAAGAAAAGCTTTGCCTGGGAGCATTATACGCCTATTGAATCAACTGGCTGCAAAATATCGTTTTCAGATCATTGATGCTCCCGAGGTCAAGGCAGAATTTGAAGCGTTCAGCGGCCTTAAAGAGGATATTTTTGATGCCACTCAAAAATTAGAAAAAAATGATATTAAAAACAAAATCGCCCATCATTTAGTAGGTCAGTCAAAAGCGGTGGATACGCTTACGGATGTCATTCACCTGATAAAAGCAAAACTCAACAATCCGGATCGGCCTTTGGGCACTTTCCTTTTTATCGGTCCAACCGGTGTTGGTAAAACACAAGCCGCAAAAGTACTTTGCAATTATCTGTTGGAAAGTGAAGATCGCTTGATCCGTTTCGACATGAATGAATACATCGACGATTTGGCAATACAACGATTGATTGGTGATTATTATAATCCTGAAGGACAACTCACGGGTAAAGTTCGATACAACCCTTTTGGAATTATTCTGTTTGATGAAATTGAAAAAGCTCATCCTAAAATTCACGACTTACTTTTACAAGTGCTTGATGACGGGCGACTGACCGACAGTCTTGGGAGAACAGTTGATTTTTCAAACACTATTATTATTATGACTTCAAATGTTGGCGCAAGAGAAGTCTCAACAAATCTTGGCTACGAAACAAAAAGTCGCGATGACTCTGAAATTTACCGCAAAGCGGTTGAAAATCATTTTAAACCTGAGTTTATCAACAGGATCGATCGAATTGTGATCTTCAATCCCCTAGAATTAGAACACATTCTCAACATAGCAAGATTACAAATCCATGAGTTGTTGAAAAGAGATGGCTTTGTGCGACGAACCACGATTTTGAATATTTCAAAAGAAGCGCTGGAATGGGTCGCGAAAAGAGGGTTTAATGCGAAGATGGGAGGTCGTGCATTGAAAAGACAGATTGAAAAGGATTTGACTGTATTGTCAGCAGAGCAATTGATTTCCACAAAAAGTGATCAACCGATCCTATTTGATATTATTTTAAATAATAATCAACTGGTCCCTACTATTACACCTTTGGAATTTGTGGCGTCATTGGAAAAAGGATGGCTGCCTGAACTTCCTGATGAAACCAAAGGAAAAGTATTTTATAACAAACTGATCCGAAAAATAAATGCCATCGAAAGAAAAGTGAGATATCTAGAAGAATCTCAGGATAAGAAGAGTGACGAGATTATCGTGATCGGAAACGAAAAAGGAGCAAATCTGGATTGGCAATACTATGATTTTAAAGAAAAAATCGCCGATTTAAAACAAAAAACCACAAACCTGTCATTGGGTTTTCGAGATCGATATTTTAAAGAAAAACCTGCTATTCCGCTTCGTCTGAAAGCCAATTCCCTCTACGCGCGGCATGAAGGAATTAGAGGTTCTAAGGCTGTTCGCTTGAATCTTCAGGATCGATTATTCCAGCAGGAAGCAATTAAAGAAATCAATGAAAACTACAAATATGAACATTCGAATTTCACCAGTATGGAGAGCGAGTTTATCGATAGTTACTTGAACGTTACTTTCCTCGAATTCTTTTCAAAGGGATTTTTAAAAGGAAAAACGGACAAAATAAAACTGGCTTTCGAATCTGCCATTAATGGCCTGGGTGGTCCCCAAATTGTGTATCTTATCAACCTTTATTCGAAATTATTGAAAGATCTCGATATTCAATTTCATATATCAAAAAACAAAAAGAGCATCATCGCCGAAGGACATACACTTTTTGAGCTCTTCAAAAATGAACATGGAATACACCTTTTCTACATTTCTCATCAAAATCCTCTTCCGATTCGGTTGACCGTATCTTCAATGAAACAGAAGAATCCTAATCTCCTGCAATCGAAAGTTTTGAGAATTTACAACAACGACAAAACCCTGACCGATTTAAGAACCGGTTTTACAAACGATGCCAATATTACTGCCAGTGAATTAAAGTTGTTGCTTTTCGCAGGTACTTTGTCCTGAACCTTTTTATCTCAAATCATTTTTCAGGAGGATAAGATTGCCAAAGGACGTTCATAACGTACCATTTGCCATCAAGTTTTGAAAGGTGTATGTAATCCGTTCCCCACTTTGCGGAAACCTTTACCGAAGCAGTTTTATCCAGAATCTCATAAATTTCTACTTTTTTGGGGGAGTTTTCATCTACCTTGGAGCCATCTGCATTCCAGCGCTTAGCCAAGGAAATCAGTTGTTCAAAATTCATTTCGTATTGGTCAGTATATTTCTGTTTCTCTTTATGAAATCCATAACCTCGTTTTTGGAGTAATGGTGAAACGCTTCGATAGGCTTTGGTGGTGTCTGCTTCGTAAAAGCATTCGATGTAATCCATTGCAGCAGCTGTTACCGCAGCTTCCTCTGAAGCTTTTGAAATTTTCTCTTCTCCAAAATTGGCTTTCAGTACTTTGTTTTCATCATAATCTGAGGAGCAGGAAATTAAAAAGAAGAACAAAAGACTGGTAAAAAATAAAGCATTCTTCATTGTTTAGAAATTTTATGAATTTGAAAATTATTAAATAACCGTTTGGAAAAATCCCAAATGGCTTATTGAAAATTCTATTGGAGTTGCTTTATCTGTTTTTAAAGATAAGGATTGCTTTGAGAATATTTGGCCATATCAAATTAAAAATATAAAACTTATTTAGAATTCGTCTAAACTTAAGGCTTGGAAACTTGTTTAGCTTCTCGATAAAAAGTACTTTTGCAGAAATTGAAATATCTATTTTAGAACTGCAACAAAGGAAGATATTTTGCTGGTTTTCAGCAACTTAACACTAAACAAGGATTAGAGAATAAATGGCAAAGGTTAAATTCACTTTTGAAGATAAAAATATTGAAACAGTAATCGTAGAAAACGCAGAGGAGGGTTACTCCATTTTGGAAATAGCAGAAGACAACGATGTTCACTTAAATCATAATTGCGGAGGAGTCTGTGCCTGCAGCACATGCCATGTTTATGTTGAAAAAGGAGAAGAATTTTTAGAAGAAATATCCGACAAAGAAGAGGATTTTGTAGATCGGGCAATCAACCCAAGGCTGGAATCCAGACTCGGTTGTCAATGTATTATTTTGGATGAAAATGCAGAAATTGAAATCGAAATCCCGGATCAATCCAGGATTATTGGACACGAACATTAGCACTGAACATTGTAGTTTAAAAGAAATTAAAACTAAAAACCATAAACTTTTAACCAAATAACTCTTAACCAATGGCTTTTGAAGAAATTGATGACCTGCCAATCAACTGGATCGACCACGAGGACATTGCAATGAAACTTTATGACCGCTTTGGCGATGAATTCGATGAAAGTAAAATCTATCGGATTCGTTTCACTGAATTAATTGAATGGGTTTTGGAAATTCCGACATTCGAGGGTAAAAGGGAAGACTGCAACGAAGGACATCTCGAACAAATCCAGGCCAAATGGGTCTATGAGTGGCGCGATAACCAATAATATTTTATCTTCTCAAATAATTCCG
>JANQFJ010000198.1 GCA_028277915.1 Saprospiraceae bacterium
ATTATAGAGAAATATGAACTTTATCATTTGGATTTTCAGTAGGCTTTGATAATAATAATTGAGCGGAAATGAAGGTTTTACTGCACACCTTCGCGTTTCTTTTTATAATAATTGATTCCTGCGCCATAAACCCAACCGACTTTACCGCGTTTGTTTTTTACTTTGACCCAGGGTTCGTCTGCCATTTCTTTTCCGAGGTTTAATTGATAAGTCGAGTCAGTCACTTCGTTCATGAAATAAACTTCTTCAAAAAGTGGAAATTGATAAATTACCGTACTATCCAGACTTGGTCCGGTTCGCAATTTCAGACCATCAATAGTTATAAATAATTTTGTGAGCTCCGCTTGTTTTTTTTCTTCGTCTTTACTTTTCTTTTGAACAGTTCCTTCTTTTTGCGGTAGCGGTTTTAGTGTTGGGGTCATATTTGTTATTGAATCTTCAGCTGAAGCATCGCTATCTAACTGAACTGATTGATCTGGTTTTTTTTCATCTTTACATTTTGAATATGCCCATACTACAAAACTTAGAAAAAATACGGTTATGATGATGATCTCGATTCGAGGGAGTAAACCTTTCTTTTTATTAGCCATAGCCTATTAAATATTTGAGTTGTATAATAATACAAATTTCCATTCTTTTGCAACAGAAATTTGACATAATTTGCAAGAAAACGATTAATACAGCTTATTTTAATTATTTTTCAAATACCAATGTAGTGTTTTGCAAAATTTGATGGTAAATCATTTTTAATTCGATTGTCAGTTTAGATTTTTACTGCTTTAAATGGAAAATTTACTTTATAAAATTGCGATAACAAAAATTCCCAAGGTTGGTCCTGTTACTGCGAGGAATCTGGTTAGTTATTGTGGAGGTGTTGAAGCAGTTTTTCAAACAAAAAAAAGTGACCTTTTAAAAATACCTGGAATCGGACCAGATACCAGTGCCAGAATTCTTAACAAAAATGTGCTGATTGAAGCTGAAAAAGAATTGAATTTTGTTGAAAAAAATGATGTTCAAACTTTTTTTTATTTGGACAAAGATTATCCACAACGTTTGAAGCCTTTTCAGGACAGTCCGGTTTTATTGTATTATCAGGGGAGATCGGATTTGAATCATTCAAAAATTGTATCGATTGTCGGGACCCGCACTCCAACAGCTTTAGGTAAAGCGATTTGTGAAGAAATTGTGGAAGGGCTGTCTGTTTTTAATGTATTGATTGTTAGTGGTTTAGCTTATGGAGTTGATGTGTTGACTCATCAAAAGTGTCTGGATTTTAATATCCCGACCATTGGTGTTTTAGGTCATGGTTTAACGCAAATTTATCCTTCAAAGCATAAAAAGATCGCAGATAAAATGATTGAATGTGGAGGTTTGCTTACAGAATTTTCGAGTGAGATCAGTATTGAACGCGAACACTTTCCAATGCGTAATCGTATAATTGCAGGGATGTGTGATGCTTTGTTGGTAATTGAGACAGCCCAAAAAGGAGGTTCTATGATCAGCGCTCATATGGCAAATAATTATGGCAAAGACGTTTTTGCTGTTCCCGGACGTTTAAATGATAAATTTAGTCAAGGCTGTAATCATCTGATTAAAACGCATAAAGCCGCTTTGATAGAAAGTGCTGAAGATTTGGGATATATCATGCGTTGGGACAAGAAAAGTGAAAATAAAAGCGTTCAAAAGAGCCTGTTTGTTGAATTGTCTGAAGAAGAACAACAAATTGTAGATTTGCTTCAAAATGTTGATGATCTCAGTATTGACAAACTTTCAAAAGAAACCCGTTTAAATTCTAGCAAAATGGCAGAGATTATGCTTGATTTAGAATTTAAAGGCATTGTGAAAACTTTGCCGGGGAAACGTTACTTTTTAGTATAAGATGAAAAATAATCCCGTTTATGTATAAATCTCTTGCGATAGGTTCGATAATTTTTTTTAATGCACTTGGTTTTTCTCCAAAATCCGACATTGCGATTAATGAAGAAAAACCAATGGTTGATAGTTTAAAGACCAAACAATATCAAAACCCCAGGCCAAAAAATGTTATTTTGATGATTGGTGATGGCATGGGGATTACTCAAATCTCCGCGGGTCTTTACATGAATGGAAATAAACTTAATCTTGAAAAATTTCCTGTAATTGGTTTACATAAAACGTATTCTGGAAATAGTCTCGTAACTGATTCTGCTGCCGGTGCAACAGCTTTTTCCTGTGGTGTAAAAACATACAATGGTGCTATTGGTGTCGACGCAGATACCTTTGCGGTTCAATCAGTTTTGGAAGAAGCGGACAAAAATGGTTATGCTACTGGAATAGTAAGTACATCTACAATCGTCCATGCTACTCCTGCGAGTTTTATCGCCCATCAGAAACACCGTGAAATGTATGAAGCAATTGCTGCAGATTTTGTAAAAACTGATATTGATTTTTTTGTCGGTGGCGGTAAAAAATATTTTGATCGAAGAAATACAGACGAAAGAAATATTTACCAGGAACTGGAAGAGTTGGGTTATTATGTGTCCGATTATTTTAAAGAAGATTTGGCGGCCTGCCAGATTCCCAAAAATAAAAACTTCGCGTATTTCACTGCTGATGATGATCCATTGCCAAGAGCATCTGGTCGCAGGTATTTGAGATTGGCTAGTAAAATGGCAATTTCATACCTTAGAAACCAGCCTGAGCAAGGCTTTTTTCTGGTCATTGAAGGAGCTCAAATAGATTGGGGTGGGCATTCCAACAATTCGGATTATATCGTGAGTGAAATGATCGATTTTGATAAAACAATTGGCGAAGTTTTAAAATTTGCAGTCCGTGATCGAGAAACGCTGGTCGTAGTCACAGCGGATCACGAAACCGGGGGTTATTCCATTCTTGATGGCTCAACTGTAGGAAATTTAAAAACTGCATTTACGACAGATTATCATACTGCTGATTTGATCCCCGTTTTTGCATTCGGACCTGGAGCCCGGATGTTTAGTGGGATCTATGAAAATACAGCAATCCACGACAAATTAAGAAGAGCTTTAGGGTTTTTATAAATGTCGCTCCGCGTGATAAGAAGACCGGACAAGCGGACCGCTTTCTACGAAATCGAAACCTTTTTCCAATCCAATCTTTTTATATTCCGCAAATTTATCAGGATGAACGTACTCAGCTACTTCAAGGTGCATCTTAGTAGGCTGTAAATATTGGCCGATGGTAAGCACATCACAGTCATGAGCTAAAAGGTCATCCATAATCTGATAAACTTCTTCGTCCTTTTCACCCAATCCAACCATAATACCGGACTTTGTACGTTTCCCATAAGCTTTGGTACGTTTTATCTGCTCCAAACTTCTTTGATATTTAGCTTGAGGGCGAACCTTTCTGTAAAGGCTTTCAACGGTTTCCATATTGTGTGAAACAACTTCCTGGCCTGCGGAGATCATGCGCTCCAGCGCTTCCCAATTGCTTCTGGTATCGGGAATTAGTGTTTCGATAGTTGTCACAGGTGATAATTCTTTTACAGCCTTCACAGTTTGATACCAGATTTCAGCTCCTTTATCTTTCAATTCATCTCGGTTGACAGAAGTGATGACAGCATGTTTGACCTCCATTAATTTGATGGCTTCAGCAACTCTGCGCGGTTCGTCTTCATCATATTCAGGTGGTCTTCCGGTTTTAACAGCACAAAATGAGCATGAACGAGTACAGGTATTACCTAATATCATAAATGTTGCTGTACCTTCTCCCCAGCATTCTCCCATATTTGGGCAATTGCCGCTTTGACAAATCGTATGTAATTCGTACTGATCAACAAGAGAGCGAACCTTTTTATATTCATGACCGATCGGTAGCTTTACTCTAAGCCAGTTTGGTTTGCGCTTCCTCGGTTCCTTATTTTCTACTATTGGTAATTCAAACATTGTAGTTGAATGCTGTTTTAAATTTAAAACGACAGCTGTTCAGCGTGTTAAACAACTGCTAGTTTATAAAGTTTAGGAATGATTGTGAAGGAAAGTACTAAAAGGGCTTACAAAAGTTGGCCACTAAAGGTTGTCAATTTATTCGCGTTTCAGTCTACTTACCAACGTTTTCCAAGCTGCAAAGATATGTAAAGATTGATGAAAAATGGGCGGTTTTCAGCATTTTGTACATCAACCATTATTGGTATTTTTTTGAAAAACACATCCACCATAACTCCAGCTTCAAATGCTTTTACAAATTCGTCGAAAGCACCCCAGGCAAAATGAACGCCGAATTTCCCTTGAACACCTGGGACAACTGAAATCTCACCAAACCCCTTTGTGAATCCAGAAGAACCATAGATCTTGTTGATATCTAAAAAATTAGCTTCGTTTTCAACGGTGTATTTTTCACTGACAAAGTAAACATTGGTTGGATCACCATTTTCAAAACGCCAAAAATCAAGATAATAAGGTTTTAACAAACCCAAAGATGCTCCAGCTTGATAATTAATTCCTACTGCTATCCCTTTGCGTTTGGCTTTTTCAGAAAAGTACCGTTTCCCGCCCCTTCCAGCTCGAATAACGATAAAAGTATTTTGCTTTCCATAAACGAAAGAACGTGAAGTTCGACCATTGCTGGGATAGTCAAAACTATGTCTTTGTTCTTTTGGATGTTTAATTTCACCAATTTCAAAGTGAAAGTATTTGGTAAGATAATATGTTTTTATGCGGCCAATATTTGCCGCAATGGCAAATCCATTGGTATGCATTCGAAGATCAAAAGCAAGTTCTTTATTATAAATCACTCCTTTTTTGTCATCAGCAAATTGATTAGGTTGAAAATCAAGATTTTGAGCACTAACCACCCCAAGACTTATAAAAGCAGCTAAAAAAAGAGTGAAAACATTTTTCATATTCAAATTATTGATTTGCCATTAAAGTATATTAAATGCACATAGAAGTTGGTTTGTCAAATTCATATTATCAATTACAGCAATGGTTATTCCAAATAGAACGCAAGATTGCTGAAATTGTTCGATCTGATTTTTGTGTGAATGATTTACTAAATATACAAATTATAACGTACAAAATACAGTCCTCTAGCATAGTAAATGTCGGTAATTACTCTAATAAACTGTCTTTGTAAAGCTAAAAAGAAGAAAAAAGAAAGAAAAGAAGGATGGAAGTGCGGAAAGCCTAATCTACCCAATTGCTCAATCAACTAATAACTTTCAACCACTTAACTACTTAACATTTAGCCACAAGTCACATTATCTCTTATGGGGGTTTCCAAAGTAGATTTATTTTAGTAGTTTTGAAAAAACGGATTAAGCGTATGACATTTATATTAACCGAGCATGATTCAGTTGCCAACAAATTCATTGCTGAATTGCGCGACGTAAATATTCAAAAAGACAGACTGCGATTTCGGAGAAACCTGGAAAGAATAGGAGAAGTACTTGCTTATGAAATCAGCAAGACCCTGGAATACAAAAAGCATGAAGTCGAAACTCCGCTTGGAATAGCACATACCAACCTTCCTCATCAAAATATCATTTTAGCTTCAATCTTGAGAGCCGGGTTGCCCATTCATCAGGGATTTATGAATTATTTTGATCACGCTCAAAACGCTTTTATTTCAGCTTACAGAGTACATCATAAAGACGGGTCCTTTGAAATAAATCTTGAATACGTTTCCTGTCCAAATCTTGAAAACAGTGAATTGATTGTTTGTGATGCGATGGTGGCTACCGGTGCTTCCATGGCGCTTGCTGTGAAGGCTCTGTTGGATTTTGGAAAACCCAAACAAATTCATTTTGCCTCTGCGATTGCTTCTACAAGTGGCGTCAATTATGTAAAACGGGTTTTTCCGAAAGCTCATATCTGGCTTGGGGCTCTCGATGAAGAACTAACTGCTCGTTCTTTCATTGTACCTGGATTGGGAGATGCAGGAGATTTGGCTTATGGCTCCAAAATTCAGGAGTAATGTCTTTAATTATATTATGTGATTACCAAGTTTGGGCAATTTTATTACAACAGAAAAAGTCTCTATCTGTTTGTTTTAATTTATTTGAGACTGGCATAATATTTTAATAAATTTTAATGTTTAAACTTCCTTAAACGTTGATGGCACTATACCTTTTTTAAATCCACATATTTATTAGTTTTGCGTTCTGAATGAATCAAAGTAGAAAATAATATGATCGAAACGCTAAGTCCTATTGTGATTCTAGGTGTGGTAGCAAGCTACTTTTTAGTATTGATGGTGATTTCCTATTACACAGGAAAGGACTCAGATAATATCAACTTTTTTCTTGCTGGACGCCAATCCCCATGGTATTTAGTGGCTTTTGGAATGATTGGAGCTTCGCTCTCAGGGGTAACTTTTATTTCAGTACCTGGCTGGGTACAAAGCAGCCAATTTAGCTACATGCAAATGGTTTTGGGCTATTTGCTGGGTTATCTGGTTATTGCAACCATTTTGATGCCCATGTATTATCGACTAAATCTGACCTCGATTTATTCATTTCTTGAGCAGCGACTAGGCGTTTCTTCTTATAAGACCGGTGCTGCATTTTTCCTGCTTTCGCGTACGATAGGAGCCTCGTTTCGTTTGTATTTAGTAGCCATTGTTTTGCAGGAATTTGTAATGGATCCGTTTGGCGTACCGTTTTGGATGACTGTTTTGATGACTATTGTGTTGATCTGGATTTATACATATCGTGGTGGAATAAAGACAATAGTCTGGACAGATACCCTTCAAACACTTTGCATGCTGCTTGCCGTTATTTTTACGGTTATTGCAATCAGTCAAAGGCTGGAGTTAAATTTTTCTGGAATTTATGATAGTATTTCGAATAGCCCTTATTCACAAATTTTCTTTTTTGAAAATGGATGGTCAGACTCAAATAATTTTTTTAAAAAATTCTTAGCAGGCGCTTCCATTGCTATTGTGATGACTGGTCTTGATCAGGATATGATGCAAAAAAATCTGAGTTGCCGGAATATTGGTGAGGCCCAAAAAAATATGTTTTGGTTTAGCATAGTTTTGGTTTTTGCGAATCTGCTTTTTTTATGTCTGGGAGCTTTATTGTTTATCTATTCCGTAGAAGTGGGCATTGAAATTCCAACACGAATGGTCAATGGAGAAATCAAAGAAGCCACAGATTTGCTATATCCTATGATTGCCATTAATCACCTTAGTCCTGCCATTGGGATCGTATTTGTACTTGGTTTGATCGCAGCAGCATATTCAAGTGCTGACTCTGCTTTGACTGCACTGACGACTTCTTTTTGTGTTGACTTTTTAGGATTTGAAAAAGAAGAAAACATCGGAAAGGAAGGGCAAAAACGAACGCGATTTATCGTTCATATTGCTTTTTCATTTCTGCTCTTTTTGGTAATCATGGCATTTTACTTTGTAAACGATCGAGCAGTTATTGAGCAGATATTTATAGTGGCGGGATATACTTATGGCCCTTTGCTGGGTTTGTTTGTGTTTGGCTTTTTTTCAAAAAGAAATATAGTGGATCGTTATGTACCGATAATTTGTGTGGCATCTCCAGTTTTGACTTATTTTGTAAACAAATATTCGGAATTACTCTTTTTCGGATACAAGTTTAATTTTGAATTATTGATCATCAACGGATTAATCACTTTCCTGGGATTATTGATCGTTTCTTATCCTCCGGATCATACCAAATAAAAAGCAATCCCCGTGATGAGGATTGCTTTCAATCAAATTTCAAAAAGTGTTTTATGGGTTTATAATTTGCTGTGAAAAAGGTGGCAGTTATTTATAAAAATTGTTTAAGCTTAATCTTCCAATCCAATTTTTGCACCCATTCTTATTTCCAACTCTTGTGATGAGTTTACAATCACTGAAGTATTTCCGTCATTTGTGGTCGAAAAAGAAGCCTGAATTTTTACAGATTTTGCATTTTGAATCATCAGCATTCGTTCTTTTGAAACATCAATATAATTGACCATTTCAGTTGAATTTACAGTATTGCCCTGTGTGTCAACCGAAGCTGCCCCCAAAATGGCTTGAGATTGATGGAACAATGAGTCCAAAATGTTCTCATTTTCATCCTGAAAATATAGTTGTAAATATACGTCAATTGGCAGGCCGTTGTCTGTAATTATTTTAAATTCTGCGCCATTAATATTTTCAATTTCTCCCAAATCTATGTCTGCAGTCGTCTCGATCGTAAAGCCTGAGGCTGTGCCATAAGCTGGTAATTCAAGGGTCACGAGTGACATCAAATCACTTTGATCGGTCAGAAACCCAGGATCGTTTAAGTCTTCAGGATTGATAGTGCCTTCAATTTCGTAGATCAATTTTGTAGGCCCTGCATTCAGAATATCTTTTATGTTCGAATTATTCTTGTCAAAGTAGAAAGTCGTGGATTTCATTTCTCCCTGTTCATTCATTAAGGGATAATTGACATCAAAGCTGTTGCCAGTAGTTGTCAAAGGAATTTCATTACCTGCCGAAGTAATAGCCACAGCATTTTTGAGTTGAACACTTACTGGAAAGCCGTAAGAATTTTCGACCCTGACAGCCAATCTGGGGTCTTCAAAACTGACTTCACCGTCTAACCAATTTCCGAACAGGTCAACTTCAATGCTATCATTTGAAATCGTAAAAGTTTGTTGATCCCAAATACCTTCAACCAGTTCATAATTCCAGTCATCAGCGGATCCGGTTACTAAATCTAGCACAATATGATCCCCTGAATTTGTAACGGCTTCGTAATTTATTTGAACGGAATTTTCAGTCAAATCCAGGATATAACCTTCAATGGGAAGCTGATCGGCCGATGCAGTTATCGGCAAAGTCCCCTGGTAAATTAAATCAAGGTTTGTACTAAAGGTTAAACCATCTTTTGTGAGTTGGGGGATGGTGATCGTTACATTCGTGTTTTCAGCAATGCTGGAATGTAAACTAAAAGAAAGGGTTCCGCTTTTTAGTGAAATGCTATTCAATTCCAGATTGTCAAAAACCTGAACTGGAACAGTCATAGTAGTATCAGTCAATACCAGCGGAATAGAAGGAATTTCGCCTAGTAATTCATCGACAGTGTTATGTTCAAATTCGGCACTGTAGTTTAAAAACATGTTTCCATTTTCATCGATTTCGAGCTCTTCAAAATCGCCTTCGCTGTCGATAATATCTTGCAAAGAGAGTTTCGAATTGATCAAAGGAATGGCAAATTCAGCTTCGTAATTGACATCTTCAACTACTTTGACATCTTCAAATTTTTTGCAAGCTGAAAAAAACAGAACAGTTGTTAGAAAACTTAAAATCAATAGCGTTTTAGGGCTTCTCATAATATGGTGTTTTTAAAATATTCAAAAACCGGGAAAGTAGGAGAGGGGAAATCTATTGGACATTTTGCAACAACCAAGCCATTGTGACCATAGTAAACCTTTTTGTGAATGTGGGAAATGATTGTTACATTCATATTAAAAATTGTTGTAATGCCGTTGAGTTCTATTACATATAGACAATACATTACTGATGAATTGTTGGATAAAAAAAGATTGATTGCCGATCCTCCGGCTGATGACTTGATTGAAAGGATTGTAGCTAAAAGAGGAGACAACGTGGCAAGGGAGATATTTGACACTTTAATTAGCAATATTGAAATACCTATAAATCAGTTACCAGAAGAAGTTCAGTCCTTTGTTACTGAAAATCAGGAACTTCCAGTTTGGGCTGATCGATCAAAAGTCAAAATGGCCAATGACCTATTCGTTGATCATGGCCCGAAGTTTTTGATCTTTATGTACTTCAAATCACTACCAATTCTTTACGCCTGTGCCAATGGTGCAGAGGTGCTAGCACAAACCGGAAGATTGACGCATAAAGACGACAAACATCAACAATTTAGCAGAAGGATAGCTGAAACCGGCCAGTTTCTGATAGATGTCCTGGCGCCAGGTAGTTTGTTGAATTCAATGCATGCCATGGAAGCGGCTATAAAGGTCAGGCTCATCCACGCTTCCATCAGGAAGTTCATCCCAAAGGAACATTGGAACATCGAGATACTTGGAATACCTATCAACCAGGAAGATTTGGCGATCACTTTGATGACCTTCAGTATTTCAATTTTAGATGCCTTGGAACAAACCGGAATCGAGGAAAGCGAATCAAGAAAAGAAGCTTATCTGCATACTTGGAAGGTGATTGGGAATGCATTGGGCATTCAAAATGATCTGTTTCCGCCCACCTTGGACGATGCACGTTTTCTTATTGAAAAAGTAGAACAACGACAACACAGATCCTCAAAAGCAGGAAAGGAATTGGCTGCTGCTTTGATTGAATTTTCAAGCGATAAATTTTCGAATGAAATATTGAAAAATGCACCACAGGTATTGCTTCGATTTTTTTGTGGTGATAAAGTTGCGAATATGTTGGGAGTTGAAGCTCCTTTGGGTTGTTTTCTTTCCTGGTTGCCTGATGTTGTGAAATCAGTTTTTCGTTTGGAAGAACGTCTTGAAGAGCGTTCGGAAACTTTACAGGTAATAATTAACGCCTTGTCAAAAGAAGCCACCAGGAGTATGGTGAATTTTTTCAACAAGGCGAAAAATACACACTTTCGTGTGCCGGAAGATTTAAAAACGGTTTGGTTTGGGAATGGCCTCTAAACGAGTTGTTGTCCTTTAAACATAATTAATATTTCCTTTTTTAAAAGATGTTCAAGTTTATCTTCCGAATAATTTAAATATTTATTGTTTGTCAATAAATCCAGTACAATTTGCACAGTTTCCTCTTTTAGCCAGGCCCGCAAGATCTGCAATAATTTCAAATCCTCCTGCAATTGTCCAGTAAATTGAAGAAGATCATCATAATTGTTCATCAAAGCTTGTGTAGAGGTAGGCCCGTGATAT
>JANQFJ010000220.1 GCA_028277915.1 Saprospiraceae bacterium
TTGTTGCTCCGCCTGTTCCGCCTCCACCCATTACGTGAATTTTTCCATTGACAACCGCAACGACGGGAAAAGTAAAACTCTCAGGAACGGCAGCCAAAGTATCCCAATTTTGATTGAAAACAGGAGTGACTATTGCAATTAGAAAAACCGGAATTAAAAAAATAATTTTGGGAGTAGAAGGTTTCATTTGATCTTAATTTTTCATGGTCGAAAACATATAGTTTGAAATGGATTGACATTAAAAATACAAAAAAGTACGCTTGGTTTTGACGACCAAGCGAACATCCTTTCAAAAATAACAGTGGTTACGATTTTATTTTTTAAACTTACTCTTAATCAAAATTCACTGATTTAAAAAAATGCAGATGCCCGTTCAATTTCATAAAACCAAACGAACATCCTTTTTAAAAAACAACTCACATGCGCTTATTTGTGTTCGTGGTGACCATGGATCTTAAGGGCAATATAATCTTCGAGCGTAAGTCCTTTTTTTCCGGATGCCTGTACTTTTTTAATATAATCTGCATCCACATCATGGATTTTGCAACTAACCAATTGTTCCATTGAAGCATCCTTAAAGCCCAGTTGATGCAAAGAACGAATAAACTTCGCATCCACATCGTGGATGTGTGCGTGTATGATTTCTTCATTGCTCAAATTCTTGAAACCGAGATTTTTCAGCTCCTGAATACTTTTAGCATCCACATCATGGATAGCGAATTGAACCACTTCATCCATAGACATTTCACTCAATCCTGCGGCTTTTAATTCTTCCAAATATTTTGGCGTCACATCATGAATGTTGGCATGAACAATATCTTCTGGAGTCATATCCCGAAAGCCGAGACTTTGTAACGCTTTTACATCTTCAGCTTCTACATCGTGGATGGCAAAATGAGTGATTTCTTCCATAGAAAGGTTTGACAAACCAACAGCTTCAAAAGATTTCAGATATTCAGCAGTCACATCGTGAATATTGGCATGAACAATATCTTCTGGAGTCATATCCCTAAAGCCGAGACTTTGTAACGCTTTTACATCTTTTGCTTTTACATCATGAATGGCAAATTGGGTGATTTCTTCCATAGAAAGGTTTGACAAACCAACAGCTTCAAAAGATTTCAGATATTCAGCGGTCACATCATGAATATTGGCATGAACAATATCTTCCGGAGTCATATCCCGAAAGCCTAAACTTTTTAATGCTTTTACATCTTCAGCTTCTACATCATGAATGGCAAATTGGGTAATCTCCTCCAAAGACATATTTGACAAACCAACAGCTTCAAAAGATTTTAAATATTCCGGCGTTACATCATGAATATTTGCATGGACAATATCTTCGGTCGTCATATCCCGGAAGCCTAGGTTTTTCAAAGCTTGGATATCTTCTGCCTGAATATCGTGAATGGCAAATTGGATCATTTCTTCCATATTCAAATCGTCCAAACCAACTCCCTTCAGCGATCGAAAATAATTCGGTGTTACATCATGAATACTTGCCTGGACGATATCTTCGATAGTCATATTTTTGAAACCCATCCCGCGAAGCTCTCTGATATAATCCATGTTTACATCATGAATGTACAGGGATATCAAGTCATCCAATGAGACTTTGGAATACCCCATGGCATTCAAATCTTTATTGGTTTTTTTGATAAAATCCAATGATGGTCCCATGTGAGCCAGATGTTTCAAATCATCATTGTCTATTTTGAATCCCATGCTTTTCAGCTCTGATAAATATTTTTTGCTGATATCAGACAGGGCTAGATGGAACATCATTTCCTCAGAAATGTCGCTAAAACCTTGTCCTTCGAGATAGGTTCTGAAAGAAGTATTTTCTTCAAAAGTATAAGTGCCGATGCCTTCATTATTTTCAAACCGACCATTAAATTTCAAGATTCCGGCTTCACGTTTCATTTCAAAATTTGCAGCGGAACCTATAGGAATATTACTAAAATCTTCCTTGTTGAAGCATTCCGATCTTCTCCAATTATGCCACTTGGATTCTTTTGCATCTTTAAACGAAAGACAAACTTTGTTGCTCTGAATGGTTCCAGTCCATTTTCCAGATAGGCTCAATTCGGCCATTGTAGTGGTGGCCAATTCAATCGTTGGTTCGGTATTGACTGGTTCTGATATCTGTTTTTCAATTGAAGTTGTTGTAGGATTCGTAATTGTAGCTTCGGATGTCTTTTCAATAGATTGATCCAGCTTTTGCTCTAATCGATCATTATGCATTGCGTCCATTTCTTTTGCAACAGTTTTTACTGCATTTAGGCAAACGATGGATAATCCTAGAAGGGGAAAAAGGAACAAATATTTCCATCCAGAGCTGATCGAAGATTTTTTTGTATTCATCATGCTGATTCGTTTTTTAAGGAAAGATTGATTGTAATTGGTGGTTAAATTTAAAGGCAGATCGGGAACTGTAATTTTTAACAAATTCATCTGGTAGGATTGCCGATCAGTGCCTTTTGTCAGCATTTTATAGTCAGTCAAATATTCCAAATTATTCTCCACTGCCTTTCGGTAAAACCATGCAAAAGGGTTGAACCATTGCATGATCACCAGTAGTTCCGCTAAGATAATATCAAAAGTATGTCGCTCCGAAATGTGGATTTTTTCATGCTGAAGAATTTGATCATAAGTATCCCAATCGTATTTCGAAGGATTCATGAAGATTCGGTTCCAAAACGAAAACGGTGCTTTGTCTTTATTCATTTCGACGATCTTGAATCGCCCGTCCCGAATGGTCGGTAGCGTTAGCATTTTGTAGAAAAGTAGGACAAGCTGCATCAAAAAATTCAGGGCAAAGACCGTCATGCCAGCGAAATAAGTGTACATCAAAATTTCTGACCATGACATTTCGTTCCATGAATTTTCATTAGATGCTGGTAGAACAACAGCAACATCTTCTGTGGAATGCGCGCACTCGTGCATTGTCCCGTGATTATGATCATGCAAGTGCTGATGATCAGGTTTTTCTTTTGATTGTTCAAAATTGGCAACAGCAGGTTTTTCTTTTTTAATTTCATGCTGGTTGATCGTCGCCTCAACTGTGCGTAATGACCATTCCTGAGGTATTTCAAAAAATGGAAGTACAAAAGCCAACATGGCACAGCCCAACAAAACCCAACGATTCAATTGAAAAAAAGTCTCACCTTCCAAAAAAAGTTTGTAAAAAATATACGAACAAGCTACCAAAATCGAAATGTGTAAAATGTAAGGTATCATTGTTTTTTGTTTTTAATCATTTGGATAATCTCATTCAACTCCTTTTCGCTGATCTTCTCTTCCTTTGCAAAATAAGCCACCATTTTGCTGTACGAATCGTCAAAATAATTCTTAAGCACATCGCCAATGGCGCTTTTTTGATAATCTTCTTTTGAAATGACAGGATAGTATTGATGGATATTTCCAAAGGACTCATGAGCGATAAATCCTTTCTTTTCAAGGATCCGTACGATGGTGGAAACGGTGTTGTAATGTGGCTGGGGATTTGGAAATTCTTTAATGATGTCTTTCACGAAAGCTTTTTCCAATTGCCACAAAACCTGCATGATCTGTTCTTCACGTTTAGCTAATTTTTGCATAAAAATGGTTTATGATGAAAATAGGATTCAAACCTACAACTAAAATTTTAGTTTATCAACTAATTGATTAGTTTTTCTACTAAAAAATTAGTTTTCTAGACAAAAGACATCAACAAATCTTTTGGGTTGCGCCAAAAATTAGTTAGCTTTAAAAAATACGCTTCAATTAATCAAAGCTGGAAATACTAATGATTGGCTTCCAACTTTTGGATGTATATTATTCATTGAAATTTCACTTTTAAATACCCACAAATGTCTACATTCGATTTTAACAAAGTCCCCTCTCAGAAAGGAAGAATAGCAGTTGTTACTGGCTCCAATATTGGCTTAGGCTATGAAACTGCACTGGCGTTGGCTAAAAAAGATGCGAAAGTGATTTTAGCCTGCCGCAACTTGGAAAAAGCAAATAATGCTATTGAAAAAATCAAAATCCAAGCTCCCAAAGCTGATTTGGAAGCTATCCAAATTGACCTAAGCAAACTAAATTCGGTAGATGATTTTGCGGAGAACTACTTAAAGAGATTTGATCAATTAGATCTTTTAATCAACAATGCAGGTGTAATGATGCCTCCCTTCACTCTTACTGATGATGGATTTGAATTGCAACTGGCCGCCAATCATTTGGGACACTTCAAATTGACAGGTCTATTACTAGATACTATCGAAAAAACATCAAATTCCCGAATTATCTCTTTGAGTTCTAATGCACATAAATCAGGAAAAATCAATTTTGATGATTTACAAAGTAAAAACAATTATTCAGCACTGGCAGCTTATAGTCAAAGCAAACTGGCTTGTCTTATGTATGCCTACGAAATGCAACGGAGACTTAAAAGAGCAAACTATCAAACGATTTCCACAGCAGCTCATCCAGGCGTTTCAATGACTAATTTAGTCCAGCATGTTCCATTGTGGATGAAAATCGTGTTCGCTCCTTTTATTCCATTTGTCACTCACTCACCAGCTGAAGGAGCAAAACCAACCCTTTATGCAGCCCTTGGTAATGATGTAAATGGTGGAGATTATTTTGGCCCAACTGGTTTTAATGAAATGAAAGGAAAGGCAGGGAAAATCCTTTCAAAACCTCATTCACACGACGAAGATGTGGCAAAAAAACTTTGGGAGGTATCAGAAGATTTAACTAGAACAAAATACCTGTCTTAACAAGTTGAAAAATTAGTATAAAATAAATTTACCGATTTGTTTCTCTCCTCCAGTTGAAACTTCAATCAAATAAGTGCCTGGTGGATGCTGTGTCAAATCTAATTGATGGGATCTTGTTGTCGCTGATTCCTGGAGCAGTAATCTGCCATTGAGAGAGTAAATTTTTATTCGAAAAGGAGGAGTCCAATCATCTTTTATCCGTAGTCTTAACCAATCCTTACAAGGGTTTGGGTACAAAAACAATGCATTGATCTGGTGATCATCTTCAGTAAGATTGTCAATCCATTTGGCCAGAGAATCAACATACATCTGATCTACTAAATTTCGACCAATTGGTGGCATTCGATTATCTTCCGAACTACCATCCCGAATCCAGATTTCTGAAGCAGCGTGATCGCCAGGTTTTATGATCTGTCTATTGGGATCAGAAGCTGGACTCTGAGTTGGAAAATTGATGCTATTTTGTAATTTCAAAGGAACAACAAATCGAAAATCAAGGCTTAATCCGGGGACACCTCCAAATCGATGACAGGAAGAACAATTGGCATCGAGATAGGAACTAATCCGAAGTTCCAAGTCAACCGTTTCATCATCGATTGGAAAAGCTTTGGAGTAAGCATCCGGATTACCAATATTTTGTCGGAAAATCCCCAAAAGATTTAGGTATTCAAGTTGGTTCATACTTCTTCCAAGATCAGGATAATATAAATCCCCATTCAAATGATGGGTCTTAACACCTAAAACATATTTTGCATTGTCTGTATGACAAGTCATGCATTTATTACGGCTGGGAAAATCCCACTTTTGAGTGAAAACAGTTTGAGTTCCGTTAGTTATTTCAAACTCTTTTGAGCTGCCACCTCTCAATAATACAGCATCTGACCCATCGTCATTCCATTCGTAAGTCAAACCGTAACCGATTCCATCTTTTCCAATCACAAAAAAGCGAGTTTCTAATGGTACAGATTCTCCTTCTATATCGGTTGTAATCGGCAATTCGAAATGTTTAATAAATACGGACCCTTCGGGAAAAGTCCACTCTGCATTACTTTTAAAATCGATCCATTCATTTTCAGAATCAAATTCTCCATCATTAGGGATTGCAAGCCAACGTTTTTTTATGGCTCTGTCAGACCAAAGTGGTGTATTTACCTTATAGGGGATAATGCCGGAAACTGGGGTGAGTTCATCCAGGTCAGAAAATATTTCTAATTCTGATAAATTTGAAGGCGGATCAGGTACCACATCGTTTTGTTTCAGCTTCAGGATTTTTCCAGGTTCAGTAAAATCTTCACCTGTAATAGTCAGTAATATGTCTCCATTTGTCAACAGATGTACACCAGTTATTCCAGGGGATTCGGGCCATTCTATAGACTGGCCCCCAAGACTTGAGAGAAGTATTTCAAATTCTATTCCTGCACCGCTACCGTCCGTAGTAATCGCCATCAGTTTGTCTTGTATATAGTCTGCAAAGAGGTATTTCTCATAAAGGCTTGGGAATACATCTCCCCAATAAATCCCTCCGCCAATGATACAGGATCCTAATGAACGGTCATATTCGTAATAAACTCCTTTTTCCTGGCCAATCAATGGATCTGGCTTTTGATGTTCCTCAGATTCCAATGTGCCTTCTAAAAAAGGCCATTGCAAGTTGTCACCCATTTCTACATGGCTTATTTCTTCTCGTTTGCCGGCACCTACATCAGATAGCCAAATTTTTTGGCTTATTGAATCAAAATGCATAGAATATGGGCTTCGTATGCCAATGGCATAAAACTCTTCGAGCGTGGAAGAGTCTGGGTTTACCCATGGATTGTCGTTTGGGATGGAATATCCTTGGGTGTAGGTATCTCCCCAACCGCTGGGAGGTAAACCATTGGCCTGAGGTTGTCTTCTGATATGATGGCTCCGGCTAAGGTCATTGTCAACATCAATCCGAATAATTCCACTAAACAGGCCGCCGGAAATTTGTTGTGTTGAAATAGATTGAAAGTCTTCATGACCTTCATCACCTAATGAGAGGTATAAAAAACCGTCAGGTCCAAAAAACATTCCACCGCCATTGTGCCAGGTGCTTCGGTCATATTGCTGAATCAATATTTCTTCACTATCCGGATCAAAATTTTCAGAAATCGGATCCCATGCAAATTTTGAAAGTCGATTGAATCCTTTTTCATGAAATTCATCAGGTTCAGGTTTTGTACGATAAAACAGAAAAATCAATTGTTTGTCGGGAGTATTAGGATTTCCAAATTCAGGATGCAAAACCATTCCTACTGTACCTGCTTCGCCTTTTTTGAAAGATCGGTCTTTAATATCGAGAATAAGTTCCTTAGTCTGGTCTTCCAAAGAAACTCGCCATACCTCGCCTAGTTTGCTAAGCACCAAGATGTCAGAGCTGCCCGGAAATTCCAAAATCCTCAGTGGAGATCCTATCCCAATATTTGGAAATGGATCATACAATGCCCATGAGCCACCAACACCCGGACTTGTTTCCGGGAAAACACCATTGAGGTATGGACCTATCGGCCCTGTAGGGGGTAAAGGAAGTATGATCAAAGAAGCTGTTATGATTCCAGCCAATAGGATAATAAACAGAGCTTTAACCGTCTTCAGCATATATCAAATATTCACAAATTCAATTACTCAATTTTAGATAAAAGAACAGGTTTAAGTTAATATGGGAAATGTAGTTTATCAGCAGCTTGAATATCCTAATTATTTATGAAGGATTCAAACTGAAATTACAATGCTGACGTTTGTCCTACTATATTATTTGAAAGGTATTAAGAATGATATAATTGTTCAGTTTCACAGCTCCTTATTGTCCAATTCCTTTTCACTGGTCACAAAAAATCGATCCTGTAAATATTTATCATCGTACTGACGCACATCAAGGTGAACCCATGTATCTGCTGTAAATTCTCTTCCCACGCCGGGATGTCCTGGTTCCAGTGCTTTTAGATTTTTTTTATTCCAGCGGATTTGACAATTGCTTTTTTCAACCAATAATTCCCGAGCATCATTGCAAACCTCGCGTTTATCTTTTCCGCGACGAACGTTGAAACTAAAATCAAGTGCTTTACCCATGTGATTGGTGGAAGTTCTTCTTCGGTTTACATTATTAATATGGCAACGGTAGCCGGATGTGATTCTGGGTTTGATGTACTTTCCCGTATCAGCATAAAACAAAAAAGCACGATAGGTGTGCAGTACAGCCTTATGAATTCCGGGATATTCGTACTGGTGTTTTGACTCACTCATTTCATCTTTGCCGGAGCGGCTCCAATCAAGGACCATCGGGGATCTGGTTTTCAAAAAAAGTTTTTTGAATCGTTGTTGACCAAATCCTTTACAAGAGCAGAATTCACTATCATCACCAGCTTTTGCAGGACAGGCTATATCATCAAAATCCAATGAATATCGGTTGGCAAAAATATTCAATGCGGTAAAGGTTTTAGGGCCGACTATTCCATCAGGTCTCGCCGTATTCATAAAATCCCTTTGAAATTGCTTAACCTGGTTCTTCGTTTTAGCGCCAAAATCGCCGTCCCAAACGGTTCCGGAAAATCCAGCCAGTCGCAGCTGAAGTTCTTCAACGTCCTTACCTTTACTACGCATTCTAAGGGTTCTTGCTCCGAATTTCATTAGTCAAATTTTTAATTTAGAATTAGGTGATATTCAAGTGCTTAGCGCTAATATAAATGATTTGTAGAAAAATTAAGCATGTACCTGATTTTTGTTTTATAATACTTGTAAAAACCAGGAGTTTGTGATAACATACGAATTATGAGCATAATAGTTCTTATTAAAAAAAGTAACTTTTTAAAACAAAAAACCAGGTAAATATCACCTTGCAATTTTCTGCAAAGCAATACCGCCAAAGAATGTTTTGAATGGCTAAAAGAGGAAAATTTATTATAGTAATACTTGCGAGTTAAATTTTAAGATCATACATTTGTGAGTAATTACTCACTTTTGTTGTTATGGGTATAGATGACAGATAAGAAAGAAAATATTTTAAGAGCGGCTTTGGTACTTTTTGCTAATGACGGATATAATATTACTTCCACCAGCAAGATTGCAAAAAAAGCAGGGGTATCAGAAGGTTTGATTTTTCGTCATTTCGAGAATAAAAAAGGCCTTTTGGACGCCATTGTAGCAGACGCACATCGACGCCTGAGTAAGGTGTTTGCACACATCCTTTTCGAAGATGATCCAAAGGAAGTGATTCGAAAAACAATTGTACTTCCCTTTGAAATGAGCAAAGTTGATAGGGTAGAAAAGGATTTTTGGAAATTGCAGTTTATTTTAAAGTGGCAGAGAGAATATAACAATTCAAATAAAATGAAGCCAATCATTGACAAATTAACCTGGGCATTTGAAAAACTAGGATTTGCAACTCCTGAAAAAGAGGCAGCTTTGCTCATTCAAATTATTGACTCAACTTCAATCAGTATGCTGAGAGATGGCATTGAATATAGTGAACAGGACAAATTATTTCTTTTAGCTAAATATAAAGTATAAAAAATTTTAACATAATTGTGAGTAAGTACTCACTAATTTATTTCAGATTAATAATAATAAATCAATTAAAATGAAAAAAGTAGCATTAATCACAGGAGCATCAAGTGGAATTGGGAGAGAATTTGCACGAATCCATGCAGAAAATGGAGGCGATCTGGTTATTACCGCAAGAAGAGCTGATAAACTCAAGGAACTTAAAAATGAATTAGAGCAAAAGCATGGTGTAAACGTCATGGTCATTGCTAAAGATTTGAGCCAATCAAATGCTCCGAAAGAGATCTACGATGAAGTTAAAAACACAGGAATTGAAGTGGATTATCTGATCAACAATGCAGGTTTTGGTGGTCGTGGAAAATTTCATGAAAGAGATTGGAATTTGGATTTGACGATGATCCACCTTAATGTGACTGCGCTCACGGCCTTGACGAGACTTTTTTTACCAGATTTTGTACAAAGAAATAGCGGAAAAATTTTAAATGTTTCCTCTACAGCAAGCCTGCTGCCGGGACCGCTTCAGGCTGTATATTACGCAACAAAAGCTTATGTGACTTCTTTCAGCAATGCCATTGCAGAAGAGTTGCATGACACAAATATCACGATTACAGCTTTGCTCCCGGGAGCTACTGAAACGGAATTTGCATCAACCTCGGGAATGGATAAAACCGAATTATTTAAAAACACTTTCAGCGCACGGGAAGTTGCTCAGGATGGATACGAAGGCATGCTTTCCGGAAAACTCAACGTCATAGCAGGATTGACTTTTGGACAAAAGATGATGATGGCAACGCTTCCGTTTACTCCCAAAAAAATGCTTTTGAGCCAAATCCGTAAAATGCAGGAAGTTTAAATTCAAAGATTTAGGAAGGGATCTCGTTTTATCAAATTAATTCAAATTCCGATACTCTGTCGGACTCATCCCAGTCTTTGCTTTAAACAACTTGTTGAAACTCTGTGCATATTCAAAACCAAAGCCGTAGGCGATCTCACTTATGGATTCATTTGTGCCTATGATTTTGGTTTTGGCCTTTTCAATTAAATAATCCTGAATATGCTCTTTGGCACTTTGCCCTGTTTCATTTTTTATCAAATCTCCTAAATAATTTGAGGACATATTCATTTCTTTTGCACAATAATTTACAGACAAAACACCTAGTTCAAACGGTTTGTCAGAGGCGTAATAATCACTCAGGATTTTTTCAAATTTAGAAATGAAATCTTTGTTCAAATTAGTACGGGTATAAAATTGCCGATCATAAAATCGCTTGCAATATTTCAGGAGCAATTCGATGTTTGAAATGATTAATTCCTGGCTATGCTTGTCAATATTTTGATTGT
Organism: Saprospiraceae bacterium; assembly: GCA_028277915.1. Taxonomy (GTDB): domain Bacteria; phylum Bacteroidota; class Bacteroidia; order Chitinophagales; family Saprospiraceae; genus JAHDHW01. Next base: position 10,626 of record JANQFJ010000220.1, read on the forward strand.
ACTCCTTTTCAATTTTTTGAACCAATTCTGTCAAAGATTGCTTTTCATCGTCTGAAAGATGCAACGCCTCATGCACTTCGTAATTGAAAAAGGAAAAATTTTCAATCGTCCTACCCAATTCCGATTTTCGGAGCAAGTCAGGGTGAAAAAGCAGCGTCCAGCCGGAACTTCCCTCAATGACTTCAGGGTTTTCAACCTTCACCACCTGATTCGGTTTTATGAAGGTCATTGTCCCTTCCTGAAAGTCATAAGAATTGCGGCCATAAACCATGGATCCAGAAATGCCTTGTTTTAAACTGATTTGATAAAAGTCAAAAATGTAGCTCTGATCTCCGTAATCAAAATTGGTCATTCGATCATCTATCGGAAGCACGGAAACCAAAGGATGTTTCGGTTTTTCAAAGTCATAAAAATCATGTACCTGACTTATTGTTTTTATTCTATTTATTTCCTTCATTCCAATTATTTAGTGAATCTATTCGCTTTTTCAATGCTTCATTCAATCGGCCGTAAGCTTTTCCAACGGGTTTCGGGTTCCAAAAATTTACACCAATTCCTGTATAATCTTCATGAATAACCATTTTTGTTCTATTTTCCAGTGGTTCAAGAATGTATTGATGATCAAAGGTTAAAATAAAAGGCATTCCTCCGCCTTGATTTAATAATTTATTAGAAACTACTTTTTTCACCGTTGAAGGAATTTCATATTCATTTCCCTCATCTTGAGTAAAGTGATATTTTACACGATTGCCTTCTTTAATTTCTCCATCCACCAATTTCATCACTGGATTCCAGGAGCTATAATTGTCGGTATCCATCAATACTGCCCAAACGTTCTCGGGAGAGGCATTGATGATGATTTCGTGATGAACCGATTTGCGGCCCGTGATATTTAAGATAACAAAAATGGCAATTAAAGCCAGAATTATCCAAAACCAAATTGAACTAAACATAACATTATATTTTCTACAAAATATTATTTCAAATGTGCATCAAATTTCTCCACTATTTGCTCTGAGTTTTATCGTAGACAAGAATTGCTTTATTATTCATATTACGATTAATGTTTTATTTTGGCAAATAGTATTTTCCTTAATGCTTAAAACCCAAATTGCTTTTTAACTGCCTCAAAATATTCTTCATCATTTGAATTTCTTCTAACACTTAAAAATACATCAGCATCTTGACCAGCAGTGTAGCGTAATTTGTTAGTTCCGTCTGTTGCAGCTTGGAATATTACTTCAGCTACTGCCGAAGGAGGAGAAACCCTGTTTTCATCAGTAGTTACATCCCCAATTCCAGCCATCATTGTATTTATCATTGGCTGATATTCTGGAATGGTATCGTCATTTTGAAAATCGAAGGAACGTCCTGCAAAATCGGTGGCAATAGTTCCTGGTTCAATGATTTTTGCTTTGACGCCAATTTGCTCCAGTTCATAGACCATTGACTCTGTAATCCCTTCAACAGCAAACTTAGTCCCATGATAAAGAGCCCCTAAAGGGAAAGTAGCTTTTCCTCCAACAGAAGAAATATTGATAATGACACCATTTTTATTTTGTCTGAAATGAGGTATAAGTGCTCTGGTTACGTCCAACAGACCAATTACATTGGTATTAAATTGACGGACAATATTTTCTCTGGGAAAAACTTCCAAAGGACCATAGGCACCATAGCCAGCATTGTTTACCAAAACATCGATTTTTCCAAATTTCGCAATACCCTTGCTTACTGTATCTTCAATGGTATCGACTTGAGTGACATCAAGTTTTGCCACCCAAACATTTTCCAATTTCGTCAATTCTTCTTCTTTTTCAGGAGTACGCATAGTCGCTATCACATTCCAACCTTTTTCCTGAAAATAAACAGCTGTTGCACGACCGATACCTGTGCTTGCTCCTGTGATTAATATTGTTTTATTTTTCATGATTTTTTATTTGAATTTATTTTGAAAACCTTTTAATTCATGTGCGCATCAAACCACTCGACCATTTCTTCAGGATGCTCGGAGAAATAATTATAGCCTTTGAATCGTAAAGGAGTTCCTTCCATGTAAAGTATTTTTTTATCCTCAACTGGCGTAAGGTCATACATTTCCTGCACATCTGTCCAACGTGAATTCGAATCATCTCTTACCTGAAAAAAGAATGTCGGAATATTGAGATTTTTGAACTTAGGAATGATGTCATGATCCGCTACTGTCAAGCCTGTGATTCCATTATAAATTGGTTCAAATGCTTCTAAAGCAGCATCTGCATCTATTCCCATTTGTCCAGCCTGACGTTCTATTGTTGTCTGTCCTTTTAATGGTGCAATACATAACAGGCATTTGATATCCTCAAAAGCCTCTGGTTTATGCTCCATAGCATTAAGTGTAGCATTAGCGCCCATGCACATGCTTGAAAGGGCAATCTTGGCAGATTCATTTCTAGATTTGACGTATTCTATAGATGCTAAGACCTCTTGCCATTCGTAGTAACCTACGCCTGATATTTTGCCTTCTCCGTCTCCACTCTCACCGTGACTTCTTAAATCATACGCCAAAATATTGTAACCTGCATCATGTAAAGCTTTGTAGCGAGGTAAAAAGTTAACCTCAAAACCACCTGCAAAATCCAAGCCTTCCAAATGTCCTGCAAAACCATATCGGTTGGCTGGAGAGAAGTGGTTGCTGATAATTACCTTGTCCGAATCAGCTGGGATAAACCAGCCTTTGATGGTAACACCATCAGCTGTTTCAAAGGAAATTTCTTCGTAATCCATCTCATATTCTTTTGGTGATCTGAGAATGGGTGTTCGAGGGGGCGTAGAGAGCCCCATCGCAAGTGCAGTCAGCATTTGCGTTTGTTGTTCGTTAACCATTTTATTTAATTTTATTTGGAAAATTTAATTCATGTATTTATCAAACCAATCCAATATCGGCTTCGGGTTTTTGCCTAACCAATCATAAGCAGCAGCTCTTTTCTTCTCTAAATCAAGCCACAGTATTTCTTTTTCGACTGTCAAGTCAATGAAATATTGTTTGACCATATTTAAATCGGTCATCGGGTCATTACTATTTTGGATAACAAACGTTGGTACTGAAATGTCTTTTACATAGGGCAAAAAAGAATCCCCCGTTAGATCTGTATTCCTTTTATTTTTACTATACTTACTTCCTGCATTTACCAAAAACATTGGAAGTCCCATATTTGCCACAAAGTAATCATACGTTAAGGGCTGCACTGAAATCATAGTTTTCAAGTTCTTAAATTTCTTCATTGCAGGTTCGAGACCGAAGGCAAAAGTACTTGCCGCCTGCCCCATGCAAATTGATAGTAAGCCAATATTTGCATTTTTATAGTCCTCATGTTTTTCAATGAATTGAATTGCTGCAATGATATCTTTACGTTCATCTTTTCCCCAAGTTATCCAGCCCCTTTGTTCGCTGTCACCATGATTACGCATATCGTACATTAACACCGAATAGCCTGCTTCTATTAAATATTTAACTTGGTTAAGAAAATGAATATCGCTATTCCATAGGGATTTCTCCATCATTCCCTTACCCTCAATTGTAAATCCACATCGGGAGCATTGCACTCCAAAATGAGATTGTATAATGACTTTGTCTTTTTCACCCTTGACCAACCACCCTGAAAGTGTGACACCATCACTGGTCCTGAAAGTTACGTCCTCATAATCCAATCCATATTTATCAGGAGTTTCAAAAACAGGCGACTTGCCGGGTTTTATCATTAGGTTAGAAATTGCTTTTCCGAGCATGGTTTATTGCTTTTAGTTTTATAATTTTCTTTTACAAAATTAAAGGCAATAAAGAAGTCATGCTTATCCTTTTTACTGAAATACTAATCCATATTACGGTTTAATACTGAAAGTAAATAAATCAAAAACTGAGCAATCAATTCGTCCATCAAAATTGAGTCAATTTCAATTTGGAAGGTATTATTAAATGTCTTAGTTGTAGTGCGAGAAGCTATTTTATAGCAAGAATTGCAATAGATTTCTCTTTAAAAGTTTGAAAGCTGTCTGGATTCCTGTATTTCTCCGATATGGTAATAAGATACAATTCTTTCAATCAGACCATTTTCAGCATAATACCACTCACTTACGTCCAAAGTAAAGTCTCCTTGAGTCGCAGTGTATCTGACACATGCCTTTTCTTTTTCAAAAATCTCGTCATGTAATTCAAAACGATAACCCAAAAATTTGTCCTTGTTAGCTTCAACCAAACTGATGTATTGTTTTTTTCCATCTATCGTTCCAAAAGGACTCGTATGTTTGAAGTTTTCAGTAATGGGTAAATTATAAAAATCTCCCTCTTCCCATTTGCTAAACCAACTATTTATTAATTCTTTTAAATCCATTATTCACAATTTATTGATACTGTTTTTGACTTCAGTTTTTGTTGGTATCATCCTCATGATCCACTTTAATTATGATTTTTCCAAGATGCTTTCCTTCACCAAAGTATTGGATAAGCCCAGGTGCTTCAATTAAAGGGTAGGGGCCATCTATGACAGGTTGAATTTTTCCAGCTTCGAAAAGTTTATTTACATTTTCCAATCCTTTGTTTGCTTTCAATGCAAGAACATAGACATTCTTTTTGTAGAACCTGGAAATCCACGGTCTTAGAATAAAGGTCTGTAAAATCCGAGTCAAATACCCTCCAACGGTGACATAAGTACCACCGGGACTTAAAACTCTCAGATAATCGAAAGTTGAACGGGTTGTTTTCGCATCCAGAATTAGGTCGTATTGTTGGCCGTTTTTTGTGAACTCTTCTTTTTTATAATCAATGACATGATCAAAGCCTAATGTTTTCATCATCTTCAATTTATCACCTGTATCAACTCCCGTCACTTCAGCATCCAATAATTTTGCGAATTGTAAACCGAAAGTACCCACTCCTCCTCCGGCGCCATTAATTAATATTTTTTGCCCTTTTCTCATCTTCCCAATATCATGGAGCCCTTGCCAGGCCAACATCGCAGCATGCGGGATTGATGCAGCTTCTTCAAAACTCATCTTTTTAGGCTTTTTTACGACAGCTTTTTCATTTATGCAGATGTATTCTGCAAAACTACCAAATCCATGTTCCGAAATATCTCCGTACACCGCATCTCCAATTTTAAATAAATTTGCATTTTCACCTAGCGCTTCAACAACCCCAGCCAATTCCATACCCGGAACTTGATTTTTGGGTTTGAACAAACCAAACATCAATCGGTATAAAAAGGGTTCGCCTCTCATCATACTCCAATCATAATCATTCACAGCAGTAGCATGAATTTTTATCAAAACCTCATTTTCTTTTGGAGTTGGCTTAGTAACTTCATTGAGTTGAAGATTATCAGGAGAACCGTATTTTGTTATTACAATCGCCTTCATAAGTTTTCTCTAATAGATTATTTCAGATTTAAATCATTGAAAGTATGTCATAATTTATTCATCATCATTCAAAGCGTTTGTCATTTTTCTTCATTATAAAAAATCTTGTAAAACTTCCTACCATCTGGGTCAACTCCTCGGTGAATAAGATCACGATTGCCGTGAATGTAAACATGAAAATTTTTGTCGAGCTTTAAAACACTTTTGAAAATACGAGAATTTTTTTGAACAGCTTGCGGAGAAATTTCGAAATGATCTTGTGACACAGCATCGCTTGCTTCCCAAAAAGTGGTTTTGTAATTGTCAAACGATTCGATAACATTTTGGTCCTGGAAAACTTCTGATACAAAATCTTCTTTTACAAAATTATCGTTCGTTTTGAAATAGGAAACTGAACGATTCATGAGATCAATTTGATCGGCTTTGCTCACCTCAAACTCTTCTTTGAGTTGATCGGAAATGTAATTTTTGGTGACGTTCATGTATTGCTTGGTGTAATAAAAATCATCGTTGCAAGGCTTCAAGTTCAAAAAATCGTCCCGCCAATACTGCGCTTCGATGGATTTGTTGGATCGATCAACGATACAAACGCGATAGCCATCTTCTTTTTCGAGATTTAAGATCAAACAGCCTTTATCCAGTTTTTCGACATGGATGCCATTGTCATATTTTAAAGAAAAATGATCTTCATTTCCTTCCAGTTTGAGAAAAGAATATTTGTTTTCGGATTTAAATATACCGATTGCATTGATCATTTCCCCTTCTATGATGACGTCCGAAATGTAAGCCACAAAAAGATCGCCTGATTTGATCTGTGGATGCAAGGACACTTCATACAAATGCTTCGCAATGTATGTCGATTGGTCGTGGAACTGCGAAGGATCTTCAAAAACCTGGCTGGCGAGCCGGAACAAGGAGTTTTGTTTTAAATCATCATTTTCATGAGTGAAACAGTAAAATTCAGAATTTTCAAAAGCACTAAAAAAATAATCGTGCAGCAAGTTTTTTAACTGTTCATCAGCAATCTGGAGAGGAGATTTTGATAAAACTAAAGGTTCTTCGTCGGTTTTATTTCCGATCTGATGCGCAGATACTTTTTCAATTTGGCAGTTTGAATATTCCAGCATTTGTTTTGACTCAAAGTTATCAAAATCCTTTCAGAAGCCAAGCTGGATTTCAAACTTTAAATTCAAGTCGAGAAGAGTTTTCGATTTCAATTGGTAACTTTTAGTTTTGCTTTACGAGAACCAATGCTGTAGTAATATTATTTCTTTGTGGAAAGTGTGGAGTTTAAATGGGATGATAAAAAGAACGGAGCAACTTTTATTTTAGTCACTCCGCTCAGGTGGTTATTTTTAATTTAAAAATTAATCTTTTGGTTGCGTTTCCATCAATTGGAAAAACTGATCCAGTTTTGGTGTAATGATGATTTCGGTTCGGCGGTTTACAGAGCGACCGGACTTTGATTCATTAGAATCTTTCGGAACGTATTCAGAACGACCACCTGCTGTCATGCGGCTTGGATCAACATTGTGTTGTTTTTGTAAAACTCGGACTACAGAAGTTGCTCTTTTTACACTCAGATCCCAGTTGTCGGACATGCAGCTATTCGAAATTGGAACATTGTCGGTATGGCCTTCCACTAAAATATCCAGTTCCTGATGATCATTGACCACTTTGGCGATTTTACCCAAAACTGACTCGGCTGTAGCATTGATAGTAGCACTGCCTGATTTGAATAACATTTTGTCAGAAATTGAAATATAAACCACACCTTTTTTGACTTCGATATTGATATCTTCATCGTTAATATTATCCAGTGATCGTTTCAGGTTCATCACCAGCGCAAGGTTGATGGAATCTTTTGCCGCGATGGATGAAGTCAGGTCTTTGATGTATTGATTTCTTTCGTTGAGTGACTCCAAAGATTGTTTGATGCTTTCAGCTCCGGTTTTACTAATTACCGAAAGATCGGAAAGTCGTTCGAGGAGATTGGTATTGGTTTCTTTCAGGAAGTCCAATTGATCCTGCAAATCAGTTGCTCTTCCATTAGCGACAGTCAATTTGCCATTTGCATCGGCCAATTTATTTTTAAGGTCATTTATTTCGGCTTGCAATTGAGCATTTCGTTTGTTACAATCTTCCAGTTCGATCTGTTTCTGCTGTAATGCCAGTTCATTGTCGCCGGTCATTTTCAGAAATTTCTTTTTGCTGACACATGAGGTCAATAGAATCAGGGGAATAAAGTAAATCAAAATCTTTTTCATGGTAGTATTTTTAAAAAATGGTAGAAAATTAATGATAATAAAAACGAGAGCATTACGGTCGGCAATATACAAAACATCAATTTTATTTAATGTTGTTTGTATGAGCAAATTTCAAATTTAAAAAAGCGAAGTAGTCAATATAAGACCCTTCGCTTCAAACTATCAGAATTATAGGTACTTTTTTCTAATAAATAAAACATCTCCTATTAGGCAGATATCTCATTCACAAACAAACTTATACGAAAAACTTCGTAATAGCAAGTTGATATTGCATGAGTAGTATATTTTAAAAGGAAAAATCTAATCTTTCGTAGTCCAGAAAGTTGATTTGATAGCGGAAGATTAACTTTTAGTCTATAAAGAGTATAAATTCAAAAATCCTTGCTTGTCCACCAAGAGGATTTCAAACTACATTTCATTTTTTTCTTACTTTTAAACGTTCAAATTTGACTTATTATGAAATGGAAATACCCAACCTTTGGAATTTTAATATTGATACCTTTGAGCTCTTGTTTTTTTTTCAATAGTTATGTTGACTACGAATATTTGCTTTATCTTCCTAAAGAAAAACCGGATTCTGGAGAATATCCATTGCTATTGTTTTTGCATGGAAGAGGTGAAAGCGGAACCGATCTTGAACGCGTCAAAAAACATGGTCCGCCTTCCTTTTTAAATGAAAACAGTGATTTTCCATTTCTTACAGTCTCTCCACAATGCAGTAATCATGATGTATGGCAGCCCAGGCTTTTGCTCAGGTTGCTGGATGCAATTGAAAATATATTTCCAATCGATAAAAGGAGGATTTATGTTACAGGCCTCAGTATGGGTGGATACGGAACCTGGGATTTAGCACAATCAGCTCCTGATCGTTTCGCTGCTATAGCTCCCATTTGTGGAGGAAGTAGTTTTGATTTAAGTAAAATAGATGTTTTGAAAGATATACCTATTTGGGCTTTTCATGGTGCAAAAGATCAGGTTGTCCCTTCTTCAGAATCTGAAAAACTGGTAGAGCGATTGCAATCACTGGGCTCAGATATTAAATTTACTCTTTATCCTGAAGCAGATCATGATTCATGGACGGCAACGTATGATAATCCAGAATTATACGAATGGTTGCTTTCAATCTCAAAAGACTGAAAATAAAAATGGCGAAAAAACTTTTAGAGACCGAACGACTGATTCTCGAAGAAATTACTACTGATCATGCAGATTTTTTGTTCAAATTGATGAACGACCCATCGTGGTTGAGATTTATTGGAGATCGAAATATTAAATCCATTGAAATGGCGGAAGATTATATCCAAAATAAAATCAGGCCAAGCTACGAAAAATTTGGTTTTGGATTTTATCTGACAAGTTTAAAGAAAGATGATGCACCAATAGGTGTATGTGGTTTGGTGAAGAGACCAGCATTGGAGCATGTGGATGTTGGATTTGCTTTCATGCCAGAGTACAGAAGGCTAGGGTATGGCTATGAATCAGCTTCAGCAATATTAACTTATGCTAAAGCTAAATTGGGGATCGATCATGTTGTTGCAATCACTGATTTAGATAATATTCGTTCCATAAAATTGCTCGAAAAACTGGGGTTGAAATTTGAAAAAATCATGCAATTGGAAGGTGAAAACAAGCAATGCCGCTTGTTTATACCGAAATGATTCCTGATTAAACACCTGAAAATCAAGTATATTTAAACACTTTAAAACTCAAAAATACAGTTTATGCCTGTTTCAAGCATATTCAATGATGTGATCGGTCCTGTGATGCGAGGGCCATCGAGTTCACATAGTGCCGCTGCCTGTAGGATTGGTTTGTTGTTGAGAGATTTGATGGAGGGTGAAATTACCGATGTGATCATCGATTACGATCCAAATGGCTCTTTGGTTACCACTCATGAAAGTCAGGGAACAGATATGGGGCTTTATGGCGGATTATTAGGTTGGCAGGCTTTTGATGAGCGGATGCAAAACTATCGTCAGGCCATCGATCAAGCTGGAATCACTGTCACTGTTTACTATTTGAGCTACGATGCCAAACATCCCAATAATTATCGGATAAAGATTTTCAATTCAAAAACCTATCATACTATTCAAGCTGTTTCGATTGGTGGAGGAATGATCGAAATTCAGGAAATTGATGGCGCCAAAGTTTCAATTAATGGGGATTATCACGAATTGTTGATTTTTGGAAATGATTTGGAAGCTATACATTCCATTTTGCCTCAAGGATTGGAATACGAATTTCTTAAAAAACACTGTGGTGATCGGAAATTTATTGAAATTAAAAGTGCTGTGAAACCCTCGGTTGAAGTGATCGAGTCAATTGTTTCTAATACCAATGTTGATTTTGTGCGCTATTTGCAACCTGTTTTACCAGTTCTTTCAAGAAAGGATTTAATGGTGCCTTTTTCCTATTGCGATGATATGATGAAATATGGAAATGAGAATAAAATGACGCTTTGGGAACTAGCGGTTAAGTATGAATGTGCTCGCGGAGATATTAGTGATAAGGTTGTTTTTGAAAAAATGCAACACATCGTTCGACTGATGAGGGAATCCATTCAAAAAGGATTACAAGGGACTGATTATCAGGATCGTATTTTGCCTGTTCAATCACTCGAATTTAAAGATAAAATGGATAATGGTTCACTTTTAAATAGTGGAATGCTCAACACGATCATTCTTTATGTTACAGCAATGATGGAAATGAAAAGCTCGATGGGAATCGTTGTCGCAGCGCCTACAGCCGGCTCTTGCGGAGTGCTTCCGGGGGCGTTGATTGGAGCAAGTGAAGTCATGCAAAAAAACGAGGAGGAACTGGTCAAAGCAATGCTGGCCGCGGGGATGATTGGTGTTTTTATCGCAGAACATTCCACTTTCGCGGCAGAAGTGGGAGGGTGCCAGGCAGAGTGCGGAGCAGGATCTTCGATGGCGGCGGCAGGATTGGTAACTCTAGCTGGTGGAACCCTGGAGCAATGTGTTGCAGCTGCTTCATTTGCGCTTCAAAATTCGTTGGGAATGATATGCGATCCGATTGCTAATCGGGTAGAAGCTCCCTGCCTTGGTAAAAATGTGATGGCTGCGTCGAATGCATTGTCTTGCACCAATATGGCTTTGGCCAATTATGATCCGTTGATAACGTTTGATGAAGTGGTAGCAACGATGTTTGATGTCGGAAATAGTATGCCGCATGAATTGCGTTGCACGGGCTTGGGTGGATTAGCAGCAACGGAAAGTTCGAAAATGATAGAAGAGCGTTTGAAGAAGTTTAAATATTGTTAAAAATTCTTGGTTACAGAGGCCTTTAGCTTTTTTTTGTAATCGTCTTCAACCCAGGCTTTAAAATTTTTGGTGCTTTTGCAAATTTGATAACAATAGCGACGTACACGATCAGCAATATCAGCATCAAGTAACCTCACCAAAGCCAATGCTTCAGCAAAATCATCGCTGTTTTCAGTTACCATATTTGTATGCTGTTCGATTGATCTTTCTAGGATCACAGCAGTTTTGAGACCTTGATTTACAACCTTATCACTTTCTTTTTCAATATCGAATCCAACATTTTCCGTTTTGCTGAATCTTTCTCGAATCTCATCAGGCATCACGTATTTGAAACGGCGTTCAATCGCATCATCAGAGATGATGCTGTCAAGGTAATAATTAGGCGATCGAAAGATCTTTTGCCAATCAACGGGATTGGACCACAAACCAAATCTGGCAGCATTATTCCCAAGGTCAATCACATCAAATGTTGACTTTCCCGGTATGATCCGCGACCCTCGCCCAATCATTTGAAAATACAAGCTTAGGGACCTGGTTGCACGATTTAATATAATTGTTTCGATCGTGGGTTCGTCAAATCCAGTAGTGAGTATCCCGACAGAAGTAAGGATTGCATCGGGTTTGTGCTTAAACCAATGGAGAATATCTTTTCTTTGTTGTTTTGTGTGAGAATTGTCTAAATGCCTAATTTCGTATCCTGCATCTACAAAAGTTTCATAAACCTGCTTTGAAGTTTTTATACCGGCATTAAAGATCAAAGTTTTTTTACCAATTGCTTTCTGTTCATAAGCCTGGACGAGTTTACTTTGCATAAAAGCATTGGAGTAAAGCATCTCGGATGACTTGATGGAATAATCGCCGTTAATTCCAATTTTGAGCGATCCAAGCATCACATCGAAACTGTAAGTATTGGCTTTTGCTAAAAAACCATTGTCGATTAGTGATTGGATCGGATTGCCAACGATCAGTTCGTCGTAACTATCCTTCATCGGTAGGTTGATGTTTGAACTCAGTGGCGTTGCTGTAACCCCCAAAATAAAACAACTTTCAAAGAATGAAAAAAGCTTTCTGAACGAGTTGTAGTGAGCCTCATCAATAATGACCAAACCAACTTCTTCCAAGGTGATCATTTCGTCATTTAGTCTATTGTTCAGCGTTTCGACCATAGCCACAAAGCACATATAATCATTTTTGTCAGGCAATGATTTTACCGAACTATTGATGATCTTGTTTTTTACGTGGAATTCAGAGAGCATGTCTGAAGTCTGTCTGCTCAATTCAATACGGTGGGTGAGAATGAGTACCTTCTTCCCGGTATTTTTGATATAACGCCTTGCAATTTCAGAAAAAATAACCGTTTTACCTCCGCCGGTAGGAAGCTGGTACAACAGATTGTAGTCACTTGCACAGCTTCCGAAACGCTCAAAAATCTGGTTTAAGTCTTCCTGCTGGTAATCGTAAAGTTTTTTCCCGATTGCTATTTTCTCCATATCGAATATCTCGGCCCTTATTTTTCTTTGAAAATCTTGCAAAAATAATGACATTTTTCCGTTGTCAAAACCTTTTGAAAATATTTAATATAATCTTTTGAAAAATTTGACCTTTAGTTACCTGAAATATTCCCATTTCCAGGTTTTAGAAAATAGCTGTTTTGGGTGGTGATTTATCATAACTGGAAAATATCGCCAGAACTTTAAAGAAGCATATTAAATCTCCATTGATCACAATTTTACATTTTAAAACTTTCAGCATCCAAGACCCAATGATTAACCTCTTGCTCAAAATTTAATGAACCTGGAATCGTAACATACTTTTTCACGAACTGAAAACCTACTTTTTGTAGTGTTTTGTTTGGAGCCGGATTGTAGGCATATGGTTCGCAGTGAAGTTGTTTCAATTGGCAATTTTTAAAAAAGAAAGGCAGTGACATTTTTACGAGTTTGGCACCCATTCCCTTTTGCCTCAGATCGGAATTCCATAAATGCAGGTGCATGTAAGCCTCTTCCCCGAATTTGATTTTATTGATATTGGAATGACCAACTGGCTGTTGGTCCACTTCCCAAATGATGCAGTAAGATTGCTTTTCAGGATAGGCTTGATTTAGTTGATTCAATAACATTGTAGTGAGGCTGGCCTTTGAAGGTAATTTTGCCAAATCCACTCCCATGCTTGTAAGAAAGTCGTTGTCAGCGTTCAGCCAATATTGCACAATGTATTCAATATCATCCTGTTTCAATTCCCTTACGGAAAGGGTATTTTTATTCATTCAACCAATACTTGAACATTTAAAAATTATTGTCGCCCTGGTCATCATAAATTGCATCAGGGTTTTTGTCAAGTAATTTCAGTGCTTCATTTGACCAATATTCAATTTCCTTTGGTCTTCCTAACTCTGAGTAACATTTAATGATGCCTGTGATACTTTTGGATTTGTTGGTGGTTTCAAATTCCAATGATTTTTTGAAATCATCAATAGCGTCATTAAATTCCCGAAGATGCTGATAAGCAAGGCCTCTGTTATAATATGCATTGCCCTCATTTGGATTCAGTTCTATGGATTTTGACCAGTCTTTTTTTGCTTTGATGAGGTTTTCTTCAATTTTAGGAGTAATATCAAAATAAGCAAATCCCCGGTCAAAATAAGTGGAACTCAGATTGTATGACAACTCCCAGTTTTTGTTGTATTTTATAGCATTGTCGTAATCCGCTATTGCGGATTCCAATTCATTGAGTTTGTTATAGCAAACACCACGACCCGCATAAGCTCCTGAGTATTCAATATTTTTTTCAATCGCTTTGCCATAATATTCAATTGCTTTTTCCAAATTGTTGAGTTGAGCCTGACCACTACCTCTGTCAAACCAGCTGTAAGCACTGTCAATTTTCGGGTCAGAAAGTATTTTGTCCTGAATGGTTTTTACATCTTCATTACTTAGGTTGAGTCCATCCTGGAGGTGGGACAGCGCCAATTTAGAAGGTTCTGAAAGTGGAAATTCATCTCTTAGAATTTCCTTTAGATTGTTTTCATATTCCAATATGCTGTCGTTATAATATTCCAGTTTCCACACTTTATCGTCGATGATCTGTTTTACCAAATGGTCGCTCAAGCCCATTTTTTTTCCTGAAAGAGAAAGCCCTTTGATCAGGGTTTTTACGGCGTAGCCTTTGGGGTTATTGATAGATGAAAAAGCAGTGTCCACTTCTGAGGAAAAACGAACCTCCGGTGACCCGAAAAGTAGAACAGGAGTCAGGTGTTCCTCTAAATTCCCATCGAATTGTATAGCAATACAACCAAGATTGAAAGCTTTGTTTAAGCTGTTTTGTGAAAGATCTGGTTCCAATGATGTGTAAAAGCCCATTGAAAAATTGATGGCTGCCTCATCTGTCATTTCTTTTTTTGTACCTATCACTACTGGTACATATTCAGCTATGGCAGAAGCCTGTTTTTTGGAGTAACAGGTGTTGACGATAACACATTTGACGTGATCGGTTGCCAGCCGGAACAGTGAAGCCAATGCTTCAGGAGGTATCGCTTTGGCTTCTCCTTTTTCGTCTTCAAAACACAACTCTCCAGTATCATAACCATGCCCTGAAAAATGGACGACATGAGGTTTGTAGTTCATGATTTCGTTCATTACATCATTGGGCTTGGTAGCCTGGTGATCTTTAATCTCAAAGCTGTCATTTCCTTCGAGTTTATCGCGTACAGATTGTAATTCTCTGCCTAGATGAAGCCGAGAGGCGTTGCTGGGATCGGAGGCAAGGAATAGAATGCGAAGTGTTTGTTTTTCAATTGGTTTATTTTCCATGAGTTTTAGCGTTTGATTGTTATAAACAAATATAAGATTTCTTTTATTTGTTTGGTGTGAGTGTAGTTATAAAATTGCGCAACAGCTGAAAAAATCAAATTTTAATGGTTTTTAGGTTTAATTTAGTTTGTAGCTGAATGTCCAATCTGCATCGTAAATTATTTTGAAAACACTTTTTCTTTTGCCTGATCAGAAGTAAGTACAGGAATGATCTCAAAATCAGCTAAATCTTTCCATTTTCCAATCCAGTCAACAAGTTTTTCTTCAGAGTCGCTTTCCATAACCTGAAAGCAGATTTCTATTTTTTCATCAATCCAACTGTTAACATATTTGACTCCATGAGGTAATTGGCGACCTTTTTTGTCAAATCTCTCGTACAAATCTTTAATTTTATTCGGATGAAACCGCTCAATGATCATGTAAAGCATAATAGTTATTTAATTGTAAAATTAAGTTCGATTTGAAAAAAGTTTGGTGAAATGAAGTCTTATCCCGAATTTACAAAATAACGAAAAAACAAAACCGATGAATATACAAACATTTCAGCACGTCAATAATTTATGGGATCCGACGAAAGCTGCATCTTTTGGCGACGATGAAGTTGCATTGTTTTTATACCGTTCCAATCTATTAGGGACAGACCTTCGTATCACCAATTTTGGAGGTGGAAATACCTCCTGTAAAACCATCGAAATGGATCCGTTGTCAGGTGAAGACACTGAAGTCATGTGGGTCAAAGGTTCCGGAGGTGACCTGGGAACCTTGACACGAGCAGGAATTGCTGGGCTCTATTCCAGCCGCCTGAGAGCTTTGAAGAGCAGGTATAGGGGATTGGCGTTTGAAGATAAAATGGTCGATTTGTTTTATCACTGTATTTATGATCGTGAAAGTCGTGCACCAAGTATTGATACACCTTTGCATGGCTTGCTACCTTTTAAGCATATTGATCATTTACATCCTGACGCCGTAATTGCAATCGCAGCAGCAAAGGATGGTGAAGCCATCACCAAAAAAATATGGGGCAATAATATGGGATGGGTACCCTGGCAACGCCCTGGCTTTGATTTGGGACTGCAATTGGAAAAATGTGTTGAAGAAAATCCTGGAATTCGTGGAATCGTTTTGGGTGGACATGGTTTGTTTACCTGGGGAGAAACTTCCTTAGATTGTTATATGAATAGCCTGGAAGTCATTGAAATGGCAGCAGAATATATTGCAGAGAAAGAAGGAGAACAAAAGGCTGTTTTTGGAGGACAAAAAATACAAAGTTTGGAAAAAAATGAACGCATTAGTCGGGCTGCGAAATTAGCTCCGATTTTGAGAGGAATGTGTTCAAGTCATAATCGTATGATTGGTCATTTTACAGATGACGAAAGGGTTTTGGAGTTTATCAATTCAAATGATTTGGCAAGACTGGCGCCTTTGGGAACCTCCTGCCCCGATCACTTTTTACGTACTAAAATTCAACCTTTGATACTCAACCTTTCCATAGATGAAAGCTTGAGTAATATTGAAAATGTAAAATCCAAATTAGAGCCCGCTTTTAAAAAATATCGAAAAGAATACACGGAATATTACGAAGAGTGTAAAAGGGAAAATAGTCCGCCAATGCGAGATCCTCATCCGGTGGTGATTTTATACCCCGGTGTTGGAATGTTTACTTTCGCTAAAAACAAACAAACAGCCAGAGTCGCGAGTGAGTTTTACATAAATGCCATCAATGTCATGCGAGGCGCTGAAACAATTTCCGAATACACCGCACTTTCGCGTCAGGAAGCATTTGATATTGAATATTGGTTACTGGAAGAAGCAAAATTACAACGACTTCCAAAGGAGTTACCACTTTCACGACAAGTGGCGGTTGTCTCAGGCGCCGGAGGCGGAATCGGAAAAGCCATCGCTGAAAGATTGATTGCTGAAGGTGCAAATGTAGTTTTTACGGATGTGGCAGAGGATCGTTTGCAAGAAGCATTGTCCCATTATAAAAAAGACCAGGCGACTTATGTGGTTTGTAATGTTACAGACGAAGATGCTGTTCTGGGAGCGATGGAAAAAGCATGTTTGGAGTATGGAGGCGTCGATATTGTGGTGCACAGCGCAGGTCTGGCAATTTCTAAACCATTAGCAGAAACAACTATTGAAGATTGGAACAAATTGCATGATGTCATGGTCAAGGGACAGTTCCATCTGGCAAAAAAAGCAGCAGAGGTCATGCGAAAACAAAGTTTAGGAGGCAACATTGTCAACATCGCAAGCAAAAATGGTTTGGTCGCGGGACCTAACAACATCGGCTATGGAACTGCAAAAGCGGCGCAACAGCACATGACTCGCTTGTTGGCCTCCGAATTGGCAAAAGACAAAATCCGGGTGAATGCCATCAACCCAGATGGTGTGATCGTAGGAAGTAAAATCTGGGAAGGAGCTTGGGCGGAAGGTAGGGCAAAGGCTCATGGCATATCAGTGGAAGACTTGCCTCAGCACTATGCCAAACGCAATTTGCTCAATGAAATGATACTTCCTGAAGATATTGCAAACGCTGTTTTTGTACTACTCGCTTTCTTAAACAAAAGCACCGGAAATATGATCAATGTTGATGGAGGTATGGCCAATGCATTTGTACGATAAAATTGTTTTTTAAACGAAGCTGTTTTCCAATTTAAATTATCCATGAATTTACATTTCAGTACAGCACAAAATAAACTGATAGTTTTTATAATTCTCGCAGGAATGCTGTCTTTGAAATCTTGTACTCCAAAAGAGATATCATCCCCGAATATCATTCTTTTTTTAGTTGATGATTTAGGATGGCAGGATACTTCTGTCCCTTTTTGGAAAGAAAAAACAGCTTTAAATGAGAGATACCATACACCAAACATGGAACGCCTTGCAGCGCAAGGTATGAAATTTACACAGGCATACGCGACTGCGGTTTGCTCGCCTACTAGAATTAGCCTAATGACGGGGATGAATGCTGCTAGGCATCGTGTGACCAATTGGACTTTGCGCAAAGATCAAATGAAGTCTTCTGAAAAAAATCATGAAAAGCTGCAATTTCCCTATTGGAACGTCAATGGACTAACCATCGATTCAACAATAGATCATGCCGTTTACGCGACTCCACTTCCGGCATTGTTGAAAAATGCAGGTTATCACACAATCCATGTGGGTAAAGCACATTTTGGAGCAATAGGAACACCTTGTGAGAATCCTTCCAATATTGGTTTTGACGTAAACATAGCAGGACATGCTGCTGGTGCTCCTGGCAGTTATCTTGGAACGAAGAATTTTGGGAACAGCGGAAATAATAAAAATTCTCCTTGGAGTGTTCCTGGACTGGAAAAATATCATGGACAGGATATTTTCTTAACAGAAGCTTTAACACGGGAAGCAAAACTCGCTTTAGATATTCCTGTTCAAAAAAAGCAACCATTCTTTTTATACATGTCATTGTACAATGTTCACGTACCAATTAAACCTGACAATCGGTTTGTTGAAAAATATTTCAAAATTGGCCTGGATAGCACCGAAGCAAAATACGCCTCCATGGTCGAAAGTATGGATAAGTCTTTGGGAGATTTGATGGATTACATTGAAACGAATGATTTGGCAAAAAATACAATAGTCATTTTCATGTCTGACAATGGCGGCTTGAGCGCTCAAGGTCGTGGTGGAGAAAAACATACGCACAATTTTCCACTTTCAAGCGGTAAAGGATCGATCCGTGAAGGCGGTATTCGAGAACCAATGTTGGCTAAGTGGCCCGGAATTACCCCTCCAAATACTGTAAATCCAAATTATTTGATTATTGAAGATTTTTTCCCAACTATCCTCGAAATGGCTGGAGTTAGGGATGTTGTAACTTTACAACATGTTGATGGTCAAAGTTTTGTGTCTCAATTGAAGAATCCTGAACGAATCACCCAAAGTAGACCACTCTTTTGGCATTATCCCAACCAATGGGGACCTTCAGGTCCTGGTATCGGTGCTTACAGCGCAGTTCGACTAGGGGATTGGAAGTTAATTTATTACCACTTGGATGAAAGTTTTGAACTCTTTAATATTAAAAATGATATTGGTGAAAACAGGAATTTAGCTGACCAGGAAGTTGAGATACTATTGGAATTAGCGAATGTATTAACGAATTATTTAAAATCGGTTGATGCACAAATGCCCATTCATAAATCGACAAATAAACCGGTAGCCTGGCCTCATGAAAAGGCTTTAGCGCTAAAAAATTAAATATCGATGAAAATCCAAGACTATTTGATTTCTAGCCACAATGAAGAATTAGCTGGGAATCACTCCGAGCAATTTGATTTTCTTAAATATCAGCTTGACAAAAAGGGGATAGATGTTGAATCAATTATAGATCGATTGACTGATTTTCAGGTTGCGATTCCCAGTTGGGCACTTGGTGCCGGAGGGACTCGATTTGGCCGGTTTTCTTATGGAGGCGAACCTGGCAATTTAGAACAAAAAATTGACGACGTAGGCATCATCCATGCTTTGACAAAATCCGCCGGAGCAATTTCATTACATATTCCGTGGGACATCCCAAAGGATGCCAATGCCATCAAAGAGCAAGCAAAATCTCTTGGGATTATCTTCGACGCCGTCAACTCAAACACTTTTCAGGATCAGCAAAATGCTACCTTTTCTTTCAAATTTGGTTCCCTTTGTCATATTGATAAAAGCGTCAGACAGCAAGCGATCGATCACAACATCGAGGTCATCGAATATGGTAAAGCTTTGGGGTCCAAATCAATCACCGTTTGGCTGGCAGACGGATCAACTTTCCCCGGACAGCACAACTTTCGGACAGCTTTCCAAAATACGCAAAAAAGTCTTCATGAAATCTATCAGCAATTGCCAGAAGATTGGCGAATGTTTATCGAATACAAACCTTTTGAGCCCAATTTTTACAGTATGGCTGTTCCGGACTGGGGAACTTCACTTTTGTTAGCTGAAGCTTGCGGAGATAAAGCTTTTACATTGGTGGATCTCGGTCATCATTTACCAAATACGAATATCGAACAGATCGTGGCGATTTTGATGTTGAAAGGAAAGCTCGGAGGTTTTCATTTTAACGACAGCAAATATGGCGATGATGACTTGACCTGCGGAAGTATCCATCCTTACCAGTTATTTTTGATTTTTAATGAATTGGTTTTTGGAATGGAAAACAACGTTTCCGGGAACCCACCCTTAGCCTGGATGATTGATGCCAGCCATAATGTCAAAGATCCGCTGGAGGATTTAATGCAGTCTTTGGAAGCGATAAACCTGGCTTATGGAAAGGCGCTTTTGGTTGATCAAAAAGCGTTGGAAGCTGCGCAATTTGAGAATGATGTGACCATTTCCCAGGAGGTTTTACAAAATGCTTTTCGTACAGATGTACGCCCAATCCTTCGTGAAACTCGACTGAGAAACGGCGCTGCCATTGATCCATTAGTATTGTACAGAAAACTCAAAATTCGGGAAAGTCTGATCAAGGAAAGAGGCAAGAATTCGATAGCTTCAGGATTGTAGGTTGACTACTTGACTAACTAAAATTTATCTTCTTTAAAAATATATGCCCCATACCCTCATCTTCGATATCGGAAAAACAAACAAAAAGTGCTTCATTTTTGATGAAAACTTTCAGGAAGTATATCGCGATTCCGTTCACATCGAAGAAATTAGAGATGAAGATGGAGATCCTTGCGATGATCTCCAGGCCATTGAAAAATGGATAAAAAATCGACTGAAAATATTTTTGACCAACCAAAAATTCAACATTAAAACGGTGAATTTTTCGACTTATGGAGCTAGTTTAGTTCACGTTGATAAAAATGGAAAGCCGTTAGCACCACTTTATAATTATTTGAAACCATATCCTGAAGAAATTCTGAATTTATTTTATGAAAAATATGGTAATAAAGAAACAATCGCCAAAGAAACGGCTTCGCCTGCCTTGGCAATGCTCAATTCCGGTTTACAGCTTTTTTGGTTAAAACATGCAAAACCAGATGTCTTCAAAAATGCAAGGAGATCCATACATTTTTCACAATATTTGAGCTTTTTGTTCACGGGAAAAGCAGTCAGTGATTATACAAGTTTGGGCTGTCATACCAGTCTGTGGGATTTTAAAAAAAAGGACTATCACGCATGGGTTAAAAAAGAAGGTTTTGTTGAAAAATTACCTCCTTTGGTATCTACATCTAGCAGCATTATGAAAAAATACAACGGACAAAAACTAAAATTTGGAACAGGTATCCATGACAGTTCGGCTGCCTTACTGCCTTATATTTTAGTTGAACAGGACCCGTTTGTGCTGATCTCAACAGGAACCTGGAGCATTACGCTCAATCCATTTAACGATGAGTTGTTGACTACTGAAGAATTGGAAAAAGATTGCCTGAATTATATGCAAATAGATGGAAAACCTGTGAAAGCAGCTCGCCTTTTTTTGGGGAAAGAATACCAATTACAGATTGAAAAATTGAACCGGTTTTTTCAAAAATCGGCGGATTATTACACAAAAATTAAATTTGATGAAAGGCTTTTTTTGCAATTGAAAAAAGACGAAAAATCAAAATTTCATTTCGAAAGCATCCATTTAAAAAGGGATCAACCGCAGCATACCAATTTGGAAAATCTCAAAGATTACGAAAAGGCATATCACCAATTAATGCTGGAATTGGTAGCACTCCAAATCCAGTCCACGAAGCTTGCAATCGGAAATACAACCATTAAAAAAGTTTATATTGACGGAGGTTTTACTAAGAATGTTATTTTTATCAAACTGTTGTCCAGATATTTTCCAAACTTGAAAATTAGGACAGTTAAAAAACCGATGGGTTCAGCACTGGGAGCGGCTTTGGTCTTGAATGAGAAAAAACTGAATAGAAAATTGTTAAAGAAAAACCTTGGTTTAAAATAAGAACACTCCATTTAGACTTACTACGATGAGGAACAAAATTCACATAAATTTCAATCCAAAATATCCTACCATTGCTAGTTTGCGTGAAAAAGCAAAAAGGAGAATTCCTCGATTTGCCTTTGATTACCTGGATGGAGGTTGTAACGAGGATGTCAATCTGCACAAAAATTCCGCTGAGATTCAGGAAGTAGAATTAAAACCATTTTACCTGAGAAATCATATTGGTTCTGACTTGAAAACCGAGTTGTTTGGTCATGTCTATGATACGCCGTTTGGAATCGCACCTGTGGGATTGCAAGGCTTGATGTGGCCCAATTCTCCGGAGATTCTCGCCAAAGCAGCGTTTGAGCACAACATCCCATTTGTGTTGAGCACCGTTTCGACGAGCAGCATCGAGAGGATCAGTGAAATCACGGAAGGCAGAGCTTGGTTTCAGCTTTATCACCCGACCGAAGACAAGTTGAGGGATGCACTTTTACAAAGAGCAGCTGCAGCACAATGCCCGGTTTTGGTGCTCGTTTGTGATGTTCCGACTTTTGGCTATCGCCCGA
>JANQFJ010000047.1 GCA_028277915.1 Saprospiraceae bacterium
TTTCATCCTCTTCTGCTTTGAGTTTTGCTGCGGCCAATGTTGCCAAGTTTGCTTCTTCCTCCTCCTTTCGTTTTGCTTCTTTCTTTGCTTTTCGTTTGGCAGCTTGATCTTCCTTTCGTTTTTTGATCATCAAGGCTGACATCAATGCTCCACCGACAACCGCTGAACCAACTCCTATGGGAGAGCTTTCTCCTTTTACCAAATTATAGTCTTTGAGCATTCCTTTTTCATCATTGTAATAGTCGCTTCGTGCAATTTCCTGATGATTGCCTGCTCTTAATGTATAAAAGTAAAGGCCATTCTCAAAAAAGGTTTTCCACCTTTTCTCGTTAGGTCCGTTTTTTATAACTGACTGGATGCCGTTGTCGCGTGAAGTTGGTGTCTTGTACCCTTCAGATCGTAAAAAGGTTTTTCCTTTAGCACTGTTGAAAGCAAAATAATGCTGGCCACTTTCTTCATCTTTAAATGTGTGAAAACCTTCAGGACCTGCATAAGCTGCGATTGGAAGGTAATTATCAACCAGTGATTGCTGTTTTGGAGTAGCCATTTCGACGCCAACACATTGAATCAGTTTAATGGCGGCATTCATGTCTTTTTTCAATTTGTAAAAAAGACTGCTTTTTGCAACGGTTTTTCCTTCGTCATTTTTCAAAAGGAAATAATGTTTTCCATTTTTTGCGATTCGTTTTTCAAAATTTTTAGGCTTTGGAGCAAATTCCATAACCGCCTTAATCCCGTTTTTGAGGTCTTCAGTAGTTGGAAATCCACGAACATCTCCATTGATCAAAATGGCGTTTTCGTCCTGGTCTTTAAAAACAAAATAATATTTTTGATTGCCTTCACTTTGGAAAGTATCGTAGCTGATATTGTTGCATAGATAAGGTTGGTTTTGTGATAAATATTTCCTTCCTTTTTTCGTCTTTGAAGGTTTTTCAGGTTTGTCGGGTTCTGTTCTGCTTTCAGGTGATCTTGTTGCGGCTTTAGGAGCTTCTGCCATAAACTTTGCAATGGCTAAATCCAATTCTTTTTCAGATTTGTATTTTATACTCCTTCCAATTTCCTGCTTTTTTGAGGTTTTTAATACAAAAAAGTAATTGCCTGTGTCATCAGTATTTTTATCGTAATTTTTGATTTTTGATGAGCTGCTGATCGCCTGACGGATGCCATTGAAACACAATTCTTTATCAGCATATGAAGGACTATTTAAAAGAATCTGATTCTTTTCTGAAAGGAATTGAAAATAAAAAAGGTTATCTTTTTTCCGTCTGAAAGCGCGAAATTTCATTCTGTTTTGAGTTGTTGGGCGGTAACGTACTATTAATAATTCAAGTTGTGAATAAAGTTCAATCCAACTGAAATCTTCCAATTTTGGACCAAAATCAAAGATTTTTTACAAAACTCTCCAATTCAATTGGATAATCCACAACTTGGGTAAATAATTTCCAATATAGAGGATTTTTTAAAAAATTACTCAATCTGTACTTTATAATCGTTGCTAAGCGAGGTTTTTGAATTCAAAATCAAAAACACCCAGACTGAAAAATCAGACTGGGTGGAATAGAATAGAATTATTTGGTATGCATGTTTTCTAATCTTGTATGACAGTGAAAGGTAAACTTGTGTTATATTTCTCGTTACGGATATTTAAAAAATAAATTCCCTGGATCATGTTCTCTGTACGGATAGGAATAGTGTTCTCGCCGTCAATTATATTGTGTGTTGCGCTGGATATTGGCCTTCCAAATATGTCATAAGTGGTTATTACTGTATTTGGAATTGGTTGAGTCGTTTCGAACTTTAGGATTATTTTGTGATTAGATTTCACTGGATTTGGAAATAATTCAATGATTTTTATATCATCAAAGCAACCAGATTGCAGGTGAATAATCTCAGAATGTTGAAAATTTCCATCAAAGTCTATCATTCTTAATCGGTAGTAATTGTTTGGAGACGAGACATACTCATCTGTGAACAGGTAATTTACAACGCCGTTGAGATTGCCAGTCGCAAGAACTTCTCCAATGGTTTCAAAATTAAAACCATCTTTACTTTTTTCAATTTCAAAATGAGAAACTAATTCTTCAGAAGCTGAGGTCCAACTCAGGACATTTTTGCAATCTGCTACTTTTCCGTTAAAATTCTGCAATTCTACCGGCAAAATACAATGGATAACATCTACATCGAAAACAACTTTTGCATCTGCTGTGCATCCGGTTCCTGTTTCAGTCAGTTCGAAATATTTGTTATCACCATCTGAGACTGAAACAACTGGAGGACTACCAGCAACAGGGTTGGTCAATCCTGCATCATGATACCATACAATTGTTCCTGATTCGGAAGTTACATCATCGTTGTATTCATCCAAATTAACTGCTCCGGCATCTACAGGACATACTCCGGCATTATAATCATGGACATCCATCTCATTAACCTGAACAGTAAAATTACAACTATTGGTATTTCCTGAATTATCCGTTACTGTATAAGTGACGGTAGTAGTACCTGGATTAAACTGAGTGCCGCTGGCGTCGCCAGTTCCACTACCCGTAGTTGCACCTGTCAGGGTATAAGCAACAGAGGAGGAAGGACAATTGTCACCATAAGTTGCAGCGATACTATTAACGGTTGCATAACATTGCCCGCTATCTCTATCTCGATTTGTAATATTTGAAGGACAAGAAATTGTAGGATCTTCCACGTCAACAATTGTTACATCGAAACTACAAGTACTGCTACCTCCACAACTTGAAGCTGTGTATTCTACAGTCGTTGTCCCTACCGGGAATGCCGCTCCACTAGCAAGACCAGAAGTTAAAGTAACAGTAGTTGCTTCTACAACAGAAAAGTTGGTTACATCTGTTACAGCAGGCCCGTCTTGACCGTCCAATGTATATATCCCAATACCGAAATCATCGCCCGCACTCACATTTATAGAAATGGTTCCGCTTTGATCACCACTCCACGGATCGGTTATCCAATATACCCAACCATTTAAATAGTAATAAAAAGGATCATAAAGCGCAAAACCATAGGTGTCTACCGTATAATCCCAATCAAAGGAAATAGTCGCATCGCAAGTCATTGTTTTAATAATATCTGTATATTGAAACCAATTCCCATTATCTGCACTTGTAAATAATACTGAGCCTGGGGCACCGGACATGTCAACATCAGAGCCATCATCCTCGGTAATTGTCCAAAAACATTCCTCGTAATTTTCATCGAATCCACTAACAGTTACGTCAGGTGCTGTAGGAACTGTATACGTATAGATAGCGGTGCAATTTCCTGAATCGTTATTTTGCGTATCATCAGAAGGGCAACTATTGAAAACCGGTGCTGTTCCTCCTGAACTGGTAACCGTTACCTCAGCGGTACACTGATCTGTTTGAGAATAATTATCTTCTACTGTTAAGGTAACTGTATAAACTCCTGTTGAATTAAAAGTATATTGATCTAAGGTCATCGAACTCAAACCACAATCATATGTACTTCCATTGTCAATATCGTTAGCAGTGATAGTTACTGAAGAACTACATCCCATGTCAACCGTAATATCCTGACAAATTGCCACAGGAGGACCATTGGTATTGGTAACAGTAACCGTAGCCGTACATTGATCAGTGCGTGATGCGTTATCCTCGACAGTCAAAGTAACAGTATTGTCACCAATATCCGCAGTTGTAAACGAAGTAATATCCAAAGAAGTAGAATTGATTCCACATGGGGCTGTACTGCCATTGTTGATATCATTAGCAGTAATCGAAGCATTTCCTGAACAGTCCAAATTAACTGTGATATCCTGGCAGACAGCGGTAGGTGTTCCCGGATCATTGACTGTTACCGTAGCGGTACATGTGGATTGCTGACCAATATTATCTTCTACAGTTAAGGTAACCGTATTAGCTCCTATATCATTGCAGTCAAAATTAGTTATGTCCAAAGAAATCGAGCTGATTCCACAATCTGCGGTACTTCCGTTGTCAATATCATTGGCGGTGATCGTTGCAGAACCACCCGATAGGTTAACCGTCATATCCTGACAGTTGGCAACCGGAGGATTGTTTGAACCGGTAACAGTAACAGTAGCTGTACACTGGTCAGAATCAGAATTGTTATCGGTTACAGTCAATGTAACCGTATTGGCTCCAATGTCATTGCAATCAAAGCTGGTTTGACTTAATGTCATGGATTGTAGTCCGCATTCGTAAGTACTTCCATTATCGATGTCATTAGTAGTAATTGTGGCAGAACCATTGACGAGAGCTACAGTGATGTCCTGGCAAGAAGCAACCGGTGGGTTGCACGCCTGAGTTATTCTAATCTCATCTATGGCTTGATATTCTCCTCCGCTATTGTTTAAAAAACACACATTTACAGCTACATTACTCGTAACTGAAACACCATAAGCCGAAACTGTTGTAGTACCGAAATCATTGTTTAATGTTTGCACCAATGCGGGCGTTCCATCAATAATTAAATATACGGAGATATAGTCGCTATTCTCCAAGTTTCCCCATTCCCTAAGATCAATTTCAAAATCAATATCACCAGATGCGGTAATTGTATTTGACGTATAACATACTTCGCTGTCCACATCTCGGGCTTCCAGCCAATAGTCCCCTCCCCATAAATAAACATAAAACCAATCACTGGAATTTTGAAGACCGCTGTAGGTGCCTGATAAAGTAAAATCACTGGGAGCAGAATAATAATTACAACTGGTTGGTGCTGCTCCACAACTTCCGGTTACACCTTCATTATTATTATCTGAAAAATCTTCTGTCCAGGGAAGCTGTGCATTAACAGAAGAAAAACTACAGATCATTACAAAACCCATAGCAAAGCTAAGAATGGAAAAGTTCTTCATTTTGAATACCAATTGATTTTGCCTACCAACGACTGATTTTTTAACATAAATTTTTGATATTCAATAACTTACAGGTGTTAAAATTCCAGTCTTTTAAAATATCTCATTTTTGTTTTGACAACAAAGGGGGAGTGGTTTGTCTAAACTTTTGCTAGTGTATAAGGGGAATTGTTAAATGTTCATGAGGGGATATGAATCAAAAAGTTAAAATTAGGAAAACAAAGTACATGCCAATATCTACCCTAAATAGGGTATGAATTTATATTAGTATAAACCTAATGTGAATAACCCTTCAATAAGGGTCTACATTAATGTTTATTCGAACCATGGAAAAACCTTGTTTGGATTGGGTAAAAAGGATAGCTTCAAGAATACGTGATTTAGTGTAAGCTATTTTTTTAGAGTTGTGTTCCATTTTTACCAGCATATCCATCAAATAATACGTTCGAACCCTTGGTATTCCTGGAACAGCAGGTCCAATGACTTGATCACTTAGCGATTTTTTAAGTTCTTTTGAAAAAACTTTGGCCGCTTCGTTAAGTATATTCGGTTTTTTATGCTTCAAAGTGATTTTTATCAACCTACAAAATGGTGGATATAAAAAAGTTCGCCGTTCAGCGATTTCTCTTTCAAAAAATCCTTTGTAATCATTTTCCAGTATTTCTTTTAAAACAGGATGACCTGTATTAAACGCCTGGATAAACACCTTTCCTCGTTTGTGTTTTCTGCCTGCACGTCCACTGACCTGGGTGATCAACTGAAACCCTCGCTCACTGGCTCTGAAATCCGGAAAATGAAAAAGATGATCTGCGCTCAAAACCCCGACCATTCCCACATTGTCAAAATCAAGTCCCTTAGTTACCATTTGAGTACCCACTAAAATGTCAATTCGCTTTTCTTCAAAATTATTGATGATGCGAGCATGGGCATTTTTGGCGCGTGCAGTGTCGTAATCCAACCGGGCAATTTTAGCTTCCGGTAAAAATATTTTAAGCTCGTCTTCAATTTTCTCTGTCCCAAATCCTCTGAGTATCAATTGGTTGGAACCGCAAGCTGCACATTCTACAGGAATTGGTCTTTGGTAGCCGCAATAATGGCAACGGAGATTGTTTTGAAATTTGTGATAAGTTAAACTTACATCACAATGGATACATTCTGCGAACCAGTCACAATTTGTGCAACGCATTGTGGGAGCATATCCTCGTCGATTTTGAAACAGAATTGCCTGTTCACCCCGGGCCAGGGTTGCTTTTAATTCTTCCAAGAGAAGAGAAGTGAAATGCGATTGCATTTTGTTCTTTTTGGTCTCCTCTTTTGCATCAATAATGACTGTTTCCGGAAGTTTCAATCCTCCAAATCGCTCTGTCATTTCAATGAGGCTGTACTTTTTTGAAATAGCATTGTGATAAGATTCCAAAGAGGGAGTTGCTGTGCCGAGGATTATTTTTGCATTGTGGAGAAGTGCGAGATAAACTGCAACATCTCGTGCATTGTATCTTGGAGCCGGGTCCATCTGTTTGTAAGAAGTGTCGTGTTCTTCATCAACGATGATCAATTTCAAATTTTTGAAAGGTAAAAACAGACCCGACCGGGCTCCCATGATCAAAGGCTTTCCGGCCAAAACACTTCGCCAGATTTCAACGCGTTCATTATTGTTGAGACGAGAGTGGAAAACGGCAATCTGATCACCAAAGATCTTTTGGAGGCGATTTACGATTTGAGCGGTCAGAGCTATTTCCGGAAGCAGGTAAAGCACCTGTTCTCCTTTTTCAATGGCTTCTTTGATGAGTTCCACATAAA
Organism: Saprospiraceae bacterium; assembly: GCA_028277915.1. Taxonomy (GTDB): domain Bacteria; phylum Bacteroidota; class Bacteroidia; order Chitinophagales; family Saprospiraceae; genus JAHDHW01. Next base: position 6,671 of record JANQFJ010000047.1, read on the forward strand.
CCCTGGTTTTACCACTTCCGGTCACCCCGTGAAGCAAAGTGACATTTTTGTTTTCCTCAGATTTAATGGCTTCAATGGCATCTTTTTGTTGTGCTGAAAGTTCTGAGGATTCAACCAGTTCTTCTTCATAACCGGCTATTCGACTCACTGCTTTTTTATAGATTTCAAAGACCCCTTTTTTTTCAATTGCTTTTAAAACTGCACGATCTACGGTTGCCTTTTTATAAACGTCCTGAACCTGCACAATGTCTTGATTCTTAGAAAGTTGGATAAATGCCATAAGGGCTTCCACCTGTCGAGTGGAACGACTTAGTTTTTCGAAAGCTTCTTCCAAAAGTTCTTGATTGGAAGCATATGGTTCAGTTAGTTTTACACAGGAAACTTTTTTGGGTTTAAAGCCTGGTTTCAATTCTTCTTTTAGATAAATAATTCTTCGATCGAGCAACCTGTTGATCAGGGGATAAACTGTTTTTTGATTTAAAATCTTTCGGATATCATTAATGCTCAATTCATTTTGGATGCTCAGTGCCTCTGTGACCATAAACTCTTTGTCATTGAAACCTTCATAATTATCATCAAAAAGCGGACTGAGGACGATGCGGGTTTCACTCGCCAATTTCATTCCTGATGGCAGTGCAGCATTCATTATTTCACCCAATGTGCATGCATAATAACTTGCCATCCAGCGCCAGAGTTTAATCTGGCTTGGGAAAATGATGGGTTTTTGATCAATAACCGAGATAACGGGCTTGGGTTTGTATTTTTCGGGAGCATCAGTATGCACTTCCATCACCAAAGCAGAATACAATTTACTTTTTCCAAATTGAACCTCCACCCGTACTCCAAATTGGATACTTTGAACCAATTCTTCAGGAACATAATAAGTGTAAGGCTTTGGCACTGCAATCGGAAGGATCACAGTGACGTAAGTATTTGTGGCAGCAATTGGATGGAAAGATTCGGATTTCAAAAAAATCAATTTAAAACTAAATTTATCTAGGCCTAATAAAGTTCATTAAGATGTTCTAAAAATATGATTTTTTTTGTTTAAAATTGGATTACTTTTTAAATAGCAAATTAGCTTTAACAATATGAATTTTAAAGATTTGCAACTGGATCATGTAGCTATTCGAGTCACCAATATGGAACGATCTGCAAAGTGGTATGCTGAAATGCTTGGATTTAAAAGAGTCCAACCTGAAGAGTGGGGTCCTTTCCCGATCATGATGATTGGTTCGAATAGTGGTGTTGCTCTTTTTCCGGCAAAAAGTGATAAGCCAAAACCACTGCCTGATGGGGACTGGTTGAACGCTTTTCATTTTGCTTTTCGGATAAGCCGAACGGGCCTGGATTATGCCATGGAGCATTTGCGAGCGAGAGGCGTTGAATTTGAATTTTAAGATTTGACCCACTTTCATTCTATATTTTTTAAAGATCCTGACGGGCATCGAATCGAGTTGACTGCTCAGATGAAAGCTATTTTTTAATTACATCGATGTGGAAAATGCAACACTGATTTCCGATCCTGTTCCCAGAGTGGAGTGCAAATTGAACTCAGCGTCAATTTTTTTTGCACGTAATTGCATATTTTTTAATCCATATCCTTGACTTTTTGCGTTTTGTTCAAACCCAATTCCGTCGTCTTGAATTGAAAGAACTATTTGCTTGTTTTCCTGGGAAACATTAAAGTTTATACTTTTTGCTTTTGCATATTTCAAAATATTATTCATCGCCTCTTTGAAAATAAAAAGCAGATGTCTTCTTTGCTCTGAACTCAGGTTGATTTGTTTCCATGAATCGTGATAAACGCTACATTGAAAAGAAGCTCCTTGATGTTCAAACAACTGGTTTCCGGTTTCTTTAATTCTGGCGACAGTATTGTATAAATTGTCGTTTTCGGGATCCAAAACCCAGATAAAGTCACGCATTCCGCCTCTTAATTTTTGAACAGTTTCAGATATTTGTGTGGCAAATTGATTGAGTTGAGCATGTCCTTCAGTATTTCGGTTGACCAGTTCACTTAATATACTGATTTTGGTAATATGATGACCTGCTTCGTCATGAAAATCTCTTGCACTTCTTTTTCGGAAGGATTCTCGTTCCACTTCGATCAGCATATTTTCCCGCTTGATCTGCTTTTCTTTATTTTTAATCCAGGTCCAGATGAGGAACCCAAAAGTCAAGGCATAGATTATGTATGCACCGGTACTTTTCCAGGGGGCTGGTTTTTTTACAATATTTAAAATTTTCGTCTTTTTGAAAGTCTGAATATTATCTCTGAAGCGGATCAGCAAATCGTGATTGCCGGGAGGAAGATTGGTGTAAGTTATTGGTTGTCCTGCAATCATTTGTTTCCAATCTTCATCATTGGGTTTGAGGCGGTATTCGTAAATTATTTTTTCGGGGTGAGTGAAATGGAGCGCTGAATACGAAAGTGCAAGCCAAAGGTCTTTGTGGTTTAATTTCAGTCGGTCAACTACAAATGGCGCTGTTTCTAATTTTGAAAAAAGTTTTGCTGAAGGTATTGTTTCGTCATGTTGGTTATTGATCTGTATAGAGGTAAACCTACCATCAGCTTCAGGTTTGAAAACAAAAATGGAATCAGGATTAAAACAATTAATACCTTGCAAACCAGCCAGCCAGATATTTCCCTCATCGTCCTTAAAAACAGTTCGCGTTCCATGGGTTGCTCCCTGCAAGCCATCCAAAAGTCCAAAATGTGTAAACTGGTCAGATTCGCGATTTAATACATCAATTCCCTGGCTGTTCGTCGTCCAGATATTTCCGTAAGAATCAGGGAAAATATTTCCAATGACTACGTCTTTCAATCCATCATTTAGGTGATATGTTTTCCTTGTTTTTGATATCAGGTTTATTTTGTGCAAACCGTTTCCACCACCAATCCACAATAGGCTATCTCCTTCCTTGGCCATAGATTTTATGCGGTCGTTGTCGAGGATTTTTTTGCCATCATTTGTTAAAAGATATTTCAAACTATTTTTTTGCGGTTCAAAAATCATCACCCCCAGTTGTGAACCAACGTACCACAAATTCTTTTCATCATCGAAGATCAAATTGATCAAATAATTTGGTTCCGGTGTAGGGAAGACTTTAAATTTCTCTTCCTCTGGGTCAAAAGATAATATGCCGTAATACCCTGCAAGGTAGATTTTGCCATCAGCTCCTGGTTCAATCCGGAACAGTCTTTCCGTTGAAGTTGATTTTCGAACACCTTCATTGTATTTATAACTTTTAATATCAAAAATTTTATAGCCATTGTGATCAATTCGGGAAAGACTTCCGTAGGCAGCAAGCCAGACTGTTCCGTTAAATGCTTCTGTTATTTGAACTGCTTCTTTAGCCTTAAAGTCAGCTATGGGAAAGCGCTTTATTTCTTTCCAGCCGGTACTTTCTTTTTTAAAAATATGCACTCCGTAATCCGTGCAGGTCCACAAATAATTGTTTCGGTCTGTCATAAAAGACCTGAACTCCTCAATCATTTGAACAGAAGGATGACTCGGTTGAAAGGTAAGATGATTGAAAAATTGATAATCCTGGTGATAAAGATTTAAACCATTTTTAGTGCCGATCCAGATATTCTTTTCCCGATCTTCATATAAACACTGGACGTCGTTGTTGCTGAGTGACACTGCCCCTTCACCTTTACGATGAATGATCGGTTTTGGAAATGGTTTTCCTATTTGGAATCCCGGATATTGAAAAAGTCCGTTACTTGTTGCAATCCACAAATCCTCATGGCTCAAGAGCATGTCCTTTATTTCATCCACACCGTTTAAACCAAGACTGTCAGTCAAGTCAAAGAACTTTGCAGTAAAAGGATCGTTTTTCATTGCACTTATATCTAGTATCTTGGAACTTTCATAAGTCACCCAGAGCGTTTGTTTACCAATCTTCAAAAAATCAAAAAAATGTTGAAAACTGTGATCTTTAGTGGGGAATATTCTATTAATTTTTGAGTCGTCCTTTTTTTTAAAAAACAAACCATCTCTTGATGCAAACCATAAATTTTTATTTGCTGTTTCAATTATTTCATAAGCATATTTAATCATGGCAGAATCCTGTGACCATTGAAAATTTGAAAAAGAACATTGGGGTTTTGAAGCAACATCCACTTCAAAAAGGCCATATCGAGTGCCACCCCAAAGTTTGTCATTGGAAGAGAAATAAAGGGAAACAATTTCATCAGAAAGTATGGATGAATCAATTTTTTCGTCGTGTTTGAAATGATAAAAACGGTTGCTCACAGGATCAAAAACATCCAGTCCACCCCTAATGGTAGCGATCACAAGATTTCCAGCGGTATCTCCTTCAATATCAAAGATGTTATTATTTATCAGGGAATTTATATTGTCCGGTTCGTTGACATATTTTTCAAAAGTATAGCCATCAAAACGGTTCAGGCCATTGACCGTTGCTACCCATATAAACCCGTATTTGTCCTGAAAAATATCCCGGATGTAATTTTGACTAAGCCCGTCTTCAATGTTGAGGTTGCGGAATTTATTATTCTGAACTAGCTTGCCTTGAGCGGCTGCAGTTTGAATGAATAGCAGTAAAAAATAGAACAAATAAGCTGCAAACTTGAAAAATCGGTACAATAGTCAATCTTTGTTTAAAAGAATATCTAAAAATAACTAATTTGATCTTTAATGCGAATTTCACTCTACATTAAATTGTTATAAAAATCGGTAATTACCCAAATGGGTAATTGTAACAGCCATTCACTTTGTGTATATTTGAAAAGAATAAAACTGTTCAAATGGAAAATGTCATCAAAGTTGGTTTGGTTGAGGATGATCATGACATCAGACAACTGATGAGCTTTTTGATTAACGGTTCTCCAGGGTATGTTTGCGAGCAGGCATTTGAAAGTTGTGAAAAAGCGATAGAAGCGTTTGAAACGAATTGTCCTGACATTGTATTGATGGACATTGACTTGCCTGGGATGTCGGGCATTGAAGGCGTTCGTGTTTTAAAAGAAAAATTGCCTGATTTGAATATCGTTATGTTGACTGTACATGAGGATGATGAAGCGGTGTTTGATTCTCTTTGCGCAGGAGCTGTAGGCTACCTGGTCAAAGGATTACCTCCCATTCAGTTGCTCCAGGCAATTAAAGAAACCTTTGAAGGCGGAGCTCCCATGAGTTCGGCGATAGCGCGTAAAGTCATCCTTTCTTTCCAACCCAATCTGCCATCTCCGCTTTCCGATCGCGAAAAAGAAGTACTCCAAATGCTTTGCGGTGGTGAAAATTATAAAACGATTGCCGAAAGACTTTATATCAGTACCAATACCGTCAAGGCGCACATCAAAAATATTTATACCAAACTCAATGTTAATACCCGTGCTGAGGTGGTCTCAAAAGCTATTCGACAAAAGCTCATCAGATAACCTTCCTTTTTTAATAAGCCTGTAATTCCAGTTAATTGATTTATTTTTTTGCGCAAAGCCAAAAAGGATTCAATGATTTTTATACAAAGCCTTTGCCACCTTAGCAACTTTACGAGACAAAAAAATACCAAAATAATAATGTTTTAGAGTTTTGAAAAACTACCCAAATGGGCAATTGCTGACCGTTTATTTCCCTCCTAACTTTGTTTTATAATTCCAAAAAGCCAAATGCTTTAAAAATTGAATGAACTGGCCACAGATTTTCGAAATCGATGTGACCATATCTAAAACTTCAACAAATTTTCGTCTGGCATCTTACCCAATTACGAGTTCAAATTTTTGATAATCAGTTAGTTATTCTAAAATTTTAAAAAATACATCATGAAACTCAAATCATTTACACAAATTTTTGTCCCATTACTTTTTTCGAGCCTGCTGTTGTTTTGTCAATGCAAAAAAGACGATGACGGCCCAGGCGTAAATGCCGGCAACGGCACATTGACTATGACGATTGATGGCACACAATGGACTTCAAAAGATACTGACAACGGAGCTGTAGTAGGAAATACTCAAGGTACCCTGACAATCCAGGCGTTCGCAACGGATGATTCCCAAATCAGCTTTGGACTACCTACTCCGACACAAGGTAGCACCTGGGATTTCAGCAATGGAGGATCTATGGGGTACAAATTGAGTCCAACAGATATAGGCTACGCTTTTGTTCCTGGATTTGGAAGTTCAACAACGATCACTTTTACAACTTTCAACAGCCAAAAAGCCAAAGGGACTTTCAGTGGAACTCTTGTCAAATTTGACAACATGGGCAATCCTGTAACAATAAACATTACCAATGGCAATTTTGACTTGAATTTTTGAACTATCCGAATTGAAAACCCTTTTTGGAAAATTGAAACCCTGAAAATTTAGATTTTATAATCCAAAAAATAAATACTCATGCGTCAAATTATACTTTTTTTAATCTTTTTTGGTC
>JANQFJ010000070.1 GCA_028277915.1 Saprospiraceae bacterium
ATGTCTTTTAGTAAAAAGTGAAATACCGAATTCAGCTTCTATTTCAGTGTAAAACCGTTCGTTGAAAGCTCGTAATTCATCAAACATCCAGCTTTTGACAAACCTTCGACCAGTGATTGGGTTGATAATCCCTGCGGCTATTTTGGATGAAGAACCAACATGATTATCGTCGATAATCATTACCCGTTGTCCTTTTTTTAATAGGAAATAAGCCAGCAAAGAGCCGGCAAGTCCCTGCCCAACAATGGTATAATCGAATTTCTTTTTTTGGGACATTACAGGTTTTTGAGGAATTCGCGATCTGCTTTTTTCAAACCTTTAACTACCAAATCGTAGGAATGATCTACCAACTCACATAGGAATTTATCATCGAGACTTCCTTCAAACCGGACTGTGTTCCAATGTTTTTTATTCATATGCCAGCCAGGACGAATATCATCGTATTGCTCTCTCAATTCGACCGCAAATTCCGGATCACATTTTAAATTGACTTCAAAAATTTCATTGTCTAAACCAGTGATTGCAAAGACTTTTCCCATGACTTTAAAAACCAAAGTGACCTCATCAAATGGGAAAGTTTCTTCAACTGCTTTCTTTGACATGCAATACGCGTGAAATTCTTCGATATTCATTGAACAAGTGATTGCATTATGAGTTAATAATTTGTGATTTGGAAAATGCTAAGTTAGAGAATTTATCGAAGATGTTTTGTGGATTTTAAGAATGCTGCTATTTTTGCAAAAGTTACTTTTAAATTCCATTTCACGGAGTCATTTGAGGCTCAACAATTTGCCTGCGTAGTTCAAGGGATAGAATAGGAGTTTCCTAAACTCTAGATCCAGGTTCGAGTCCTGGCGCGGGTACTATTTTTTATAACAATCCCTTTAAAACGGTTTAATACTACAAAAGATAAAACTGAAGTTTGAATTAATACTTGAAATTTGCTGCATGGATATATCTCAAAAAAAACTGGAAAAAATAAATGGAATGATTCGTCGTATTGATGAAATTGTCGAATCTGTAAAATCTTTTGAGGAAATTTATACAGAGCAATTGAATAAAGTCCATCCGAATTATAAAAAAAGTGCAACAAACCTAATTCATTATGAGGCTTTCAGGACTCAGGATAGTAGTGAACTTCAAAAACAATTGGGGAACATGGGACTCTCCAGGTTGGCTAAAAATCAAGCCAATGTCCTCTCAAGTCTTCAGACTAATCGTTCGATTTTAAAAACTTTTTTAGGAGTTGAGATTGAAAATATTCGTTCAGAAATTTCTGTAAAAAAATCCAAGAGACTTCAAAAATCCAATTCCAAAACTTTGCTGGGTTATCGTTCAAAAGGGCGAAGAACCAGAATAATGGTTACCCTTCCAAGCGAGGCTGCTGACAACTATCAGATGGTAGAAAACATGCTCGCCAATGGTATGAATTGTGCCCGTATCAATTGTGCCCATGATGACGAACAGACTTGGTCAAAAATGATCCAGAACATTCGAACTGCCTCCAAAAAGCTCAAAAAAAATTGTAAAATCGCAATGGATCTCGGTGGTCCTAAAATTAGAACTGGCCAGCTAACACCAGGTCCTAAAATACTAAAAATCAGACCTTTAAAAAACATCAGAGGGCAAATCACTCATCCCACAAAAATCTGGATAAGCCCAAATCATTGCCCGGGCGATAATGTGCCACACCTACCAGTTTCGACACAGGATATAAAAAAAATAACTACTCCTGGTCGTTTATTTTTAAAGGATACTCGTAATAAAAAAAGAACAATTGATATCACAGAAATTGAGCAAAATGGGGTCTATGGTCTGGTCAATAAAACAACCTATTTTGAAACCGGGATCAAAATATTTTTTCAGCCTGGCTCAAAGTCGGAATTTTTTAAAATTGGTGAATTACCTAAGCTCGAAGTGCCAATTTTATTGTACAAAGGAGATTTTTTGAGAATTGACCGACAAAGCATTCCAGGAGGATCAGCAAGATATGATGAAAACGGAAGTTTGATTTCCGAATCACATATTTATTGTACAGCACCAGAAATCATTGACCAGGTTAAGGTTGGTGAACCAATTCTTTTTGATGATGGAAAAATCAAAGGGATTATCAAAGAAATCCAAAGCGAAGAGATTATTGTTGAGATCATTCATACCGCTGCCAAAGGAGGCAAACTACGTTCTGATAAAGGGATCAATTTACCTCAAAGTGACTTAAAAATAAGTGGACTCACTAAAAAAGACAGGAAAGATCTCGAATTTGTAATTCAGAATGCAGATGTTGTAAACATGTCTTTTGTTAATGATGCTTCTGATGTAACAGCTCTTTTAAAAGAATTGAGAAAATACAGGCTCAAAGATGAATTGGGTGTAATTTTGAAAATAGAAACACAAAATGGCTTTAATAATTTATTCGAAATTCTTTTAGAAGCTATGCAGATCTATCCAATCGGCGTGATGATAGCTCGCGGAGACTTAGCCATTGAAGTGGACTGGATAAATATTGGGAGAGTGCAGGAAGAAATTCTGTCTATCTGCCAGGCGGCGCATATTACCGATGTTTGGGCGACGCAAGTTCTTGAAAATCTTGCAAAAAACGGGATTCCTTCCAGGGCTGAAATAACCGATGTGATCAAAGCTCAACAAGCGGATTGTGTAATGCTCAACAAAGGTCCATTCATTTTGGATTCCATTCAGTTTTTAGATCGAATATTAAAACAAATGGAACCTTTTGGTGAAAAAAACATCCCTTTAACTCCTAAAATTTCAGAAGCTGATCCTGTAAACAAATAGCTTTTCAAAGCTTAAATTCGTTCCATATTTGTTCATTCGGCACATCAGCTTCTATCAAAACAGGCTCTTTCTTTACTGGATGCTCGAAAGAAAGGCTACGACAATGTAAATGTATCGAACCATCTCGATTAGGCTTTCGAAAACCATATTTTATATCTCCCCAAATTGGGCAAGCAATAGCGGATAGTTGTACCCGAATCTGATGTGGGCGACCAGTTAAAGGGTTGATTTTCAGCAAGTGGAGACTTCCTACTTCACCAATTAGTTCATATTCCAGATCAGATTTTTTAGCATCTTTAGTCCGATTGCCAATTTTATCATAAGCCTTTGCCACGTTTTTTGATTTATCTTTTAAAATATAATGCGTCAAATGGCCTTTGATTGGATTTGGACGCTCAGCTGTGATCGCGTAATAGGTTTTTGTAATTTCTCTTTTTTGAAAAAGCGCATTCATTCTGGAAAGTGCTTTGCTGGTTCTTGCAAAAACCACTACTCCACTGACCGGTCGATCCAGACGATGGATCACTCCTAAAAAAACATCACCAGGTTTTTTGTAACGGATTTTAATGTAAGTTTTTACATACTCAACCAAAGGAGTATCGCCTGTTGCATCCCCCTGAACCAACCACCCCGCTGGTTTGTTCACAGCTATCAAATGGTTATCTTCGTGCAATATTTGTAAACCGCTTATATCGAGCATAGATATTCAGGATTCAATAAAAATGTAAAAATATGAAATTATCTCTTGGGTTTTCACCGTGCCCCAACGACACTTTCATTTTTGATGCAATGATCCACCAAAAAATTGACACCGAAGACTTGCAGTTTGAAGTAGTTATGGAAGATGTGGAGCAATTAAACCAAAGCGCTTTTTCAGGAAATCTGGATATCACAAAATTGAGCTACCATGCTTTCGCTTATGTTCAAGACAAGTATGCTTTACTTCAAAGTGGAAGCGCCTTGGGAAACAACTGCGGACCGTTATTGATTGCAAAAAAGCATCTTTCTGAGAATGAAATCAAAAACGCCAGAATTGCAATCCCCGGAAAATACACCACGGCAAACTTTTTATTAAGTCTTGCTTATCCAGAAAATAACAAGAAGGTAGAAATGCTATTCTCAGAAATAGAATATGCTCTTTTAAATGATGAGGTAGATGCAGGACTTATTATTCACGAAAACAGGTTTACTTACACTTCAAAAGGGTTAATAAAAATCATTGATCTCGGAGAATTTTGGGAGTCAACCACCCAACTTCCCATTCCTCTCGGGGGGATTGCAATTAAAAGATCAATTCCATCTATTATTCAACAAAAAGTGGATCGGGTCTTGAAACGCAGTGTTCAGTTTGCTTTAAAAAAACCAGATCAAACTTTGGACTTTGTATCCCGTTTTGCGCAAGAAATGGATCCAAAAGTAATGCTCCAACACATAGATTTATATGTTAATGATTTTACTGTTGAACTTGGAAAAGCTGGAAAATCAGCAGTGGAGAAATTGTTTGAAATAGCCTACAAAAAGGGAATAATCCCATCAAAAAGTCAAAAACTTTTTATATCCAAATTTTGAGCCTGATTCATGCTCAAAAAAACACCATTTCAATAAATAAAATAACCTATATTTGCATCCGATTTTTAAAATAATTTATTCCAATAAAACATACTAAAACCAACAAAA
>JANQFJ010000107.1 GCA_028277915.1 Saprospiraceae bacterium
ATTGGTCGGCATTGTAAATGAATTTTCTGAACTGAAGAGTAAGGAATATGATGCTTTTGATTCAAAAATTGATAATGGAAAAAGTTTTATAAAACTAAATGAAAAAGAAATTCCCCTCCGGATTTTTGGAATTCATAACTTCGAAAACTTAAAGGCTGCATTTTTGATTTGTGAATCACTAGGAATTTCGGAGACCGAATTTTTGGAAAAAATTCAAAGTTTCAAAGGAGCAGCAAAACGCTTGCAGGTCTTAGGTAAGAGTGATCGTGCAGCAATTTTTCAGGATTTTGCACATGCTCCTTCAAAAGTTAAGGCAACGATTAAAGCCACCAAGGATCAGTTTCCTGATCGAAAATTAATAGCCTGCCTTGAGTTGCATACTTTTAGTAGTTTAAGCAAACATTTTTTAAAAGAATACCACAAAAGTATGGAGGCTGCAGATCAGGCCATCGTGTTTTACAGTGAACATACTTTAAAAATGAAAAAACTGCAGCCGATCTCTCCGTCAGATATTCAAAATGAGTTTGCTCATAATGATTTAAAAGTCTTTACTGACAATAAAACGCTGGAAGCTCATCTAAAAGCTTTTGATTGGAAAGATCAAAATCTTCTTTTAATGAGTTCAGGTACCTTCAATGGTTTAGCATTAAAATCATTAAGCGAATCATTGATAAGTTTAGGGATCAATTAATTGGGCTAATTTTGTTTTAATACGATCAGATGATGGTCTTGGCGCTTTCGCTGATAAAATATTTCCTTCAGGATCTATCAGTAAAAAGCGAGGTATTCCGGAAATTTTATAATCACGAACTATGCTGGATTGCCAGGCTGCATCAGCCAGTAGTTGCACCCCTTTCATTTGTTTTTCACTTACCATTTTTCGCCAGGCATTATCATCTTGGTCGATTGAGACGCTAGTGAAAACAATTTTGTCACTATTTTTATATTTTTCCTGTAATTCTTCGAGGTGAGGAATCTCTTTGCGGCAAGGACCACACCAGGTTGCCCAGACGTCGATGTAAACATATTTTCCTTTAAAATTTTCAAGGCCATATAGTTTGCCATTGATGTCAGCATAGTTGAAAGTTGGGGCTGATTGACCTTCTTCGAGATTCTCCCAAACTGCATAATCATTCTGTATGTCTGCTTTGTTATTTTTGTTTTTACTTGTTTTGTTATGAATGTCAAGTAATTCTTTGGTACCATTTGCTCCTTCGTAACGTATGTGCTGTTTTAAAGTTGAATAAAGCAAATAATCAACAATCTGAGGGTCTTTGAAAGTATTTTTGATAAAGGTAAATTTTGCCAATGCATCTCCATTGTCTTTTAGACTGAGTTCCTCGTTTGTTTCGAGTGCTTTCTTCGCAGACATGCCCGTGAAATTTGTAAGAAAACTTTTGTACTGAACTGATCCCATCAAATTTGAATCATCGTAATTCAACTCATTCAGAAAATCATAATAGCCATTGCTCAACTCAAGATTTTTGATTTTATTATAAAATTCGTGATACAACTTATAATTGACCCGATCTGTTGCCCATTCGTAGGCTATTTCATTATTCATAAGTAGCACAAAAGCTGGATCGAAGTTTTTTACTTTTGCACTTTTATCAAAGGTAGATTGGTTTTGCGTTCGGGCATAATTCATAGCATTGATAAATTCTTCTTCGTTGAGCTTGAAATCTTTCACTTTATCTGAATATCGTTGCCTGTCCAGTAGCGCTTTTTCTTTCAAAAAATTGTTTTCTTCAGCAAGTGGGCCTTCAAAGCTGATCGTTTTTGAAAACCTTTGACCATTTGCAGTAAATTTCAAAGAATCACCAGGGTTGAGAAATACGACAATTTTATCCCTTCCATAGTTTATAGTATATAGCGAAGGTTGGGTTAAATTGGCATTGATTACAAATTGTCCGTTTGACAATTGAGTCTCAAAACGATTGTTGTCATCTGTAATAATAATGTTGGGGTTGGGAGCCCTGTTAATAGTTCCTTGAATTGTAGTCGCCTTTGGTTCGGATGACCTTGAAATTGGATTTTTCTCAGTACAAGAAGTCTGTGCTAATATAAAAAACAACAGGTAGCAAATATTTTTCATAGGATAAGAATTGAATTTTGTATTTTAAGATTGTACAAAAGTATCGAAATATTACCAATAAATGTGTCAACAATTGGTTAAGGTCTTGGAAAGTGCGATTCCTTAATTTTCTATTTTAATCTACAAAAAACTATGCCTGGTATTTACTTTGATTGTGTCTTTTATTTATTAATTTTGAGCCCAATTTTAACCTAATTTGAACTTTGAAATGACAAGATTATTAGCTTTAAGGGATGCAATTCGCGAAGGAATGTCGGAAGAAATGAGACGTGATGAAACAGTTTTTTTGATGGGAGAAGAAGTTGCTGAATATAACGGTGCCTACAAAGTCAGTAAAGGAATGCTTGATGAATTTGGCGCGAAAAGAGTGATTGATACGCCTATTTCTGAGCTTGGTTTTGCTGGTATTGGGGTAGGGGCTGCCATGAATGGATTAAGGCCTATAGTGGAGTTTATGACTTGGAATTTTGCTGTTTTGGCATTTGATCAGATTGTCAATAATGCTGCAAAAACACTTTCACAGTCTGCTGGAGAATTCAACTGTCCAATCGTTTTCAGAGGACCTTCAGGAGCTGCAGGTCAGCTTGCCCAGCAGCATTCTCAGACATTTGAAAGCTGGATGGCTAATGTGCCTGGTCTGAAAGTCATCTCTTGTATTGATCCTTATGATACAAAAGGGTTGATAAAATCTGCTATTCGCGATGACGATCCTGTTTGTATGATGGAATCAGAAACTCAGTACGGCCTTCAAGGAGAGGTTCCTGAAGAAGAATATCTTGTTCCAATTGGTCTTGCAGCTGTAAGAAGAGAGGGGAGCGATGTGACTTTGGTTTCTTTTAACAAAATGATGTTACCTACTATTAATGCTGCTGAAGAGCTTGAAAAAGAAGGTGTCTCAGCTGAAGTAATTGATTTAAGGACAATCAGACCACTGGATCATAAAACGATAGTTGATTCTGTGAAAAAAACCAACCGTTTGATCGTCATTGATGAGTCATGGCCATTTGCAGGTGTTTCTGCTGAGATCGCCTATGAAATTCAAAAGTATGCATTTGATTACTTGGATGCCCCCATTATACGAGTGAATGCAGCAGATACTTCTCTTCCTTATTCTGCGCCATTTGTAGAAGAATATTTACCTAATCCTGCAAAAATTATTGAAGCTGTTAGTCAGGTTATGTACGCAAAATAAAGCTTAGAATATAAATAAGAAAAAGGGATTTGGAGTAATTCAAGCTCCAAATCCTTTTTCTTTATAGTAGATATTAATCTAATATTTTATAAACTTAAAATTAATTTGACCGGATGTGTTTTGCAAACTTGCAATATAAATCCCTTGATTTTGAATAATTCCTTCTAAAGAAACTAACAGCATATGCTTTCCTGAAATAAAATTTCTTGTAGGAAATCGATGCACAACTTTTCCATGAATATCATAAATAATAAAGTCCAAGTCATTATCCTTGGGCAATTCAAAAGATAATTCAAATGATTGATAAACTGGGTTTGGATACAATTTGCCTGATAAAACTGGAGCTTGCCCAACTTCGTGTATAGAAGTCGTTAGCTCGAAATCTAACTGTTCAAAATAACTTTTTGGCAATACATTAACAGTTATATTTTCTAATGCTCCAAATACCCTGACCGCCTGGTGATCTTCCGCTATGTCCATTTCTATTGGATCCCACATATCCGTTCCAATATACGTTTGTGTGTAAAGTAGACTTGAATCTTGCTGTGGATCGTCTTCCAATTCAACCAGGACACCGGGTGGGGCTTCTGCACGAATTACAAAATCAACTGCTTCATCCGCGGTTAATCCATTGTTTATAACTTCTGCAATATAGCCGTTCCAATTTGGAATAGTTGGCTGACTGCCGTCCCATGCAGCATCTGCCGGAGAGGTTTGGGTAAATGGCTCAAAATTCGGGTAAATGTCATTAGTCCCAGAATAAACCACCGCTATATAAGTCACATAAGTAAAAACAGCAGTCTGGGATGCAAGTGCACAGGAGCAAAAAATGTTAGGCGTTTCAGTTTCCAGTTTTAAGTTACCTATTCGAATTTCAACCTCTGACAAATCATCGCTATGATTGATGGTCAAGGTGGCAATGGTGTCCGGGTCGACACAGGCTTTTGAAGATTGAGTAAATAATATAAAAATAAAAAATAGCCCAAAAGAAAGGAATGGTTGAACACGTGGAAAGCTTTTGAAATAGAGGTTTTGCATAATTTTTAATTTTTGATTTTAAAAAAGGGTTGCTGACATTTATACAATACACGTATTGAAAAGATAATAGGTTGGGTCAGCAACTATTTATTAAAATCACATTCATAAAGCTTTATTTTCCTCAGTCAGAATTTTCTTCCAATTATAATTTTAATAATATTATCCACATCAAATTGTAAAAACAAAGTAAAAATTGAGAGATTATTGGTTGGATTCATTGCATAGCTTTAATATTGCAGGATGAAACTTAAAAACGACATTTTACTCAGAACTATAGCAGGGGAGGAGGTTGAAAGACCACCAGTTTGGTTGATGCGTCAGGCGGGCAGAATTCTGCCCCAATACCGCAAAGTCAGATCAAGCTTATCCGGATTTCGGGAACTAGTTAATACACCTGATCTCGCTGCTGAGGTGACAATCCAGCCAGTGGATGAACTTGGAGTTGATGCAGCCATTATTTTTTCGGATATATTGGTTATTCCCGAAGCTATGGGACTACCGTATGAACTTATTGAAAAAAAAGGTCCCTATTTTCCAAGAACTATTGAAAATGCAAATGATGTAGACTTGTTGAGGTCGGGACTCGATGCTGCAGAGAATTTGGAATACGTTTATAATGCAATTAAAACTACTTCAGCTAATCTCAATGGCAGGGTTCCGCTAATTGGATTTTGTGGTGCTCCATGGACCATATTATCGTACATGATTGAGGGATCGGGCAGTAAGACTTTTTCCAAAGCAAGAAGATTTTTACATCAGGAGCCAGAGCTAGCTCACAAATTGCTTGAAAAAATAACTAAAACCAGTATTGCCTATTTAAAACAAAAAATACAATCCGGTTGTCACCTTGTCCAGATTTTCGATTCATGGGCAGGGATTTTGAGTCCCACTTCGTATAAAGAGTTTGGTTTGCCGTATATTGCTAAAATTTGTGAATCTATTTCAGAAGCTCCAAAAATTGTATTTGCAAAAGGAGCATGGTTTGCAATGAAGGAATTTGGAAGGCTAAATTGCGAAGTAGTCGGACTTGATTGGAATATGTCGCCGGAATGGTCTAGAAATCAAATAAATTCTACTCAGACTTTTCAGGGAAATTTTGATCCAGCCATGCTTTATGCTAGTCATGATAAGATACAATCCGAAACGGTTAGTATGATTAAAAGGTTTGGTGGTAATCACATCGCAAACCTTGGGCATGGTGTTTATCCTGATACACCACTGGAAAATGTAAAAGTTTTTGTAAACACTGTTAAAAATTTCAGGTATTCAAAATTAGAAACTTCCTCTGGTCATCATAGTGATCTGAAAATTAGTAACTTATAAGCAGGATTTTCTCCAGAGTATGTTTAAAATATTTAATTTATAATATTTTAAAATCTAGTTTTTCAGACTTTATATTGGCTAACATTTTCGAATACTTAATATTTTATTTAATAAATCTGGTTTAGATTATTAACTTTGGCGATTATTGAGAACACTACACCTTAACTATTTGCTTTACCTATGGGTTGGTTCAAAAGGCTAAAAGACGGAATTATTACATCCACTAAGGACAAAAAAGAAGCTCCTGACGGTTTGTGGTATAAATGCAGCAATTGCAAAGAGGCAAGCACTATAAAAGAAGTGAAAGAGAGTTTTCACAAGTGTCCCAAGTGTAATTATCACATTAGAATCGGCTCATTTGATTATTATGATCTTATTTTTGATGGGAAATTTGAGGAGCTATTTCCTGATCTGATTTCCACTGATTTTTTAAAATTTTCAGACCTAAAACCTTATGATGAGCGACTTGCTGCTGCTAAAAATAAAACAGGTCTAGATGATTCGATGTCTGTTGCTGTTGGAAAGATAAATAAGCGAAGCCTTGTAGTTGCTGCCATGGACTTTACATTTATAGGTGGCTCGATGGGATCTGTTATGGGAGAAAAAATAGCGATGGCCATTGATTATTGTATTGAAAGAAAGATTCCTCTGATGATCATTTCTAAATCAGGTGGTGCCAGAATGATGGAATCAGCATTTTCTCTGATGCAAATGGCAAAAACCAGCGCAAAGCTTTCTCAACTGGCAAAAGCCGGAATTCCATATTTCTCGTTTTTAACGGACCCGACCACAGGGGGAGTAACTGCTTCTTTTGCAATGCTAGGCGATGTCAATTTTGCTGAACCTGAAGCCCTGATCGGTTTTGCTGGTCCCCGTGTTATCAAAGAGACAATTAAAAAAGATCTTCCTGAAGGATTTCAGCGTTCAGAATTTCTTTTGGAACATGGTTTTTTGGATTTTATCGTAGATCGAAAAGACCTTCGTAATAAAGTGGGAGATTTGCTAACATTTTTTCAATGATCGTCTCGAATAACAACGAATTTCCTGTCTAAGGGATTAAGGTTTTCTTTCAGTGTTTTGAAAAAATCATTTCCGTATTTAAAATAAAAGGTGATCATATTGTCATGCCTTTCTTGCAATCCATTCTTTGGAAATAATTTTTCTTTGATTGTGCGAATCTGATTTATTGCCACTTCGTGTTTTTGTTTTTCAGATTTTATCATTCTAGCTTCCAGTTGATCAATACCTTTTATGGTTTTTGTCAGTTCAGCTTCAATTTTATTCACCAGCGTTGGATCAATGTTTTTGGCAATTTTTTTAATACTTTCAAACACCTCATCCAGCTTTTCTCTTTGACGGTTTAAGTTTAGCTCCTCATCAGCATTCCTTTTGACATATTGTTTTATTAAAAGATCGACATCCTGAAAAATATCTTCAATACTCAAGTCTAGTTTTTCCATTTTTTTTGAAATGGACCGATCTATCCAAAGCACCGAATCACGCCTTATCAACATCGGAAAATTAATATTAAAGTATTCGAATTGTGACTTCCTTTCAATCCAATAGGCAATTTCGCCACCGCCGCCGATATAGGCCAAATTTGGCAGAATACTTTCCTGGTAAATTGGGCGCATGATAACGTTTGGACTAAAATGTTCCGGATGATTTTCTATTTCTCTTTTCATTTCATTTTTCGAAAAAGTCAAATCGGTATTTAAAACCTTAAAAACATCATTTTCAAAAACAATTCGTTCTCGGATTTGGTCATCGAGATAGAAAAAATTGATTTCCCTCGCCGTAGCCTGTTGCTTAAACCCAACTCCACTCAGCATTTCAGCGGTTTGTTCTACTAAAACCTGAGACGGTTGCTTGATGATTTCTTCTTTAATGAATGGAATAAAGCGCCGTTTCAATTTTGGATGATTCATATTCAAAACGACCAATCCACTATCTTTAAAAATACGGTGAACCAAGTCGGTCACAGCATCAGAATACACATTGTGCTTTGTATGACATTGTTCGATTTCCTTAAATACCTTTTGTCCGTTTTCACTTTCCCCAAGGATTTCTTTCAATTCAGTCAAAACATTTTTTAGAGAACTGGTTTTCATCATTCCGACCGAACCTTTTTCATCATTTTCCCAAACCAGTTTTTTATTAAAAATATTGACATGGTTCACTTCATCAAAATCATGATCTTCTCCACCGGTTACGAAAACCGGAATAAATTGATAATCAGGATAATAAGCCTTCAGTGCTTTCGCAAGATTGATCGTTGAAATGATTTTGTAAATGTAATAAAGCGGCCCTGTAAAAAGGCTTGGTTGGTGAGCTGTGATTACGGTAAATGTATTTTGAGAAGAAAGTGATTGAATGTTTTCATTAACCTTTTCCTTTTCTTCAAAATTAGAATATTGTTCCTGTAAGACTTCAACTAAAAGATCACGATCAATATTTTCTTTTTGCTTACTTTGAATAATTGCCTCAAAATTTTCTATTCTAACGGGATACTTGTAAAATGGATCCAAAAGAGGATTCTCTTCCACGTAAGCGACATCTCGTCTTGAAAGCTGAGGTATTTTAGAAAAGGGCAGTTTTATAATTTCCATATCAGATTTTAATAATAAACAATAATTACAAAGGTAAATCGAAACAGCAATAAATTTTTATATTTGACCAAACAAAATCACCCAATTAAATGACCCAATATATCCTCTCCCTGGACCAGGGAACTACGAGTTCAAGAGCAATTCTTTTTGATAAAAATGGCGAAATCGTTGCAACCGAACAGCAAGAATTTACACAATATTTTCCTAAACCTGGCTGGGTGGAACATGATGCAAATGAAATCTGGGAAATTCAGATGTTTGTTGCAAAAAGTGTTTTAAAACATAATAACATAAAACCTGACCAAATAGTTGGGATAGGTATTGCTAATCAACGGGAAACTACGGTCATCTGGGATGAAAACACGGGTGACCCCATTCACAACGCCATCGTTTGGCAGGACAAACGTACCGCGGATATTTGTGAAGAGCTAAAAATTATGGGCTTTGAATCCTATATCCGTGATTCAACAGGGCTGGTTATCGATTCTTATTTTTCAGCAACAAAAATTGCCTGGTTGCTTGACAATGTTCCCGAAGCTCGTCAAAAGGCTAAAAAAGGAGATTTGCTATTTGGAACTATCGACTCCTGGCTGGTTTGGAAAATGACCGGAGGAAAAGTTCATGCCACGGATTATTCGAATGCATCTCGGACAATGTTGTACAATATCACTGACCTTAGGTGGGACGGCAAATTGCTTGAGGTTTTAAATATTCCATTAAGTCTTTTGCCTGAGGTTAAAGATTCTAGTAGTGTTTATGGTAAAACAACTTCTGATATTTTTGGAACGGAGATTCCTATAGCTGGGCTTGCTGGTGACCAGCAAGCAGCTCTTTTTGGACAGGCATGTTATACACCCGGCATGGCCAAAAATACTTATGGCACAGGTTGTTTTATGTTAATGAATACAGGGGATATTCCTGTAAAATCTGATTCTGGCTTATTAACTACAATTGCCTGGGGGCTGAACGGGGAGGTCGAATATGCATTGGAAGGAGCTGTGTTTGTAGCTGGCGCCGCAATTCAATGGTTGAGAGACGGCTTGAAAATTATCGACGATTCACCAGATTCTGAGTTTTTTGCGATGAAAATTGAAGATACTGAGGGAGTTTATATGGTCCCCGCATTTGTTGGTTTAGGAGCTCCTTATTGGGATATGTATGCCCGTGGAGCGATCTTTGGGTTGACCAGAGGAACTACCAAGTCCCATCTGATCAGAGCGACATTAGAGTCCCTCGCTTACCAATCAAAAGATATTTTGAAAGCTATGGAAAAAGACTCCGGAGTTCCACTAAAATCCCTTCGCGTTGATGGTGGAGCTTGTGAAAATAATGTACTGATGCAATTTCAGGCTGATTTGTTGAATATTGATGTAGAAAGACCCGGAATTACTGAAACAACTGCTCTTGGTGCAGCGTACTTAGCTGGGTTGGCTGTAGGTTTTTGGCAAAAAGAGGAGATCCAGAAAAATTGGAATCTGGATCGTTCCTTTAATTCAAAAATGGAATCTGATAAACGAAACCAACTCTATAGTGGCTGGAAAAAAGCTGTTGAACGAAGTATGAATTGGTTGGAGGATTAGAAATCAAAACTTATTATATTGGTAAACTCTTTCGAAGTAAAAGAATTATGGACAGAAAATCCTGAACGCATCATTTTTGATGTGAGGACTCCTGCTGAGTTTAAAAAAGGCCATATTCCCGGAGCACTTAACTTACCACTGTTTTCGAATGAAGAACGGGCAATTGTCGGCACAATATACAAGCAAGAAAGCCCTGAAAAAGCACTTTTACAAGGATTGGATTTCGTTGGAAACAAATTGACATTTTTTATAAATGAAGCCAATAAATTGGCACCGAATAGAAGAATTGCGGTCTATTGTTGGCGAGGTGGTAAAAGGAGCAGCAGTATGGCCTGGCTGCTCGATCTCGCCGGTTTTGACGTGAAGATCATTGAAGGTGGATACAAAGCTTATAAAAACTTTATAAGTCAAAAAATCCAAAATGAATCATTCAGTTTCCTCGTTTTAGGAGGAAAAACCGGGTCAGGCAAAACAAGGGTTTTGAAGGCGCTTAGCCAAAGCGGAGAGCAAACTGTTGAT
>JANQFJ010000113.1 GCA_028277915.1 Saprospiraceae bacterium
CCGGCAGATGAATTTTGTTTTCTGGCACATCGGCGAGCTCTGGAATCCATTTTTTTACGTAAATACCCATTGGGTCATAGCGCTTCGCTTGAGTGATGATATTAAAACTCCTTTGTTCGCGAGGATCGCAGCCCACGCCTGCGATATAATTCCAATTCCCCCAATTGCTACAGGGATCGTAATCAATCAACATACTTTCAAAGTACTCCGCTCCCATCTGCCAATTCACTTGAAGGTCTTTCACTAAAAACCTGGAAACACATTTTCTCCCTCTGTTAGACATAAACCCTGTTTTTTTTATTTCCCGCATATTGGCATCTATCAACGGCACTCCCGTCCTACCATCGATCCACAAATTCAATAAATGGTGATCGTTTTTCAAAGTAGGATCAACCTGGTTTTTGGTTCCACCTTTTAAAAAAATCGAGTTGCCGTGTTTTTTGGCCATGAGCCGCAAAAAATCACGTTTTAGTAAAACATTGTACATCCATTCAGTAGATTTGGACGATCCATTTTTGACTTTATATTTTTTTAATTCATGGAAAATTGTTTTTGGAGAGAGACAACCATGAGAAAGATATGCTGAAAATTTTGAAGACTGATCTTCCAGGCTATTTCGATTTTCATGAAAAGATTCCAACTTTGTAGAGTCCCATATAAAATAATGTAATCTTCTTAATCCTTCCTTTTCCCCTCCCTTTACTATTGATTTAAGATCCTTTTCTGAAGAATCTTCGAATCCCAAATCCGCTAAAGTAGGAATAGCTCCACTTTCAATTTTTATTGTCAAAGGATTGAATGATTTTGTGGGGGTTTGTAATGCTTCCCTTATTTGAACGAAATGTTCAACTTCTTTGCGAAAAGCTTTGAAAGAGTCGGGACAATGGGTAACAGGAAACGGAAGATCTTGAGTGTAATAAAGCATTTTACCACGAGAATAGACTACCTCCTGCCCTATTGACCATAGCTTTTCTTCGAGAGCATCCTGAACCAAAACCTCCTCCTTAGTTCGTTCCCTGTTGCAAAACGTAAATCCAGATTTTGCTTGCCGGGCAATTTTAAAAATCTCATTCTCAGGCTTTCCTGTTCTAATAATCAGTTCACTTCCAAGAGAACGCAAGGAGTTTCGTAAATCTGCAACACTTTCAATAATAAACCGGGCACGAAATTTTTCTGTTTTTCTAAAGCCAAAACGAGATCGGCCATTAAAAATTCTTTCATCAAAAACATAAACGGGGATCACTTCTTCTCCACTTTTCAGCGCATCAGTGAGCGCTTCATTGTCATGCAATCTCATATCCTGCCTGAACCAGATAATGACTCGTTTCCGTTTCATAATTTTTTTTTATATAAGCTTTACGCTTTAAAAAAATCTAATTTAGATAATCTCTTTTATCCTAACAATATTAAAGCCTTCAAGTTTTAAATTTAGCAGCAAAAAACTATGGAATTTCAAGCCATTTTTTAAAATATCCAAAGATTGGTTAAAGACCTGACCATTGTGAACTTTTCTTTAAAAAAATAGTAGAAATTGGGATTCAGGTTTTACTTTTGCAGGATGAAAAGCATTTTACTTTTATTCGTTTTTTTAATTCCTTCTACGATATTGATTGCTCAAAAAAAACCAGCTTATGTGCTTTATAACAGCAAAGGCAAAAAAATGAAATACGCCAAAATGATTAAAAAAATCAGTAATTCTGATGTCCTTTTTTTTGGTGAACAACATAACAATCCAATCGCTCACTGGCTGCAATTAGAAGTAACAAAAGAAATCTTTGCTCTGAGAGGTCAAAACCTGATCCTTGCTGCTGAAATGATCGAAACAGACAACCAAAGTTTGTTGGATCAGTATTTGGCTGGAGTCAAATCCGAAGAAGATTTTGAAGCAGAAGCAAGACTTTGGAATAATTACAAAACTGATTACAAACCTTTGGTACTTTTTGCAAAAGAGAATAAGCTGACTTTTGTAGCATCTAATATTCCCAGAAGATATGCTTCGATGGTTTATAAAAAGGGAATCGAATCCCTCGACACGCTTGATGAGGCTACAAAAGCTTTCATCGCTCCTCTTCCGATTGAAATCGATCTCGAATTACCGGGTTATCAAAACATGCTTAAAATGATGGGAGGGCACGGAGCAACCAACGAAAATTTTCCAAAAGCTCAGGCAGTAAAAGATGCCACAATGGGGTATTCCATCACAAAGTACTGGTCAGCGGGAAAGTATTTGATCCATTATAACGGGGCTTATCACAGTGACAATTATGAAGGAACAGTGTGGTATGTCAACAAATACAATCCAAATATCAAGCATAGTACAATTACTACAGTTTCTCAAAAAGATATTTCAAAATTGGAAAAAGAAAATATTGGCAAAGCTGATTTTATTATTTGCGTACCAGAGAATATGACTAAAACATACTAACCAACACATTCCACCTTAAGACACTAATTATCAGTGCTTTAAAACAACATTCATCAATTTATGAAGAGGTTTATTTATTATTTTTTTGTTATAACCATTTTTTCAATTGTCCTTTCAGCTTGTAATTCTGGTTCGTCTGAAACTAAACAAAATACTCAAAGCGAACGCGAGTCTTTACACAAAGAAGTAATTGAAATTCACGATGCAGTGATGCCAAAAATGCGGGATATTAATTTTGTAAAAAGGAAATTAAAAGATCAAATCGCCAATGGCGAAATCGCTGATTCAATGATAGTTATCATCAACGAACATATTGCTGAGCTCGGTTCTGCCGAAGACGGAATGATGGACTGGATGAAAGATTTTGCAAAATATCAAAGCATTCCTGATGGCCAAGCTGTCGAATACTTAAGTGAAGAAAAGATCAGGATTTCGGCAGTTAGTGATCAAATGCTGAGTAGTCTTGAAGAAGCGACCAATTTGTTGAAAAATTTGGAGGATCAAAATGAAAATTAGCACATTTTCGTGGCAATTTTTAATGAATTTTAAAATGATAAAATGAAATACCTTTCTCTGATAATTTTAGCTATTGTGATCTTAGGATCATGTACCACAACACCAGAAAAGTTGCCTATATTAGGCAATCGCGATGTACTTGAAAATGGAGATACGGTGTATCATACGATCCCCGATTTTTCATTTATTGACCAGGACAGCAACACCATTACCAATCAATCATTCGACGACAAAATCTATGTGGTGGATTTTTTCTTTGTTCACTGTCCTTCTATTTGTCCAACCGTATCCAGACAAATGCTCCGGATACATGATCGGTTCCAGGACGAGCCGAGAGTTGAGCTTTTGGCTCATTCTATTGACACAAAAAATGATACGGTTCCTGCTTTGAAAGCATACGCTGAAAAATTAGGAGTTAAATCAGAAAAATGGCATTTCGTGACTGGTGACCACGACCATATTTATGAAATGGCGGATGATTATTTTATCACAGCAAGAGTTGATGCATCTGTACCTGGGGGATTTGACCATTCCGGCAGAATTATTTTGATTGATCAAAACCGTCATGTACGTTCTTTTTGTGACGGCACCAATGCAGAATCGGTTAATAAATTTATGACTGATATTGAAACACTACTCAATGAGTAAAAGTATTATAATTGCCATTTACTTTTTGTTTTTTTTTATAGCTTGTTCAGTAAATCCGTATCAGGAAGGAGGAAGACTTTACAAGGTCTATTGTGAAAATTGTCATATGCAGGATGGAAAAGGATTAAGAGGGATTATCCCGCCCCTCGCCAAATCTGATTATTTAAAGAAATACAAAGAACAGATTCCGTGCTTAATAAAAAATGGAATCAAAGGTGAAATCATTGTAAACGACACTACCTATAATACTGAAATGGAGGGAATCCCGGAATTGTCA
>JANQFJ010000239.1 GCA_028277915.1 Saprospiraceae bacterium
ATTTATCTTACAACCACTCGTGTTGAGTTGACCTTTGAAATGCCTTTGGCAGAGATCGTTTTTGATTTTTACGATAAATTGAAATCAATTTCCCGGGGATATGCTTCCTTCGATTACGCACCTTTGGATTATCGTCAATCCGATTTGGTCAAGCTGGACATTCTACTCAATGGTGATCCGGTAGATGCATTATCGGCATTAGTACACCGCACAAAAGCAGAAGCATTTGGCCGAAAAATTTGCCAGCGCCTGAAAGAATTATTGCCACGACAGCAATTTAAAATTGCCATTCAGGCTTCTATCGGAGCAAAAATCATCGCTCGCGAAACCATCTCGGCTTTAAGAAAAGATGTGACCGCGAAATGTTATGGCGGAGATATTACCCGTAAGCGAAAACTCCTAGAAAAGCAGAAAAAAGGAAAGAAAAAGATGCGCCAGATTGGCAACGTAGAGGTTCCGCAAAAAGCATTTTTGGAAGTGCTTAAGCTGGATGAGTAATCCTATTTTACAATTTTTTACCAATAATGGACAATCTTGTAAATTATTTCAAAACACGGTTTCCTTTGCAAAACATTGAACCGCTTGTGGATGTTTTTTCTTTTATAAAAAAGTTGAATAAAGGAGCATTTTTAATCCAACCCGGCCAACAGGCCAACTTCCTGGCTTATATCAATAAAGGTACTTTGAGAGTATATTTTATAAACGAAAAAGGCGAGGAAATTACTACTTGGTTTTCCTTTAAGGATATGTTCGTGACCGATTTACTGGCATATTATAAAGAAACTCCGGCTACCTTTTTTGTGGAAGCAATTGAAGATTGTGAGCTGTTTTTAGTTCAAAAATATCAGTTGGAGCAGCTATTTCTCACTTATCCTGAATACAGCAAGTTTGGCCGGAAATTCGCTGAAAATGGCATGATAACCGTTATGGAAAGAATGGTTACTCTTCAGACCAAATCTGCTGAGGAACGATATAAAGAGCTGCTTGAACAGCCACATTTCATGCAAAAAATTCCACTGAAATATTTGGCCACTTACCTTGGTATCACCGATACTTCACTCAGTAGGATTCGAAGAAATTATTTAAAAAGCTGATTTCTTGCCAAATGGCAAGAGAACTTTTCTACATTTCCCTGACTTTTGTTTTGAACCAAAAATAAAAGTTAAAATGAAGTACAACAAAAATTTATTTCCGTTTCGGCCCAACTGGGTGACAATTGACAACCACGATATTCATTACATCGATGAAGGAAAGGGCCAGATCATTCTGTTCAGTCATGCAGCATTAGGTTCTTCATTTATGTATCGACGGTTTTTTACAATATTAAGGCGACAATTCAGGTGCATTGCTTTAGACTATCCGGGATTTGGCTTGTCTGTTGGACAGCCGGAGCATTTTAGTATTGTCAGCCAAAGTAAAATTTTGGAAAAATTTATTCACACGCTTAAACTCAAGGACATCATTGCATTGGGACATGATACAGGAGGCCCTTCACTTTTTAAAGTTGCAGCGGATCATCCTGAATTATTCAAAGGTCTGATACTGACGGATACCGTCATTTTTCCAACTAAAGAATATCCTAAAATTCACAACATGTTAAAACTGCTTAGCTTGGGAGTGATGGTATCCCTAAATGCCTGGACCAATTTTTTGGTGAAAATGACTATTAATTTTGGAATGGTAACCAGAAAGCTGACCAGCGCGGAAAAAGCAGTCTACTATTCCATGTTCGACACATCTGAAAAAAGGAAAAGCATTACGCAGGTTTTGACTAGTTTGAAAGAATATCCCCATTTCATGGAAAAAGTTCAATTAGGTTTTAAAGAACAACTTAATGCAAAGCCCACATTGTTGATTTATGGAGAAAAGGACCCTGTGACACAATTGGGGATACCCGACCGTATTTACAGGATGCTTGAAAATGCTGAGCTGTTTTTTGTAAAAAAAGAAGGGCATTTTCCACATGAAGGACAAGCTGAGTTGATGGAGAATATTATTTCTCAGTGGATTCAAGATCAAAATAACAAGAAGACTGACTACAGTACTTCGCTTGCCTCTTGGTGTTTCAAGTGAGTGCATTTCTCTGGATACGGAGCTACAAAGTTGATTTTAGCCGGATTTTGTAATTTTAAAGATCAAAAATCTCTGGATATGAAATTTACCTGCTCCGTAGTAATTGATCTTCCAATCGAAAAAGTGATTAAACTTTTTGATGATCCGGACAACCTGATCGAATGGCAGGATGGCTTCGTGGCAATTGAACCAATTAGCGGGACGCCAGGAGAACCTGGTGCAAAATCTAAATTGGTGTACATGATCCGTGATCAGGAAATGGAAATCATCGAAACTTTACAAGTCAACAATCTTCCCGAAGAAAAGGCAGGACTCTACGAACACAAACATATGGTCAATACGATGACTACACGATTTAGATCGTTAGGATCAAATAAAACAAAATACGAAGCAGAAGTCGAATACACCAAGTTTATAGGCTTTGTTCCCAAACTGATGGCCTTTTTGATGCCTGGAGTTTTCAAAAAACAAGTCCAAAAATGGCTCGATCAATTTAAATCCTTTGTGGAAGGTACGGCTGAATAACAATGACTTTTTGTTAAAATAGAGCATGCTTTTGTGCTATTTTTATCATCATTTTAAAACAAAAAACCAAAACAATGAAAAAATCAATTTTTACAATCGGACTTTGCCTTTTCACGATCTATTGTTTTTCACAGGTTCAGAAAGTACCGATAGTAAGCGAAGGTGTTGGTCTCAATGCTTATTTGTATCAGGCGGATGGAAGTGGTTTAAAACCAACAATCATTTGGTGCCATGGAAATCCCGGAAGTGAAGTAAAAGGAGAATCCGAATTTGGAAAGGAAATGGCGAAAAGAGGCTTCAATTTCTTTCGGTTCAACTACCGTGGACTTTGGGGAACGGATGGTGAATATACCCCCGGAACTTGTCAAAAAGACCTTAAAAACATTTTGGATTTTTTCTATAATGAAAAAAACAGTTCAATTTACAATGTCGATACCACAAGGATCATCGTGGCGGGATATAGCCATGGTTCCAATGTTACGATAGTTTCCGCAATGTATGATGAAAGGATCAAAGCGTTTATTTGTTTGGGTTTAGCTGATTTTAGTTACTTGAGCAGGGAGTCCTTTAATCCTGATAATGCAGGAATGAGAAAATTCAACCATGAGGTTAAAGATGGGATATGGGGAGATGCCAACTGGGGACAAGGTAAATATGCTCGTGACTATGATAAATATATTTTCGATATCATGTTTAATAACTACAAGTATGATTTTGTAGCTCAAGCTGAAAGATTAAAAGACAAAAGGATGTTTTTCGTTATCGGAATGAATGATGTTGTTGTTCCGATTGAAAATCATTTTTTCCCTTTATACCGACGATTAAAAGAAATGAAGCATGAAAATTTCAAATTTGAAATAACTGATTCAAACCATAGTTTTAAAAATTTATTTGAAAATGGAGATTTTGCCGAAATGATTACCAAATGGATCAATGAAAAATAATTTGTTTTTTAGAAGAAACAGTTCATCTTTCGTCTCCAGGTTTTTTCACGTTTAAGCAGAAAAATTATTCACCCAAAGAATGTTTGGCAACTAATTTTACAAAATCCAATGAACTGATCATTCCGATGATTTTTCCTTCGTCCATTACTACCAGGTGATGTACTTTGTGTTTGAGCATCATTTTGGCGGCGGCCTGTGCGCTGGAATTCATGTGAATGACGTGAATGTTGGAAGTCATAATATCCTCAGCAACAGCTTTTCCATCAATATCCTTGTTGAGATCTGAACCGGTTATAATACCACGAATCATAACCTCAATGTCGGGTAATTTTTTTGAGTAGCGGATAATTGGGACAGCATGAATTCTTTTGCGCTTCAT
This sequence comes from Saprospiraceae bacterium, assembly GCA_028277915.1. Classification (GTDB taxonomy): domain Bacteria; phylum Bacteroidota; class Bacteroidia; order Chitinophagales; family Saprospiraceae; genus JAHDHW01. The sequence goes on from JANQFJ010000239.1 coordinate 3,922, forward strand.
GAGTGCTCTGATTTCCTTGACAGTATTCTTACCAACAGCGGTTGCTACGGGAGAGGACATAAAATCTTTGACTTGTATTCTCATGGATCTTATTTTTATTGGAAAAAGGCAGACGATTAAAGGGTGGATTGATGTTGAACCTACCCTTGTTTTGTTTTCTTAAAGGTATTATCTAATTTAACTTTTTTCAAAAAATGGGTATCAGGAAAAAGAATGAACTGCCATATAAAACTAATGCGATTTTTTTAACTTCACAAATCAGAATAAATAATCTTTCTCCTTTAAATAAAATCCACCTTGCCATGCTTAAAAACATTCTTGCTTTTTTACTGTTTTTAGTGATTATTTTGCCAACCGGCAATTCCCAGGAAACTTCACCCATCACAGAAGAAACCAAAAAAGTTATAAAATCCAGAGTTGATGATGGGATCAACGCCGGAATTGTAGTCGGTGTGATTGATGCTGAAGGGACACATTTTTTTAGTTATGGAGTCAAATCATACAAAAGCAAGGAGCCTGTCGATGAACATTCCATTTTTGAAATCGGATCAATCTCCAAGACTTTTACGGGAGTATTATTGGCGGATATGGTGGTAAAAGGAGAAGTAAAACTGGATGACCCTCTACAAAAATATTTACCAGAAGGCATTACCGCCCCTGCTCGAAACGGAAAATTTATCAAATTGGTGGAGTTGTCAAATCACACCTCTTCTTTACCAAGACTGCCAACCAATTTCAATCCTGCCAATCCTTCAAATCCTTACGTGGATTATTCAGCCAAGCAGATGTACGATTTTTTGAATAGCTACGAACTCACTCGTGATATTGGCTCTGAATACGAATATTCCAATTACGCCGTCGGACTATTAGGGCAAGTGCTGGCTGAAAAAAACGAAATGACATACGAAGATCTATTAATTGGAGTGATTGCTGATCCATTGGAACTTAAAAATACACGAGTTGTTTTTACACCAGAAATGAAAAAAAATCTTGCAATAGGACACAGTGGTGGAATGGAAGTTGAAAATTGGGATCTGATTTCGCTTGCAGGTGCAGGCGCAATCCGATCTAATGCCGTTGATATGCTGAAATATTTAGCTGCTAATTTGGGGATGGAAAAAAGTGATTTATTTCCTGCCATGCAAATGACCCATAAAAATACCCGAGCAAAGGGTAGTGAGCCTATGGTAGGCTTAGGCTGGCATATCAGGGGGCTTGGAGAAAAGGAGGTTATTGCTCATAGCGGAGGTACAGGTGGTTATCGTACGTTCGCTGCATTTATAAAAGGAGGGAAAAAGGGTGTTGTAGTTCTAAGCAACTCTGATGTAGGCGTTGACGATATTGGAATCCATTTGTTGAATCCTGAATCTCCTTTGAGAGACATAAAACCTTCTATCAGTGGCAAATTGCGAGACGTCATGGATAGTGAAGGAATTGAGGCTGGTATAAAAGCTTATTGGCAACTGAAAAAAGAACAAGGGGACAAATTTGATTTTGGAGAAAACGAGTTGAATAATTTAGGGTATTATTATTTGGGTAAAGAAGAAATTGAAAAAGCGATTGCTGTTTTCAAAATAAATGTAGAAGCATATCCTGAAGCATTTAATACTTATGACAGCTTAGGTGAAGCTTTTATGATAAAAGGGGAAAACGAAAAAGCCATCACCAATTATAAAAAATCAGTTGAACTCAATCCCGGCAATCAAGGTGGAATCGAAATGTTGAAAAAATTGGGCGTTGAAGCTGAAAGCATGGTAGAAGATGTGAAAGTGGACGAAGAAGTTCTGGAAAGTTATGTCGGAAAATACGAGTTGATGCCTGGCTTTGTACTGACTGTCACCAGAGAAGGAAACCAATTGAATGTTCAGGCAACAGGGCAGGGGATGTTTCCCGTTTTTCCAAAATCTGATAATGTCTTTTATTATAAAATCGTCGCAGCTCAGCTCACTTTTAATAAAAATGAAAAAGGTGAAGTAGAAAGTGTGACCCTCAACCAAAATGGTCAGCAAATCACCGGCAAGAAATTGGAGGATTAATAGCTGACATTATCTTTCTTGGGCAATTTAATTAACTTGGTTAAACTTTTTGAATTTAAAAAGTTTAACCTACGGGAGGTATTAATTACAAGTAGCTCAACCACCACTTGTCTCTGTTTAAGGCTTTATATTCCATATACTTTTTGCAAAATGGATACGACAATACCACCACAAAAATCCATGCACCATAAACCGCAAAAAGGCCATAACCATATTCATTCAAATCACCAGACATGAACTTTTGAAGGCTTAGAATCATAAGTCGCCAATCATCACCATTGACAGCTAGCACTATTAAGGCTAAAGAATGGATCAGGAAAATGTGTAAGAAATAATAAAATAAAGGAACTCTTCCAATAACTACGAGAATATCTGTAAATCGATTTTTTATGTTTTCAAAAGCATACAAAAATAGAAACGAAGGCCCCATTGTCATTAATAAAAAGAGCAATGATGGCGGATATTTTGTAAGGTTGAAAAAAGAACAAACTGTGTGGGAGAAGCTATCCTGCTTGGTCCATGGATGTAAGTCGCCATAAATATTGATACCTCTCAAAACAAAAAACAATACCGTACATCCAAGCCCCAAACGCCAAAGCCAATTCAATCGGGTTTGAGGATTAAATCCTTTTTGGTACAAAGCGCCAAAAAGATAACCTAAAGCCATCAAACCAATCCATGGGATGACTGGATATTGTAAGTTAATTATTGAGGTTTGACTGATTGGAATAAATTGCGTTTGGTGCAAAGCATACCAAAACAAAGACTGAGGTGTAAAACCCGCAGTTGTAATCGGATCTAAAAAATTGTGACCGGCGACCAGTACAATTCCTATGGCTAAAATGACTTTTCGTGGCAAAAAAACCAAAATCGAAAGGCAGATCATGCTCACTCCAATTGCCCACAAAACCTGCAAAACGTGGATACTGAATGAAATATCAAAAAACCATAAAAAATCATTAACAGTAACTTCTAAAATAATCAACCAAAGCCCTCTTGTCCACAAAAAGCGGGAAAGCTGCTTTTTGCTATTTCTTTTGGTTCCGTATAGAAAAGCTGAAGTTCCGGCAAGAAAAACAAAAACAGGAGCGCAAAAGTGCGTGATCCAACGGGTGAAAAACAAAAAAGGTGTGAAATTTTCGTGTGTAAAATCAGTTGGATCAACGAGGAATGAACCATAATTAAAATAATCTCGTGCATGATCCAAAGCCATGATGACCATTACCAGGCCTCTCAAAAGATCGATAGATTCAATGCGATAATGCTTGATTTTAGTCATGTTGGTTTTTCAGTGGATGGGTATTTAATATTTTTAAAAAGCCACACAAAAGCAGAATCATCCAGTTAAAGGTAACAATTATTTAACATTGCGGAAATGACACATTAACATTAAATAATTATGTTACCTAATTAGAAAATGATCAATTATTTGAGATAAAGAACTGAACACTGTAGCTATGCCTGACATTTATTTAATTATTGTAATTTTATTGTTTTTACTTGCTATCTCTGACTTGATTGTCGGAGTTAGCAATGATGCGGTCAATTTTTTGAATTCTGCTATTGGGTCCAAAGTTGCGACTCGAAAAGCTATAATGATTGTGGCCAGCCTGGGGATTTTTGTAGGTGCTACATTCTCCAGTGGCATGATGGAAGTCGCAAGAAAAGGGATATTCAATCCTGAGTTTTTCTTTTTTTCCGAAATAATGGTTGTTTTTTTAGCGGTGATGCTTACAGACATTATTTTACTGGATTTATTTAATACTTTCGGAATGCCCACATCAACCACTGTTTCAATTGTTTTTGAAATATTGGGTGCTGCTGTCGCCGTTGCGACGCTTAAAATTTTGACTGCCGGGGATAGCCTGGCTACTTTGTCAAATTATATTAATTCATCGAGTGCCATCGCCATAATTTCAGGGATATTTCTTTCTGTGGTTGTTGCTTTTCTTGTGGGAGCTATTGTAATGTTTTTTTCAAGACTACTTTTTTCTTTTCATTATAATAAAAGAATGAAATGGGTTGGAGCCCTGTGGTCGGGTATTTCGTTGGCAGCTATGTCATATTTCCTATTGATCAAAGGGGCAAAAGGGGCATCCTTTATGTCAAAAGATATTGTAGCCTGGATTGGCAACAACGCGATATTGTTGTTGCTGGTTAGTGCTGTGTTTTGGACGATTGTCATGCAATTGCTACTTTCTGTATTTAAGCAAAACATTCTGAGGATAGTGGTTTTGTTCGGTACATTTTCATTGGCAATGGCTTTTGCTGGAAATGACCTTGTCAATTTTATCGGAGTTCCAATTGCAGGTTTCGAATCGTTCCTCGCATGGTCTGGTTCGGGAACAGCGCCTGAAGCTTTTGGAATGGAATTTTTATCCAAAAAAGTTCCAACGAATACACTTTTGCTTCTATTGGCAGGAACCGTGATGATCCTGACTTTATGGTTTTCAAAGAAGGCGAAAACGGTCACAGATACCGAAGTCAGCCTCGGCAGACAATTTGATGGTTCGGAAAAATTTACTCCAAATGCGCTTTCAAAAGGAATTGTACGCTATTCCAGAGCCATTAGTGATGGTGTTGTTTCATTTTTACCAAAGAGCTGGATCAAAAAATTAAATCATAATTACAAACCAGCCAAATATCAAAATGGAAAAGATGAAAAATATGATCCGCCGGCATTTGATTTGATCAGGGCATCGGTAAACCTCACTATGGCTAGTGTTTTGATTGCTTTTGCTACTTCATTGAAGCTGCCACTTTCTACCACTTATGTCTCTTTTATGGTAGCTATGGGTACTTCTTTGGCCGATAAAGCATGGGGAAGAGACAGTGCAGTGTACCGGATTTCTGGTGTTTTGAGTGTAATCGGTGGATGGTTTTTGACAGCAATTATTGCATTTTCAGCCGCAGGTTTCTTTGCTTTTTTGATCTATCAATTTGGGGTTTGGGCCATTGCTCTTTTAGTAATGCTTGTCGTATATTCTCTTTACAAATCTTACAAACACCATAAAGAAGAATTTAAGGAAGCGGAAAGAATTAAATCTCTTGAGAAAGAAATAAGTTCTATTAACGGAATGATACTGGTGGAAGAAACCAGCAAACATGTCAGCAATCTTTTGTCTAGAATTTCGGAAACATACAAAGAAGCCATCGACGGATTGCTGGAAGAAGATCTTGTCAAACTTAAATTGGCAAAAAAGGATCTTAAATTGTTGAAAAAAGAGAACAAAAATTTCAAACGCCAATTGTTTGGTTCAATAAAAAGAGTTGAGGAAAATAATGCTGAAGTCAGCCGCCTTTACCTTTTGGTTTATGATCTTCAGCAAGATATTGTGCAGTCAACAAAATTGATCGTTCAGGAATGCGATGACTACGTTAGCAATAGTTTGCCGCCATTCAGTGAACAACAGATAGAGAAACTCATCAGGTTTAGAAAATTGATTGAGGAATACATTTCTGAAATAACTACAAAATTAAGCTTGTCGGATTATCAGGATATCAATCAGATTTTGGAGAAAAAAGAATTTTTGTTTTCAGAGCTGGAAACTTTGATTGAAGGGCAAATAAAAGGTATTAAGTCAGACGAATTTGGTTTACGAAACAGCATGCTTTATTTTAGTTTGCAACTCGAAACAAAAGACCTGATAGCTGTAGCAGCTAGTTTTGTGAATTTATTCGAAAAGATGCAAAATGAATCTCCGAAAGACAGAGAAACCTTGCTCAGCAAAACGGTCTAAAGTATTATTTTAAAAGTTCTAAAATACCTGCTACCATTGCTTTTACACCTGTTTTGATAGTTGGCTCAGGGTCAGGATGGAATTGAGAATTGTGTAAAGAGGGCAATTCGATCTCGCCTTTTTGAGCGGCTTCGTATTTTTCTTTATGAACAGCGCCGAGCCAAAACATCATTATTGGAACCTGATGCTCTGTTCTTCCATATCTACCAAAATCTTCACCACCCATGACAGGATCTGTTTTGATGACATTTTCTTTTCCAAGTTCTTTTTCAAAAACAGTAGCGATCCTTTGATTCAAGGCCAGGTCGTTGAATAATGCCGGAGTGAATTCATCATGCAAAATCACTTCAGGATACATGCTTTCCTCCAATCCTGCTGAAACGCCAATCGCTTTGCATTTTCGTTTTATAACTTCAATAATTTGATTTCGTACCTCATCACTGTAAGAACGCATGGTGAGTTCAAGAACGACCTCGTCCGGAATAACGTTTCCTTTTGTACCTCCGTGTAAAGAGCCAACAGTGATAACAGCAGGTTCAAGCGGAGATATTTCGCGGCTGACGATGGTCTGCAAGTCGTTGATGAGTCTTGAAGCCATGCTGACAGGGTCTACTGTAGTATGAGGGTAAGCACCATGGCCGCTTTTTCCTTTTACCCTGATTTGCATCATATCTACATTGGCCATCGCATATTCAGGACACCAACCAACTGTTCCGGCGGGTAGAATTGCACTAACATGAAGCGCCAACGCATAATCAGGTACCGGAAACCTTTCAAACAGACCATCTGCCAGCATCGCTTTGGCTCCGTTGGCTCTTTCTTCGGCTGGCTGCGCTATAAAAACCAAAGTACCCTTCCAGGTGTTTTTGTTTTCAGCCATAAATTTTGCAGTGCCGTACCAAACCGTCATGTGTACATCGTGTCCGCAAGCATGCATCACAGGCATCTCAATATCGTTGATGTTTTTCATGGTTTTGGAACTTGCATAAGGCAAACCAGTATCTTCTTTTATAGGTAGTGCATCCATATCGGCACGGATCAGGAGCGTTTTTCCAGCACCATTTTTCATAATACAAACCAAGCCAGTACCACCAACTTTTTCAGTGACTTTATAGCCTATGGCTTTCATCTCTTTGGCTAATTTTGCTGCTGTTTGTACTTCGAGGTAAGACAATTCCGGATTGGCATGAAGATATTCGTACAACTCTTCTAATGACAAATATTGGTCATCGATAAATGATCCTTGCCCAAGAATTGATCCCTGGAATAAAATAAAAAGAATAAAAATATTAACTAGGAGCTTAACTTTTTTCATCATCAATTAAATTGAAAAATCGCCTAAATTTAGCAGAAATTATCAAAGTTGGTAGTAGATTTTTGGACATTTCCTCGCTTAAACAACAATGCCTTATCCAACTGGTTATTATATTCTCAAATATCAATAATTCCAATGGAATAAATTCATTAAATATATTTCAATCGCTCCTTTATGTGGAGCAGTTTAATTTTCTTTTTGATGTAATCCTTTTCCAAATATGCTAATCTGAAATCGACTTCTCCTTCATAAGAAAGGTGATCCGGGTCTGCCTCTTTAGATTTATCAAAAAGTGAAACATATTTTTTGATGGTTTTGTCTTGAAACAATCCTAGTTTGGTTTTGCAGGGATCACAAATGGTGTACCCAAACATATTATTGAGGAGACTTTCTTCGGTTTCTCCACATTGAAAACATTGATTTGCTTTTTTTTCCATTGGTTTTAAAATTGCATTAAACTGATATTTGGAAAAGTTTTTCGTAGTTTTTTAAAAATTTCGCTGTTTGGTTTATTCTTTGCCGAATAATATATTTTTAAATCTTGCTTTGTTTTGATCAGAATCAATGGTCTTCTGTCGGCATTCAGGATAAGTAAAACAGTCTCTCCTTCCTTTGTCCTAAAATAGCCTTTGCGGATAAATCCCAAAGCAAAGCCATTAGATCTGAACTTGATTGCAGGTGGATGTTTTACCAGTTCAATAGCCGCGATTTCATCAGCTTTGATCGTTTTACCATACATTCCGGTGATTTCAATTTGCTGTTCGTTGAAAATAATTTCATTTTCCTTAAACCCGTAATAAAGTAATCCAAGTACAAAAATGCCCGTTGCAAATAATGCTAAAATGGCCACATAGCTCCACCTGGAAGATGGCGCTGTAGAATAATTCCTGCTTTTCCATAAAAAAAAGGAATAGGCAATAATTGGATACATTGCTAAAAAAATACCTCCTGCATTTTCATTTACCATCTCATTGATCAGTATTCCCAGAATTCCAAAAGAAAGTCCGAGGTATATGTGAAATTTCCTGAAAAACGGGATATAGTTTTTTATATCCACTTTTTTCCTTTCCTCCTCAGACATGGTATTATAGCCGGCGAGAATATTTTTAGCATTTTTTTTATTTACTAGAAAACCAATCCCAATAAACAAAAGGCTCATGCCAAGAAAAACGTAAATCATGGATTTGTTTTAAGTGTTCACCAAACTGTCTGACTAAAGATACAAACATACTGCTTGCAAAGGAAATTGACCAAAGCGTTTGTTTTTCAGAATGAATCGTTTTAACTTAAAGGTTATGAAAAGATATATTTGCCCATATTGTTTTTTGCAGCTAAATGCCAATGGTCAGTTGGTGTTAATTGGCGATTTTCCAAGCGACGACAAAAAGGGTTTGGTGTTACTTAGTGATAAACTGGGAGATTATACCGTTCATTTTAGTTCAAATGTAAATCCTGAAAAGGGAGACAAGGTTCATTTTTCCTGTCCTTCCTGTCAGAAATCTTTGGAGTATTCAAAGAATAAAGATTTAGTCAGAGTTGTGAAAATTGACGAAGAAGGAAATGAGTTTTCAGTGGTCTTTTCAGCGATTTTCGGAGAGCATTGCACTTACAAAATTTCGGAAGAAAGAACACTAACCTATGGTGAAAGCGCAATAAAATACCAACACCCTGAGTGGTATTTGCAGGAATAATTAGCGGTTTTTAGATTATAGTTTGATTTATAAAGTCAACATTGTTTCGACGCCATCCCAGGTTTCTGAAACACCGTTTTTAGCAAATTTTGTAGCTTTTTGTAAAAAGAAACGGCATACGAGATCGGAATCATTTTCATTCACAATTGACTTGAATATTTCGGCAGCCCGATCAAAGTCTTTTTTGAAAAAGTAATCCAATCCACGATTGAACGTCGGCAATGTTTTATTTTTGAATTCGATCAATCCAGGAGCATCTCCATCGTAGCATTCATAAACGCTGATCAATTCTTTTTTGCCTTTAAGCTGGACTTTTCCAAGATAGCGAAAATGGAAATTGGCTGACCCGGGAATTTTTCTTTTGGTATGCTCACTTATCAAAATATTGGCACCATAGTGTTTTGTCAGGCTTTCCATTCTGGATGCGGTGTTAACGGTGCTGGAAACAGTTGCCGGATCAGTTCGGTTTTCATCTCCGATGATGCCCATGATCAAAGAACCAGTGTGTAATCCCATTCCGACTTTTATTGGTCGCCGATTAATCAATTTTCTTTGCTCGTTGTAAATCCTGATGGTTTTTTGCATTTCAACAGCAGCCCGAAGAGCGTGCTCCGCTTCAGCCGGAAAATTAGCCATAATGGCGTCTCCGAGGTATTGATTTACAAAGCCGTGGTGTTTTTGAATGATTGGCCCCATTCGACCGACAAAGGCATTGACAAATTTGAAATTTTCCTCTGGGGTCATTTGTTCTGATAAAGACATGTAATCCCGGATATCAGAAAAGAAAACGGTCACATCACAATTTGCCTGGTCGCCGAGTTTCACGTCTGTGATTGTCTCATGACCAATTGAGTTGAGAAATTTATGAGGTACAAACCTATTCGTTGCTTTTTGAATTCTTTGCAGGTTGAGATGTGTCTTGATGCGAGAAATGAGTTCTTCCTTTGAAAATGGTTTAGTCAAAAAATCATTTGCACCGACATTGAAGCCTTCTACGAGGTCAGTAATTCTGTTTTTTGCGGTAAGCATGATAATCGGCAAATCACTCGGCAAGTAGTTTTTGCGCAACTTTTCACAAGTTGTGTATCCCGACATACCCGGCATCATAATGTCGAGGATCAGCAAATCGAATTTTTTACCATCCTTAAACAAATCCAAAACCTCTTGTCCACAAGTCGCCTGATGTACCTGATAACCTTCCATGTAAAGGTAATTTTCCAGAACCTGTCGATTAACGGGATCATCATCGACGATCAATATTTTCATAGGTTCATAGCCATCGCCGCCGAGCACAGGATATTGGTTTTCACCATTTGTGGCAGTGTGAAAAGCTAAAGGTTCCGTGACCAACGATTTTATTTCTTCTTCCCTTTTCTTTGTTTCAAGGGTTTTGTGATCTTTGGATTCACTAAGCGGAATGGTGAAAGTAAAGTGGGAGCCAATTCCATGACCAGATTGAACCTGAATAATTCCACCGTGGAGTTCCACAATTTGTTTAGTAACCGAAAGTCCAAGACCTGTTCCTTCATATTCGCGGGCAAGCGATCCATCTCCTTGCTCGAATGCTTTAAAAATGGTCTCCATCTGATCATTCGGGATGCCTTTCCCTGAATCTGAAACAGTTATGGCCAACATATCATTCTGAATCTTTGCGCCCACTTTTACAAACCCTTCATCCGTAAATTTGATTCCATTGCTGATGAGATTGTGTAAAATCTGTTGCAAACGGTTTTCGTCAGCATTGATGAAGGGAACGTGTGGAGAAACTTCATTGATCAATTCAATTGGTTTGCCATTGAGCAAAGGATTGGATAGTGTCAAAACCGTTTCAACAATGGTGTATAAATCTGTTGGTTTTTTTTGTAAAATTAATTCTCCATTCCTCAGTTTAGAAAAATCGAGGATGTCATTTACCAAATTGGCGAGCCGTTTTCCACTGTAAATGATCAAATTCAGGTTTTTAATGGCAACTTCCGAAAGTGTGCCTGCAATGCCATCTTTCAAAGAAGTTGCAAGCCCAATAATGCCATTGAGCGGAGAACGTAACTCATGGGATGTATTGGCCAAAAATTGATCTTTGAGCTGATCTACTTTTCTGAGTTCCTCATTGATCCGTTTTTCCTGTTCAAGTTTTTGTTGTTCCATTTCCAGCTTTCGCTGTTGCTTTTGAACCTGTATTTGCCAGAAATAATAAACAATTCCGAGTGTCAAAAGCAAATAGAAAATTTTTGCCCAAATCGTCAGGTAAAACGGCGGATGAACTACAATTTTTAAACTGGCACCTTCTTTATTCCAAATGCTGTTGTTGTTGGAGCCAATGACCTGAAGGGTGTATTTGCCGGGTGATAGATTGGCAAATGTAACTTCATTTTTTGTTCCAAGGTTTATCCAGTTGTCGTGGATGCCATTTATTTTATAAGCGTATTGATTTTTAAAAGAATGTTGGAAATTGAGTGCTGAAAAGGCACAGGTAAACGAATTTTCGTTGTAACTAAGTTCCAGTTCTTCTAATTTATTGATTCCTTTTACATCTGTTCCTTTTCCTTCCGGATCGCTTTTTTGATAATATTTAAAAGAAGAAAAGACAATTGGTGGAACATAGGGATTGTTTTGCAAACTATCCGGATGAAAAATATTAAAACCATTTACACCACCAAAATACATTTTGCCATTATTTGAACTTTTGTGGTAAGCGCCCTGATTGAATTCAGAACTTTGCAGACCGTCGTAGGTGTCATAATTTCTGAACTTTTCGCTTTTCGGGAAAAACCTTGACAAACCCCTGCTCGTACTGATCCAAAGATTGCCATGGTCATCCTCCAATATTCCCCAAATCCAGTCGCTTGGCAAGCCATCTTCTTCTTCATATCGGGTAAATTTTTCCGTCGAGGGATCAAATTTGTTCAAACCTCCACCCCAGGATCCTACCCAAACCATTCCTGAACGATCCTGTAAAATGCAGGATACTCTACTGGAACTCAAGCTGTTAGTGTTTCCGTCTTCTCTGAAAAATCTGTGGAATTGTTGGTCTTTTCTTTTTGGATCGAAATGATTTAGCCCCCATGCAGTACCAATCCACAATGTTCCGTTGCGGCCTTTTGCCACTGAAAAAACACTGTTACTACTAATACTTTTATCATTGCTTTCGTCTGATTGATATCGAAGAATTTTACCAGTTTTTTTATTAAAACTAGATAAGCCATACTTGGAGCCGAACCAAAGAACACCCTCTTCGTCTTCATAAATAGATCTGACGGTTCCATGTAAAATACTATTCGAGTTTTCAGGATTATAACGATAATGAAAAAACTGGTTGCTTTTCTCATCAAAGCGACTCAATCCAATCCCCACACCAAACCACATCTCACCCTCATTGTCTTCATGAATGGAAAGAATACTTCCTTTTCCTATGGTTTTTGGGTTTCCTGGGTCGTGGAAATAATGGGTGTATATATTTGTCGAAGGGTCATATTTGTTCAGACCATTTGCAGTGCCTATCCAGAGTTTTCCTTTTCGATCTTCATAGAGTGACCAGATAGTGTTGTTGCTCAATCCATCCGGGTTATTAATTGCATTAAAGTGATGGGTAAATTGTTTGGTTTGTCGGGAAAGGCGATTGACTCCGCTACCATAAGTGGCAATCCACAAAATCCCTTGACGATCTTCATAAATTGCACGAATGATATTGTCACTTAGACTGCGTGGATTATTGGGATCGTGGAAATACTTTTTAAAATTTCCTTTTGAATCAGGATTATTGTTTTCTGGTGGTATAAAAAGATTTAGACCACCGTTTTTAGCGACTTGTCCTTCTGTTCCGGTCCCAATCCACAAATGTCCTTTGCTATCTTCAAATATAGAACTCACAGAATTGTCACTTAAACTCTCAGGATCACTTGGGTTGTGAAAGTATTTTTGAAATTTATTGGTAATTCGATCAAATTGATTTAACCCTCTGGCAGTCCCAATCCATAAATTGCCTTTTCGGTCTTCAAACATCGAATGGATTACGTCATTACTAAGACTTCCGGGGTCTTCAGGATCATGTTGAAAAACGATGAATTCTTTTGTTTCAGCATCATATTGTTCCAGCCCGTCCCATGTTCCGATCCACAATGTTGATTGAGAATCTTCATAAATGCAGAGTACAGGTTCTTTGGTGATTTGGAGAAATTCGTTGGTCAGTTCGTCAAACACAAACAACCCAAGATAGGTCCCAAACCAGACCGTACCTTTGTGATCTTCAAAAATGGAATGAACACCATAAAAACTGTAATCTTCAGGGTTCTCCGGCTGGAATTGATGCTGTTGAAATTCTTCTGTTTGATGATTAAAACTATTCAATCCTTCCGAAGTTCCAACCCAAAAAGTCCCTTTGCTATCTTCGAAAACAGACAAGACCATGTCATGGCTCAAACTTTTGGGATCATCTGGATTGTTGTTGAAGATTTTAAAATTTTTGCCATCATACCTGCTAAGGCCAACTCCTGTCCCTATCCAGATATATCCTTGCTTATCCTGGAAAATACAGTTGACAACAACGTTGGAAAGGCCATCTTCAACGGAAAGCTGGTCAAATTCTAAATCGGAAAGCGTCTGAGAAGAAAGGGGCAATACTTTTAAAGTCATTGCCATGAGCAAAGCCGTCAAGGTGATGAAAACACGCATTTTTTTATAGAAAAGTGTATTAGTTCCTTGCATATCAGGTAATTCTCAATGAGTTTAGAGGGTGAACTACTTTTCAATACTGAGTTGTTTCCAATCCGTTATCTATAGCAATTTAACGATTTATTAATTGTAATAATCCGTTTTAACCAATTGATTAATCTTTTAACATCTTTTTAAGAAATCTGATTGGTCTTTTGCATTTTTTTAACAAAGCTTCAGCAGTTAAAAGAATTTGTTGCATGCACTAACACAAGGTTTTGTACTAATCTTCATAGTTGAAAGAAAAACCCAGCGCAAAATAGTATCTCGGATGTGGATCTCGGTTATTATAACTTATTCCAAAACTAATTGGACCAATATAACTTCTGTATTTTAGATTAAAACCATAACCAATCAATGAATTGTTTTCAAATAGATTCTTCACAATGAACTTATCCAGCTGATTTAGAGAAATATGTTCATGGAAAAGGAGACTATTGATGCCATATCGGAAGAAAAAATTCTTAAAAAGAATATGTTGAACCTGAAACTTCAGTGTGCCAAAGTTTGGGGTAGTAAGCTCGCGGTAATTCAATCCTAAAAACGGAATGTCATCGAAATCCAATCTTTGTGTACCACCGACAATGAAGTCATTAAATATACTGTTTTCCACGTCATTGGAAAGTGTAATTCCTAAGGATATTGAAGGTATAAACTGAATTTTTTTGCTAATAGGTGTAATTCTCGAATAACGAAAAAATATGGTTGTAAAGAATTCGGGAGTCAATTCTTTTACAACTTGATTCAATTCAGCTTTGGTAACAGGCATTTCAGAATTTATGGAGTCAACAGGAATATAAATTGTATCAATACCTTCCTTATATTTTAAATTATAATCACTCCAGGGATATATGTTGACTGTTACATCGAGGTTTGCTCCTTTGGAAGGATAATTTCTATCGTTAAAAGTATTTCGAGTATAACCACCGTTCACAAAAAAACGGTTGAATCGAATTGCCTTTATGCCTTCTGGATTTATATTACCAATTTTATATTTGAATCCTTCGAATTCATATTTAAAACTTAAAAAAGAAAAATCTTTTAAGGATTGGGTACCCATAATGCCGACACCGACGATGTGATTTCTGTTGATTTCGAGATCTTGAAGTTCTCCATTAGAATAATTGGGAACCTGCAAACTCCGATAGTCGTATCGAAGGTTTAAGGCGGTTTTTCGTTTTACTCCAACATACTTTAAATGGTCCAATCGCAAACGTGGGTTTCCCGAAAGGTCAAGGGCAACGATGCTACGTGTACTCTTACCCAAGGTGTTTCGCATGGTGTAATTAAGCGTGACTCCTGCAGAAAATAGATTGTCGTAATGTATCCCGGCTTTGATTACTTGTTCCGGTTTTTCAAACATTTTTAAGACTAATGCCGCTCTGTTATTACTAGTCTGTTCAAAATGGTAAATGACTTTTTTAAAACTATTGATACCATAAACTCTTCTAACTCCATTTTCAATTTGGGCTCTGTTCAAAGTATCACCTTGCTCATGTCCAAATTTGCTCATTACAAGTTGGGGGCTGATTGAATGAAGGCCTTTTAGCTTGATTTCACTTATAATAACTGACTGAGCTCCAAAGTCAATTCCATCATTTTTGGAAGAAGCTTTTACTCTTTTAGCTAAGTTCCTAAAATCTTTTCTATGTTTTTCTCCTGCAAGGTCTCCCAATTCCAGTATTTCTTCAAAATTACTGAAACTGGCCGTAGAGTTATCTTTCAAGTCTGGTTCGATATAAATATCACACATCTTGATTTGCTCTTCCATTCGCTCAAGTGAAGGAATCATAGAAACCTGAAGGAGTATTCCTACTATGTTGTTGATTTCATCTACTGGTTCAAAACCACCGGATACGTTAACGCCGATTACAATATCGGCTCCCATTTTTCTAGCTTCCTCCACCGGAAAATTATTGAGCACTCCTCCGTCAACAGCCAATGTACTATCCAGAACAGCTGCGGTAAACGCTGTTGGAATTGACATACTGGCGCGAAGTGCTTCTGAAAGGGGACCATCTTTAAATATGATTTCTTTTCCTGTTCCAACATCTGTTGCGATGCAGCGAAATGGGATCGGAAAATCATCAAATGATTTGTATTTAGTAGAGGACCATGTAAAATGAGAAAGCATTTCGCTAAGCATTTGGCCTTCTATTAACCCGGAAGGCAGCCCAGGAATGCCATTTTTAACGTATAATTCCAGTAAATAGCGATTATAATATTCCTTCTCTTCGTAAGAAATGTAGGATAGAGGGATATTATTTGACAGGATTTGGTCCCAGTCAATTATTCGGACAATTTTTTCCAATTCATCTGCTGAGTAACCCAAAGCGTACAATCCACCGACAATACTGCCCATACTAGTTCCAGTAATAAAATCGGGACGAATATCTTCTTTTTCCATGGCTTTGATCACTCCGATATGAGCAAAGCCTTTTGCTCCACCTCCACTTAATACAAGACCTATTTTAGGACGAGAGGGTTGGATTTCCTGGACCTGAGCGGTTGTACTATTGAAGGAAAGTATAAAAAGAATGAGTATAAAACGATTTATCATTTTTACGGAAAACAGTTTCTATGAAAAATAACCTTCAGAAAGACCCCGAAATGTCAGAACAGAAGCAGTTTTTTTGTGAAAATTTGTCCGTCATCTGAAATGATCCTGAAAAAATATAAACCATTTGCAAGTTTTGGAAGTTGAATTGTGGCTTCCTGCGAAGTAGTTTGGTGGTCGATTATATTTCTTCCATTGCTATCGAAAAGAGTCATTTTTAAACGCTGGAATTTAGAATTATTAATCTTAAGTGATTGATCTACAGCGTTGTAAGTCACTTCAATTTTTAATGGATCAATTATATCTTCATTCACTCCAACAAATATTTGACAATCAACAGGACTATTTCCATTTTCAATGGTTGAGCCGGGGCTGAGGTCCAAACCTTCAAATCCGGGAAAATCCGAAGGGTATTTGTAAGCCCTGAAAGTAGCATTGTTGTTAGCATTCTGACCTTGTGTAACCGGGAAATCACCATTCAAAGGAATCACATAATCCCAGACTGTGTTTTTTTGAGGATCGATTTCGAAAACGCTCCCGGGAGAACCAGCATTGATCAGTGTATTACCATTTGGAAGCCGTTGAGCGTTTGAAAGATAGGGGGAATAAAAGGTCTCACCAGACTGGTCGCCATAAATCCATTCGGCCTCCGTAGGTCCGAAAGGATCACTTGCAGGTAAAATATAACCTCCTATGGAATCTTGCGGAGGAACGAGGATTTCTACAGTGGAAAAATCGACACCAGGTCTTCCGTTTCCATTATTGTAAATCAGAATTTTTCCAGCATCTGCAAGGCCGTCTTTAATCCAGTTTACGCCATGCTGGCCGAATAATTTTTGATCACTTACAGGAGCTCTGTCATAAGCTGAAGCATTGCCCCAACGATAAAGAATGTCTCCACCTTTGCCATAAATGCCTCCTGAATGCGAAGCAGCTTCCTGTATAGTCGTGCTATGATCCAGGATCCAAATCTCATCAGAATTTCTTACGCTAATCAGGATTTGATCCAATTCTGGGTTGTAATCAATGGAGTTGAAATGATTCCAATCTCGGCTGGAATTTGAATTAGAGCTATTCAAATCCGGAAGATTGATATTGAAAAGTTCAGGATGATCAGCGACAACGCCATAATTTAATTTTGTCGGGTCAAAATCCTGGATATAATGATCTTTGATGTTCCACTCCCAAACGATATTCATATCATTGGGGATTATGGGTTTAATTTCAATAATTTTTTCAGACCACATGAATCCTCCGCTGTAGATTTCGTTTGGATCTCTGCCTAATTCGATGAGCTCATCTTCAAAAACCAGTTCCCAGGTGAGCACCAAAATATTTCCGTTTGGCATCATCACTGCATCGTGGTGAGAAAGCCATGTAGAAGTATTGAATTCGTAGGACCAAACTGTGTTATTGTTCCAATCGACTAATTCCAAACCACCTGCGTTACTGGCAGAGGTAAATGGCCCTAATGGGGCAATCTTGTAAGTTCGGAACACATAACCGTTTTCCAGAAAATAAGCTGCAAGTCCTGGCTTTGTGCCTCGACTCCATTCGTTGACCAAATGACCACAATTGTCAACAAGAAATGCTTTTGTGCTGGAAAATGGTGAAAAAAAAGTATATCCCTGTAAGCTTTCAGGATCGTTTTGAATCGTACCAACAGTTGCCTGGCCAATCACAACCGGAGTGATAAAAATGACGAAGACAATACTTAAGATTATACTTCTTTTAAGGAAATTGGAAATATTTTTTAACATGCTGAAGGAGGCTTTTGCTTTATAAAGTTAAAATAAAAACTGAATTTGCCCTTTGATGAAAAACGGTGTGCCAGGAGTGAAATGAATTTCTTCAACCGGCTCAAATTCATGAAACAATCTGGAAGTTGTAGCAAACTGCGTTTCATTCCATTCAACATTAAACAGGTTTTCAATTGAAATGCCAAAGTCAAGATATTTCCAGCGATATCCAATATTCAAATCGGTCACAAAATATCCTTTAGCAATAATCGAATTGTCTTCGTTTGCAGGGCGGTCAGCAATATATCGATAGCGTAATCCTCCGTAATATCCATCCGGATGAACCAAGCTGATACCTCCAGAGGAAGATAACGATACTGCCAATGGTATAAAATCATTACCTTCCGGCTGATTGATCATTCTTGCGAAGGCATAATTCAAATCAGCATTTAAAAACAACCAGCGATTTATTTGATACCTTATTCCTAAATCAAGGCCTAAACGACGTGATTTTCCACTTGGTTCAACAATTCCAGCATCTCCAACATAGACAAATTCCTGCTCCATGTAAAGGTGCCAGGCAGCTGTATTGATAACCAATTTGGATATTGGCTTCCAGATAAATCCGATATCTAGACCAAATGCTGCAGGTAATATCTCTTTTCCATTTTGAGCCACAACAACCCGGGTATCATTGGAATGAAATCCAATACCTGATTTCATATAAATCTGAAAACTACTGGAATGGTTATATAAAATATTCAGTTTTGGACTCAGAATAGCTTGATCAGCTAAAAGCGTTTGGTATTGATTAGCCAACAGATCATTATAGTTAAATTTAAAAAAATCCATTCGCAATGCCGGATTGATCAACCATTTACCAAAGTTGAGTTTGGCATTTAAATATCCAAAAATATTGGTTTCATTGATGTTGCCAAATTGAATACGCTCTATAGTTTCAGATCGGTTCGCAGTGTGTGAAAGTTCATTTTCAATACTTTTGTCGTTTCTCAATCCCAGGCCGAGTTGAACGATTGCATCAATTTTGCCTGGCTTAAGATATTGATTCCATTCGCTTTTGGCTCCGAAAGTTTTACGATCTTCTTTCTGACGGATTTGGTCACCATTTATCGGATCTTCCAGAAAAAAAGTAAAATTGGAATTCAGTTCAAAATCATACAATGAATAGAAAACTGAGTTTTTAATGAATGAATTTTTATTAATGGTTTTATTAAAATTTAAAAGAAAATTAGTGCGTCCGGTAGTTCCGCCTTCAGTGTCATCGATCGCACCAAATCTGCCGATGGTTCCATCTTTTACAGCTCTTTCTGGAATTTGACCAGAGGCATCCCATCGACTGTTGAAGTGAGAAAAAAGCAGAGAAAATTTATCTTGGTTAGGCAACCGATTGGTATATTTTCCCATAATGTTCAACCTATTGAAATTTTGAGGTGACTCAAAGGGGCCATCATTCAAAATATATTCTGAAGCCACATATGCCGACTGATTTCCAGTTTTGAAAATATTGAATTGACCAAATAGTCTTGTAAAATTAAATTGTCCAAATTCAAGTTTAATTGCATTGTTGTCAAAAAAATCTTTGGTTTCAAAATTGACAAATCCTGCAGTAGCAAAATTTCCCTGGTCAGCATTGTAAGGACCTTTGCCAAAATCAATATTATTGATGACTTCAGGAATCAAAAAATGCATGTCAGCATAACCCTGGCCGTGTGAATGAGAAACCATATTCACTGGTAATCCGTCTACGCTTATGTTTATATCAGTTCCATGATCAATGTCAAATCCCCGGAGAAAAATTTGCTCAGCCTTTCCTCCACCAGCATGCTGACCAATGATGAGACCTGGTACTTTGCGTAAAATTTCCTGCGAAGAATTTACGGGATTGACTTGTAGATCGATTTTTGAAAACAGGCTGAGGGCATTAATTTCAGGGGAAATGATGACCTGGTCCAAAAATACCTGGCTTTCTATCAATACTATTTTTAGTTGGTGGTCTGTATCTTGGACTATAATCTGTTTAGTCTCATAACCGATGTGACTAATCGTAAGTGTGTCAGGAATAGAAACACTGATTTCAAATTTTCCAAAATCGTCAGTATGAACATGTTCTTGTGTGGAAGATTGAAAAACGTGAGCGTACTGAACGGCTTCGTTGTTGGCATCCACAACTATCCCGGTAAGTATTTGTCCGTTTATCCAAAAAGGAAGCAAAAAAAGCAGGAAAGTAAAAGAGTTTTTAAGCATGGTTTTTTGTCTTTACAATAAATTGGAAAATTTATCCTTGGGATTTTCAATTTAACGTACATACGTAAAAACCAATCAAATCGAATTATTGTTTAAAAAACTTTATTTAAGGGATTCGATTAAGTGTTTCTAATAAAAAGTTCCAGAATTTTTGAACGGAACTAATCTGTGTCTTTTCATCAGGCGAATGAGCGCCGAGAATATTTGGCCCAAAGGAAATCATTTCCATTTCCGGATAATTGGTACCCAAAATCCCACACTCCAGGCCTGCATGGCAAGCATTGACATCAGGCTCTTCCTGGTACATTTCTCGGTACAGGTCACTCATTAGTTTTACAATAGTGGCAGTGGGGTTTGGTGTCCAGCCAGGATAAGAACCTTCAAAATTGACATCTGCGCCAATCAGTTCGAAAGCGCTGGCAATTGCCTCTGCTTCGTCCATTTTTTCCGAATCGACAGAGCTTCTGGTTAGGCATAAAATGGTAAAAGTTCCGTCTTTTATCAAAACTTTTGCAAGGTTGTTTGAGGTTTGTACCAAATCCTCAATATCAGGGCTCATGCGGTAAATTCCGTTTGGACAAGCGTATATACTTCTAAGTAATTTTTCCTGGAAAGTTTTATTCATTATCCGGTGAACCGATTCGTTGGCTTCCATTGAGAATTGGATGTTCGGATCTGTGGTATTGTATTCCTGTTTAATCGTGTTTCCGAAAACTTCGGCAAAAGATTTTAAAGTGTTTTCCTGATCAGAAGGTATTAGAATTATTGCTTCAGATTCCCTGGGAATTGCATTTCTTAATCCTCCTCCATCTATCGAATGAATGGATAAGTCCATTTTTTTATTCACGCTGTACAAGAAGCGATTCATTAGTTTGTTGGCATTCCCTCTACCAAGATGAATATCCATGCCGGAATGTCCGCCAGTTAGACCTTTGATCCTGATTTTATAAGTATTCCATCCTTCACTGGCTTTTTCCTGAGAGTAATTTCCTTTGGCAGTTACATCAATTCCTCCGGCGCAGCCAATGCAGAGCTCGTTGTCGCCTTCGGTATCGAGATTGAGCAATATTTTTCCATCGAGCAGACCTCCTTTCAATCCTTGCGCTCCTGTCATCCCGGTTTCTTCGTCAATTGTGAAAAGCGCTTCGAGGGGAGGGTGGGGGGTTGAGGTAGATTCAAGAAGGGACATTATCGCCGCAACACCAATTCCGTTGTCAGCTCCGAGCGTGGTGCCTTTTGCTTTTACCCAGTCTCCTTCGATGATCATTTGAATACCCTGCGTTTCGAAATCAAATTCCGTTTCAGCATTTTTCTGATGAACCATGTCGAGATGACTTTGGAGCACAACGGTCGTACGGTTTTCCATCCCCGGAAATGCAGGTTTTTTAATGATTACGTTCCCAACGTCGTCAACAATGGTCTCTAAACCGAGGTTTTCTCCAAAGTTTTTAATAAATGCAATGACCTTTTCTTCTTTCTTTGAAGCGCGTGGGACTTCATTTAGTTGCGCAAAATTATTCCACAAAGAGGTAGGTTTCAGTTTTTTGATTTCAGCAGACATAGTTTTTATTTTGAATGAGATTCAAATATAAAACTTAGTAGGAAAATTTTATTGATTGAAACTAATTTGCTCGTAGATTTTCAACTATTTTTTCAATATTTTTTTCTTCAAAAAAGCCAATGATCTTTAAAATAAAATTTAAAATTTTTCCGGGTGGGTTTTGGATCCTGTGATTGAGTTTGGCGATTTGATCATCAAATGCTTCGATGGCTTTTAGTTTGTCTTCTTCGTCCAATACTGATAAAGTCGTTGCTACATTCCAGGCAAATTGTCTCGCTTTTTTGATGCTGAAATTGGCAATTTTTTCATCAGATTTGCCACCAATCCAATCCAGTAAAAACAAAAGATTTGAGACCCGGCTCACGCGTGATTGCATTTCGTTGGTCAGATTTGCAAGGATTTCGTTCACCTTCATAAAATCATTTTTTAAATCTTTAATATCCTGCCCTTGAGCGATTTCTGCAGCAGCGATACCCAAATCAAAATTGATATGAGCGCTCATGCCCATGACCAGATGTTGTAAAATAGTGAGTTTTTTAAACCTGGCATCAAATGGAACTTGCCAGGAAGCAGTTGGATTTTTACCATTTTTAAATCGCTGATAGGCATCCAAATAACGATTGGCAAAAACTACATCCAGCCTTTCCATCCTTTCGTTATCTTCAAATTTTTCGGCAAGGATTTCCTGTTTTATTTGGGCTGTGGTTCTTCGATAAACATAGGCGAAAATTGAAAGATAATCTCCGTCTTCAATGGATTTCGCAATTATCTTATCCAGTTCAATTAAAACTTCATAAATATTATTGGGAGGATTGGTCATTTCAAGCTATTTGATAAATAACACATCTTAAATGATTAAATGTGTCAATCTACTGAAAATGGATTAGATACTTGACTCTTAAATATAGAGAATGTTGGCTGATTTATCTAGAAGGAATGGAAAGCGAGTTTAAAATTTAATATTGAGTTAACATTGAGATTAGCTATCTTGGACAACGGCCACAGCGTTTGCCTTTTTTATATTTTTTGCAACATTTTTTCTTTAGCTTTTTTCCCTGGATGACAGGAAGTGCAAAAGGCAAACGAATTTTTTTGTCAGGAGCGATATCAAGATTTGTGTTCAAGCTAAAGGTGCTCATTATCCATTTTTTGATTTGCTGACCAAAGATAGTTTTTATTTAGATTAATTCCAAACAGTGATGGTTTTTAGTTCATGGATCATGGTTAAAATTGGTGCCTCTTCCTTCTTCTGTCGTCCTCTTTTTTAAGCTAATTATTCCATGGAATGAAAAACGTTTTGCACGTCATCGTCTTCTTCAATTTTTTCTAAAAGCTTTTCAACTTCCTCACGATCAGCACCATTGAGGCTTTTGGTGGTATTCGGTATTCGTTCAAAACCAGATGACAAAATTTCTATATCATTTCCTTCAAGGTAAGATTGCAGGGCTCCAAAATTTTCAAATGATCCATAGATCATGATTCCATCTTCGTCATCGAACACTTCTTCGGCACCAAAATCAATTAATTCCAATTCGAGTTCTTCAATATCAATTCCTTCTTTATTGATTTTAAATTGACAATTGTGGTCAAACATAAAAGCTACTGAACCTGAAGTTCCCAAATTTCCGTTGCATTTATTGAAATAACTCCTAATATTGGCGACTGTCCGATTGTTGTTGTCTGTGGCGGTTTCGATAATTATCGCGATCCCATGAGGACCATAGCCTTCGAACAATACTTCTTTATAATCGCTGGTATCTTTATCTGTTGCTTTTTTTATTGCCCGTTCTACATTCTCTTTGGGCATATTGACGGCTCTGGCATTTTGCATGACAGCACGAAGGCGTGAATTGGTATCGGGATCAGGGCCTCCTTCTCTGATTGCGATGACGATATCTTTTCCGATTCGGCTAAATGTTTTGGCCATTTTTGACCAACGCGCCATTTTTCGTGCTTTTCGGTATTCAAATGCTCTACCCATATTTGCTGAGTTTTTTATTAATAAAGTAGTTCAAAAGTACGTTAATTCGGGCTTTTTATGAAAATGGAATTTTGAAATATTTTACTGAAAATAAAGTAAGAAGTTTCATTGAAATAGTATTGAAAAATTGGCTTTTTGAGATAACTTCCTCCGAAACTGATGCCCAAAAAGAAAGGGCAAAACTGTGTTTTAAGCTTTGCCCAGGAGTGATTTCAATGATTTAAATCAATCGTGTAGTACAATTCTTTTTATAAGAAAATCATCTCCAATATTTATTTTTAAAGTATAGACACCTTTAGCATAAGTATCCAGATTGAATTGAATTTTTTGGTTAAAAACATTCGGTTTTTGTTGTTCTAGAATCTTTTTGCCAGTGAAATCAAATATTTCGAATTCAACAAACTGATAATCTATTAAATCAAATTCAATTTGGAATAATCCGCTTGATGGATTAGGAAATACGCGAATGGAATTTTTCAGATCATGATCCACTATACCGACGATATTGTCCACGATGATTTCTTCAATGGCAACCAAACATCCATTAGCATCTATAACTTCCAAAGTATAATTGCCAGCAGCCAAACCAGTGGGATCTTCTTCATTTGAAATTGTTGAACCATCCAACATCCAGTTGTAAGAATATGGCTCGGTTCCACCCTCTACAGTTACATTTACAAAACCATCGTTTTGGGTATTCATTTCGTTACCTATTTCATCAATTGTAATTATGAGTTCATTAGGTTCCCCAATTTCAAATGAGGTGAGCGTAGAACAACCATTTGCATCTGTAACCGTAATCGTGTAATTACCGCTACAAAGCATATCTGTTGATCCGGAAAATATGTAAGGTGGGGTTCCACCACTCCCATTTATAGTTACGAATCCATCGCATTCTCCAAAACAGGAAGCATCTTCAGGGAATGCTGTTAGTAAGAGTTCTGATGGCCCTTTGACTAAAATAGATACATTTATTGTACAACCATTTGAATCAGAAATTACTACATTATAATTTCCACCACACAAATTGGTAGGATCTTCAATGCCATCTAATGTGTCATCATCCCAATCATAATTATATGGTGGAATGCCACCGGTCACAGTCAAATCAATAGCTCCATCACAGGATTCATGACATAAAGGTGCAATGACTTCATGAACAATTGAAATTGCCGAAGGGGTAGTAATCGTAGGAATACCCACTTTTATGCAGCCATTAGCATCAGTTACAGTTACCTCATAAAAATCAACACAAAGACTATCAATATCTTCAGTAGTTTCGCCATTATTCCAAAGATAGGAATATGGAGGATTTCCTCCTTCCACGGTAAGATCAATAAACCCTGTACAATCATCAAAACAATCTATTCCTAGCAATTCTGCATTCAAATCTATTTCGACTTCTTCAATAGTTGTTGAAATAGTTTTTGAACAACCATTAGCATCCGTAACCGTAACCAAATAATCATCTGCACAAAGGTCAACAGGGTCTTCAACAGTGGCTCCATTTGACCAATCATAATCGAAAGGAGCTTCACCGCCCAAAACAGTCAGGTCAATGGATCCATTGCATTCGTCTATACATGTAAAATCAACGTTTGATATTTCAAGATCCAGATTGCACCCAGAAGTACTTATATTCACGCAGCCTTCAATTGTACATCCGTTGAAATCCGTCACTGTAACACAATAGGTGCCTGGAGAAAGGTTTGTTGCTGTGACTTGTGTTTGAATTGGATCAGTATCCCATAAATAGAAATAACAACAGGTTCCTCCAGATACTTCAGCAGTTGCAGTTCCGTCACTGGCGCCCATTGCTGTTTCATCAGTGGATGACATGGACAATTCAAGCGGAATTGGTTCGGTAACTGTAACCTCAATTGTGATTTCACAACCGTCTGCATCAGAAATGGTCACCGTATAAACACTTGCTGAAAGGTCACTTTCAGTTGATTCAATTCCACCACTTGACCATTCGTAAGCATATGGTGCAGTTCCACCTGTTACAGTGACAACTGCTGATCCATCATTACCACCATTGCAGCTTACATT
This sequence comes from Saprospiraceae bacterium, assembly GCA_028277915.1. Classification (GTDB taxonomy): domain Bacteria; phylum Bacteroidota; class Bacteroidia; order Chitinophagales; family Saprospiraceae; genus JAHDHW01. Next base: position 29,566 of record JANQFJ010000239.1, read on the forward strand.
TGAAACAGAAACAACCCCTTCTAAATTACAACCACCTGAATTGACAGTTACACAACCGGTAATTGTGCAGTCGTTGAGATCTGAGACAGTAACGCAATAGGTTCCCGGGGATAGATTTTCGATTGTTGAAGTGTTTGAATTATTAGGGTCATCCCATGTATATAAATAGTCAGATATTCCTCCTGAAACATTTGCAGTTGCAGTTCCATCACTGGCGCCATTGGATGATTCGTCTGTACTGGTCATTTCCAACTCCAAAGCAGGAGGCCCTGAAATCGTGAAATTAACAATGACCTCACAGTCACTTGCATCCGAAACCGTAACCGAGTAGGAGCCAATCGAAAGGTCGGATTCAGTTTGTTCGTTTCCACCGCTTGACCAATTATAAGAATATGGCTCGGTTCCACCGTTTGGAAAGGCTTCCGCCGAAGCATCATTGCTATCAATGCAACTTACTTCAGTAGTGCTTACAGAAGCTGTAAGATCGCAATTGCCTTCGTTGACAGTAACACATCCGGAAATTGTACATCCATTTTCATCAGTTACAATTACACAATAAGTACCCGGTGCCAAGTTAGTTGCTGTAGCAGTGGTTTGGTTAGCATTGTCGTCCCATAAATAAGTATAAAGTGGCGTTCCACCTGAGGCATCAGCTGTTGCTGTTCCATCATTTGCACCAGGAGCTGATTCGTTGGTTGAGGACAATTGCAACTCTAAAGCCGGAGGTTCCTCAATGGTCACATCAATGGTTGTTGTACATTCGTTGGCATCTGTTATCGTAACGGTGAAAGTACCCGCACACATATCTTGTGGATTTGGGCCATTGTAAGGACCATCCCAATCGTATTCATAAGGAGGAGTTCCTCCATCAACAGATATATTTGCAGTCCCATCACAATCTCCATTGCAAGTCACATCCGTAACCGAAGAAGTTGCAGTCAAAGGAGCAGGTTCAGTGACAGTATAAGTTGCAGTTGCTGAACAGCCATTGTCATCTGTAACTATAACTGTAAAATCTCCGGCACAAAGATCATTAATGTCCTCGGTATTTTGGTTTGGATCAGTATCCCATTCATAGGTATAAGGGCTGGTTCCACCACTCACGGAAAGATCAATGCTGCCATCACAACTTCCATAACACAATGCATCGTTAATAGTTGCTGAAATAGAGATTTCAGAAGGTTCGCCAACTGTGAAGGAAGCCGAACTTTCACAGCCATTGTCATCAGTAATGGTAACAGAATAAGTACCGGTGCAAAGATCACTGATATCTTCTGTGTCGTCTGTTGTATCCCATTCATAGGTATAAGGACTGGTTCCGCCACTCACGGAAAGATCAATGCTACCATCGCAACTTCCATTGCATAATGCATCGGTGATAGTTGCAGATGATGTGATTTCACTTGGTTCGGTTATCGTTTCTGATAAAGTAGCAGTACAACCATTTCCATCCGTTACGGTTACATAGTAATCGCCTGGACAAAGCTCATCAATATCTTCAATAGTATTGGCATAACCATTAGGGCCAGACCATTCAAAAGTATAATTTCCTACCCCTCCACTTGTAGTTAAATCAATGCTTCCGTCACAGTTGCCAAAACAACTAATGTCAGTGACAGAAGCACTTAAAGTTATCTGGGTCGGCTCTGTAATATCTATGCATGTGTTTTCAGTACAATCGTTAGCGTCGGTAACTGTTACACAATAGTTTCCGGCAGTTAGATTAGTTGGGTCTTCCATTCCATCCAATGTATCGTCATTCCAGTCATAGTCAAAAGGAGCTTCACCACCTGTAACAGTCAGATTGATGCTTCCATCATTTCCGCCATTGCAAGTCACATCATTTCCAGCTATAAAAAGTGTTATTTCTTCAATTTCTATAACAACAACATCGTCTGAAGCAGTACATCCATTGACCTGATTAGTAACGGTCAAAGTGTAAGTGCCCGGAGCATTAATAGTGGGATTCAACGTTGTATGACCTGAAACTATATTTCCGTCAAATGTAGTCCACAAATAAGTAAAATCCTGTCCAACAGAAGATCCTGAGCCATCCAGTACTAACAGCTGGGTGTTACAATCCAGCTGTCCGTCAGAGCCAGCATTTGCAACAGGGGGGGCAGTGTCTTCGGTTATTGTGACCATTGCTACGTCAATACACAAATTAGCATCAGTGACAGAAACATTGAATTCTCCCGGGTTTGTAAAAAATTCTGTCGGATTGGTTCCACCTGATGACCAATTATAGTTATATGGGGGAGTTCCTCCTGATCCTGATGCTGTAGCCGAGCCTGATGGATTGTTACAATCAATATTCGTTTGACTGATTATCGAAGCTACAAGAAAAGGTGGTTCTGTAATCGTGACCATAGTCATGGCAGTAGCATTTAAATTATCTGTTACGGTGACATCATATACTCCAGCGGTCAGATTGGAAGCAGTAGCTGTGGTTGAACTGTTGGACCATAGATAATCATATGGAGGAGATCCACCTGTTGCATTAGCAGTAGCAGAACCGTCATTTCCGCCGTTACAACTTACATTTTGAGAAGAGACGATTTCTACTTCAAGTGGATCACCATTGTCCATCATTGTTCCAGTAACATTGGTGGTAACAATTAGATCATCATCATTACCGTTGTTGCCACTGGCAATGTTTCCGGCGGCATACATAGTAATCATTTCACTTGAAGGCCCAGCTGGAGAGGTCCATGTAAAATCCCATGTGACCTCGTTTGAGCCAGGAAAGTTAATCGAAGGATTATGTTCAACATATTCTCTGCCTCCACTAGTCTGAGTTGTTGGATTCGATCCAGAGACTGTGAGATTGCCAATATTATCATTATTGCTGTCAAGGACTACTGCCTGAAAGCCGCCAAGAAATGCCAACCCATTTGGGTTGGTTACTCTTACCGTAATTGAATAATCAGTATTTGGGCTGATGTCGTTTGGCCAATTTTCAATAATGACCTCTCCGTCATAGCCATTCGGGTTTCCGGGATCATGACAATCGGTGCAAAGCCCATCTCCAGGAGCTCCTGTTCTGCCATTTGGTGGATTATTGGAGTTGCCAAGAAATAGGAAAAGAATAAGTAGAAGAAAAAATGTAGTGTAAACTGGTGTAAATTTCGATTTCATGACAATAGGTATTAAGGTTTAAAATGAGACTTTACTCCTTCAAATGCATTTCTTTCAAAAAAATATTAATGCTTTAAAAGCTTCAGGAATTACTGACCGTGATGTAAAATATTGATAGTTAGCTGTTTAACACTGAGTTGGGCTAAGGAACTATCATGTTTTGATAGATCGAAATCCATTTTAGACGGGAAAAATTATAGTATGAATTTAAGAAAAAAGAATGAATTTCTATATTGGCAATTATGCTTGTATAAAAAATGACTAATAGAAGACAGTTGTCCAGTTGTTTTTGAAACGTCTTTTTTATTGTATTTTATTTCATGCCACAAAG
>JANQFJ010000266.1 GCA_028277915.1 Saprospiraceae bacterium
TTACAATTTCGTTGATTTTTTTACGGCTTTCATTGAGAAAATGATTTCAATTGGCGCTTAATCCGGATATTTGAGGATCAATATTTTTATCAATGAAAAAAATTTGCCTTCTTACCAGCTTTTTAATCTTTGCCTCTTTTACAATGGCACAAACTTACATCATTGTTGGGACTGTGGTCGATGCAAATGAAAACGAACCACTCGTCAGTGCTTTTATCGTTTTGAAAAATAATACTACCGCCAGGAAAAAAACGGCTATTTCGGATGCAAACGGTGTTTATCGTTTTGAAAATGTCGAAAGCGGAGATTACACCTTGGAAGTGAGTTATTTGGGGTTTCACAATTTTGAAGAAAATATCAAAGTTTACGATCAAGATCTGGTTTTACGACCAATAAAACTCTATAATGAATCCGTTGCTCTTGAAGAGGTCGTAGTCAAAGAAAAACTCCCTCTTGCCGTCCAATATGGCGACACCACAGCTTACAATGCTGATGCTTTTAAAACCAATCCAGACGCAAGTGCAGAAGATCTCGTTCAAAAAATGCCAGGCGTTGTCATGGAAAATGGCAAAATCCAGGCTCAGGGAGAGGATGTCAAAGAAGTACTCGTCGATGGAAGACCATTCTTCGGAAATGACCCTACGGCTGCATTGCGCAACCTGCCGGCTGAGGTAATTGAAAAGATCGAGATCTTTGATAAAAAGAGCGACCAGGCTCAATTTACGGGTTTTGATGATGGAGAAACTTCGAAAACTATGAACATTGTCACTCGAAAAGACATGCGCAATGGTCAGTTTGGTAAAGTTTATGGCGGAAGCGGTGTTGATGCCGAAAAAGATTTTAAATACAATGCCGGTGGTACGATCAATTTTTTCGACGGTGACACTCGTGTTTCAGTCATTGGGCAAACAAACAATATCAATATTCAAAATTTTGCGAGTGAAGATCTCGTCGGTGTTGTAGGTTCCAACCGTGGACGAGGGCGAGGTGGATTTAGCGGGCGAGGTGGCGGAAACAGAGGAGGTGGTCGATCCCGAGGTGGTGCAAGTGCCAATGATTTTTTGGTAAACACACAAGGTGGAGTATCAACAACCCATGCCTTTGGATTGAATTATTCGGACCAGTGGGGTAAAAAAATGGAAGTTTCCGGTAGTTATTTTTTTAATAAAAGTAAAAACAGTTCAAACGAAATTATTGACAGAGAATATATCGATGTTGCTGAAGGCAGCCAGTTTTACAAAGAAGACAGTGAAAATTCGAGTAACAACCTGAACCATCGTTTTAATTTTAATTTGGAATACAAAATTGATTCAGCCAATTCCATAATTTTCCGTCCAAGAGTCAGCTTTCAGCAAAATGATGGTATTTCGAATACGCTGGCCCAGACCACAGAAAGAGGGATTCTCATAAACGAAACGATCAATCAGTACCAGTCAGATCTCAGCGGCCTAAATCTTTCAGGTAACCTCTTGTATCGGCATCGTTTTAAAAAACAACGACGCACTTTTTCGATAAATCTCAATAACTCCTATAATGATAAAGGGGGAGAAAGTAATTTGTTGTCGCTCAATAATTTTTTCAGGGGAACTGAAAAATCTGATACACTGGATCAATATTCAGACCTGAACATCGACGGTTGGAGTACTTCTACCAATTTTGCGTATACCGAACCTATAGGAAAGCGAGGCATGCTGATGGCCAATTATCGTCTCACTTTCCAAAATGACGATTCACAAAAAGAAACCTATGATTTTTCGGAAACTTCACAGGATTATGATGAATTTAATAACGATTTGTCGAATGTTTTTAAAAGCAAAAAAACGACCAATCAGGGGGGCTTGAGTTATAATTACCGAAAGGGAAAAGGAATGTTTATGGTGAGACTGACGGCTCAAAATACGGAGCTAAAAAATACGCAAAGCTTTCCGGAGGAGTTAGAAACCAATCGCAACTTTTTTAATATACTGCCGATGGCGATGTATCGTTATGGAAAATCGAGATCGAATAATCTCAGAATTTTTTATCGTTCAAGGACCAACCTGCCTTCTATCGAGCAACTTCAAAACGTCATTGACAACACCAACCCCTTACAGTTGACAGTCGGAAACCCTGATCTGAAGCAAGCTGTACGGCATAGTCTTTTCCTGAGGTATTCCAAAACGAATACAGAAAAAACATCGGTTTTCTATTTCTTGCTGGGTGGAGAATATGGTGATAATTATATTACTAATGCCACTTATTTGGCCAATAGTGATCAGTCCATTTTCCATGAACTGGGTATCGACGATGGTGCGCAACTTGAAGTACCAGTCAATCTCGATGGTTATTGGAGTACACGATCTTTTGTGACTTACGGCCTTCCGATCCAATCTTTAAAATCTAATTTGAACTTTAATGTTTCAGCGAATTACACTCGTATTCCAGGACAGGTAAACGATGATATTAATTATTCAAACAATGCCACGACGGGTCTTGGCCTTGTACTGAGCAGCAATATTAGCGAAAAAGTGGATTTCACGCTGACCTCAAAATCCAATTATACCCTCGTCAGAAACAGTTTGCAAACTGCTTTGAATTCACAGTATTTCAATCAGTTTTCACAGCTCAAGTTCAACTGGATCTTTGGTAAGGGAATTGTTTTTCAAACAGATTTTCAGCATCAGTATTACACCGGTCTTCTGGATGATCCAGATCAAAACTACCTGCTTTGGAATGTTGGTTTCGGAAAAAAAATATTCAAAAACCAAAGAGGAGATATCAGGTTGGTGATATTTGATATTTTAAATCAGAATCGAAATATTTCACGAAATGTAACCGATATCTATATTGAAGACAAGGAAACCCAGGCATTACAGCGATATGTTATGCTTACTTTTACCTATCAGCTGAGGCACTTTGTAAAAAACGCACCTACTGAAAAACCTGAAAAAGAAAGAAAAAAATGGTGGTAATAATTCAAGGATAGGTAGTTAGAATACTAAGTTGTTGACCTAAACCACAAAATCAAACTCTAAAACTCATTAAAATGAACTTTATTAAAAAAATACTCTTTTTAACCGGAATTATAGCTTTCACCATTTGTTTGTCAAGTGCTCAATTGCTCGCACAAGACAGCCCTGATCCGGAAGTGAAAAAGCAACAGCGCGAGCGCAAGAAAGGAAACAGAGCAGAAATGAAAGCTGTGTATAATGCCATGCTTGACTCACTTCAGCTTACTGTCGAGCAAAGAGAGGAAGTGGAATTCATCAATACAAAATATCGGGCTCAGATGCAGCAAATTCGCCAAAATAACGAAGGCAATTTTGAAGCCATGCGCTCTGAAATGAAAGGACTACGTGATAAACAAAATGCCGAATTAAAAGAAGTATTCTCTGAAGAACAATTTGCAGAATATGAAAAATGGCAAAAGGAAAACCGCTCTCAGAGAAGAGGCAACCGGAATAGAAATTAGGGGACTTGAATCTTTTTAACCTCCGCCTAAATTAAAAGATATACCTAAAAAGTAGCCCAGCTTATACACGTTTTTAGTAGGTATCGACGAAAACGGCGGGAGAACATCCCCAGTCTTCAGTCCTTGCGACAGTTGTTCTACCCTTCCCCCTTTAATACCTGTGCTGAGAACGATTCGCTGACCTTTACCAATTACAAAGCTTGGTCCCAGGAAAAAGGAAAGAGACTGCCCGCCATCTGAATTTGACAATGGAAATCCAATTCCAAAATTTCCTCCGATAGAAACATTGCCTGCACTCTGTGGATAAAAATGAAAAAACGAAGTTATTACCGGTATAAAGGCATCAACATCTTCTGAAAGGATAACAGTATCCCTCAAAAAATAAGATTGTGGTTGGTCAAAAAAACTGGCAAAGCTAATCCCGACGCTGACGTTTATTTTCATGCCTCCATAAACAGGGACTCTAATTGGAGCAAGTTGTTTTTTATTGATTGGCAACTCTCTGCCCAGCGAGTCCTTTGCAGAAAATTTGATCCCTAAAACAGTTCTGTCACCTGTAGCTTCTGTACGATAAGTGTAAGAAAAATCATTAGACTTCAATGCTTCATACTCATACCAAAGAGAAGTCATTTTTTGCAATTCTGTCTTACCAAAACTTTGGTACATTTGGTCGATAGTTTCTTTTTGAGATTTAATGGATTCCTGCACACCAAGCGCTTTTTGATAAATTTCACCAACATGACTTTGCATGAGGTAAAATTCTTCGAAATTCATTTGCAATCCTTTTAGCCGTTCTGAAAAATCATTCAGGTTATTGACATTGATTTCATAATCTTCCCTGCTTTTTTCCAATTGATTGAGTTGTTTTTCCAGTTGCTTGCGATCATCTCCCTTTTGAATAACATTGTCAAGAGTCAGTTGAGAGGTATCCTTTATTTCAAGTATTTTATACAAAAACTGGTTAGACATTCGCTTTACCTGATTAGGCGAAAACTCGGGATTCCATTTTATTTTTTGAATTTCAGATAATCCGATATTTCTGAATTCCCGGTTTTTTTCAATGCCACTTACTTCATTTTGGATTTTTGTAAACTCTCCTTCTTTTAAAACCATGTCATTCAAAATACTTTCGTACTCAGCATATAATGCTTGGAATTCTTCAGATTGGGCGCCTTCAGAAGCAGTCTCTTCGTATTCTTCGGGCACTACGAAGCCCATTCCTTCTTCCTCGTCGTTCTCTCCCACATCTCTGCCTTTATTTCCTCCGCTGACGATATTGATGTACCCATCACCTGCTCCGGAACTAAAATTTCTTCCACCACTAATAAGATTTCCCCCTGTACCTTCTGGCAAAGGAAGAAAACCAAGTCCGCTACCCGAAGGAATCTGAAGCAACTGATCGTTAGACTCTACTTCGAGTGAATAGAGGTAATTATTATAGTTTTGAACATGAAGAAAGATATTTCCATCCTTTTTTATTTTTGGTCGTTTAATTTCTTCTCCATCGTAAACATATTTAACCAATGAGGTTTCTACATCATAATAAATATGAAGGTCCTGGCTTGCTGCTTTTTCAAAAAAACAAAAAAGGGACACTGTAATGACAAGGAGTGTTTTGTTCATCATATAGTTTTCTGATTTCAATACTAAATATAAACTTTTATTTGCTTACCGATTAAAGGTTACCAGATATTTTAGTCTTTTTAAAAACTGAATTAATACAAAAAGCGATTATATTTGATTGGCTCATCTTAGAGTAGGAAGTTATTTAAACTTTTTGGATTTTATTAATCCATTGAATGATGCAAAAGATGTAATGCCAAGCGAACCAACTTGCGATTGATCTATCGAATCTTAGA
>JANQFJ010000288.1 GCA_028277915.1 Saprospiraceae bacterium
AAGCATATACCCAAAAGAGGAATTTTATCATGAAAATGCGAAATAATTTGTGGAAGCAGACCTGCATCTTCAGGCTTTTTGGGACCCGGTGATAAAACCAAGGCATCGAATTCCAATTTCAAAATCTCATCAAAAGGCAATTCATCATTCCTGATTACCTTGCAATCAGCGCCCAATTGAAGAAAATAATCGTAAAGAATATAGGTGAAGGAATCGTAATTGTCAATTAGTAGAATTGTCGGTAGTTTCTTCATCTTCAGGAATGTCGTAGATATTGGGTTCGGTTTCTTCTTTCACCTTCATTTCTTCCAATCGATCCATCATATCGAGTGATTGATTCCAAAACTCCTGAAAAACAGGTTGAATTTTGTAGGCAATACCTTTGGCTTGTGAAGGGAATTTTTCCAGATAAACGTAAGTTATTGACTTGCTTTTTGCTTCCTTGTTGATCAATGTTGCCTGATCTCCAAACCACAATATCACACTGTATAGTAAAATCAAAACACCGGATAGCAAAATCCCCCCTGCCAGCTGGTTGATAATGTTAATGTTTGCTGTTTTCAATAATCCTTCAAGTCCCCGTGCAATCATCCGGATAATGACCATTGTCAAAACAAATGAAAGCAAAAATCCAGCAATCAGCATCAGCGGATTGTTGTTACTGAAAGCACTTTCAAGGAAATCTGTCATCGCCGGAGCGAACTTAAAAGCAGCCATCAAGCCGAACATGATCGACAACACGGTAAAAACGGTTTTGATGATCCCTTTTGAAAATCCAAGGTAAAAACCGTAAAGCATTGTGATTACAAAAATGATATCTATTGCCATAACAGTTCGAAAATAAGTCTTAATACTATAAATATCCTACCAAATTAGACTATTCAATTGATTTTAGCGACAACTTCACGATTAATTTATAATTCAAGCTACTCTTCAATTTAAGGAGAGAAAATGTGTCAAACCTATTAAGTAAATCTTGTCTGTAGCTGTGTTTCTTTTATAAAACTCCTTTCCCCCCATTCATTGCAGCTTGGCTATTTATAAAACAAAAAGAGGCGACAACCTGTTCCGTCATCACCTCTCTTTTAGCTCTTTTTATTAAGAATTATCCTTTTAAATCAGGTTTTAGATGTTTCGCAAAAAAGCCGACCATAGCTTTGTAACTTTCAAACCGATTTTCTTCATTGTGAAATCCATGGCCTTCGTCGTATTTAACCATATAAGGCACTTCAACACCTCTTGATCGTAGTGATTTGACGATTTGATCAGATTCATCGATATTCACCCGAGGATCATTTGCTCCCTGAATCACAAATAGTGGAGTTTTGATCTTATCGGTATGCAAAGCGGGCGAAGCAGCAGCCATTTCCAGGCTATCCGCTTCGGGATCACCAACCATTTCATACATCATTTCGAGGTAGGGTTTCCAATACGGAGGAATTGTTTTCATAAAAGTGAACAAATTGGAAACGCCTACATAATCTACAGCGCAAGCATAAAGATCAGGGGTAAAAGTAACTCCCGCCAGCGTTGCATATCCGCCATAACTTCCGCCATAGATCGCAATTCGCTCAGGATCAGCAATCCCTTGATTTACCAACCATTCAACACCGTCAGTAATATCGTCTTGCATGGTTCTGCCCCATTGCCTAAAACTCTTTTCCCAAAAATCACGTCCGTAGCCAATACTCCCACGGAAATTCATTTGAAGCACCGCATAACCGCGACTGGCCAAAAGCTGAATCTCAGGATTGAAGCCCCAACTGTCCCGATGCCACGGGCCTCCATGAGGATTGATTACCACGGGCAGATTTTTTTGATTCGTGACTTTCGGAAGGGTTAGATATCCGTTTATCGTCAGCCCATCACGGCTTTTGTATTGAACAGGCTTCATTTCAGCCATGTCGATTTCGTCGAACCATGGACTTACTTCCACTAGTTTTTCCAAAGCATCCGTCTTCCTATCATAAAAATAATATGCCCCCAAAGAACGATCGCTGTAAGTACGAACCATAAATTTATTTTCGTCTTTGTTCATACTGATAATAAAAATCTCATAAGCTCCGAGGTCTTTTTCCAAACGCTTTTGAATATCAGCTCTTTCCTCATCCAAAAAATGCCAATTGCGGCGTGCAGTATTGTAAAAAATGGACGTCAGCACTTTTCGTTTTTTGGAAAAATTGAGACTGGTGACATCTACCTCATCATGTGCAAAAATAGGTTCACCAACTTCCTTTCCAGTGGACATATCAAACTTGATGATCACATTTTTATCGCGGTTAAGATTAGATGAAGCATAAACATAGTTTCCATTGTCGAAATCAAAAAACAAAGGAGATACTCCCTCTCTAAAATTTGTAGTTAAAACTTCTTTAAAAGGTTGGTCTTCATTCTCCCTATACAGCAACGTTGTATTGGTTCCAATCACTTTTGAGGCTATTCGAAGTTTGCCATCATGGTCAGTCATCCATGAATCAATTGGTTCTGCAGGATTGTTGTTTTCTGCAAGCTGTCTGAGATCGCCTGTTGTGGTATTGAGGCGATAAGGTTCGAATAGCTGCTTATTATTTTTGTTCATTCCGATGATTATCTCATCATCAATATCATCCAATTGATCAATTAATTGGATTCTGACATCCTCAAATGGCGTCAGGTCTTTGGCATTTGAACCATCTTTATCAACAGCATAAAGTTGAAAATTTTCATCTCCACCGTTATCTTTTATAAAAAGGATGCGATTGTCATTCGCCCAAAAGTATCCGGCAATATCTCTTTCGGTTTCACTGGTTATTCGCAAAGCCTTTTCCTCCCCTATTTTTTGAACAAATATATTTTGCCGCCTTTCATAAGGTCCCACAAATGAAAAATGTGTGCCATCAGGAGATAATTTATACCGCGACTTCTCAGGGTTGCGAAAAAAATCCTCGACGGAGTATTTAAAATCTCCTTTTGATTCGTCGATCAGTTTTAGTAAATCTTCGGAAGAAGTTGGTAGTGAAGGGTCACCTGGTAATGTTGGTTTTTGGTTATCATCTGTCATTTCAGACAAAGTCGTTGATTCGTTATTTTCCATATTAGTTTCATTATTACACGAAAAGAGCAAACTGCAAATAAACAAAAATGTTACAATTGGGTAAAAGTTTTTCATCATAACCAAGCTTTTTTTAGGTTAAAAAAAATCATGGTGGCTAAAATATAGAAAAACTTTTCTTTCAAGCTATTCCTTCTACAAACGTATCATCAAAACGGATTAAACTAAACTTTTCACTTTGCTTATATCTAAATAAAAATAATAAATTTATAATTTTTACAATAATGGCTTGATTTTTCCATTTCTATTTAATAACAATACCAAATTAAAGAAGGTAACGAATTTCCAGGCTATTAAATATATTATTAAAAATAATCTGTGAAGTTGAAATTTTTCTGCCTCAAAATTATTAATATTGCAGATTAATTTAATAGCCAAATTGAGACGTCTTCTTTATTGCACTATTGACCGCCCCTATTTTGTATTTGAAAATTTGCTATTATAAAAAAAATATTACGATATTTCACACTTGAGCAAGCTGAAAATTGTTTCTATTCTGAAATAAATGCTTTTTCGATTATCATGTAATATTAAAACCTATTTAAAATTGATAGCTTTCGATATCAAAAACAACAAAAGCAGTTAATTGCTATTTTTGAACTAAATAAAGATTGTAGTATGAAATACTATCTAACTTTTTCATTATTAAGTTTGTTTTTTTATGCTCAGGCATTGATCCTTCCTGTTACAGAGAATTGTCAGGAATCTTTTTTGAATGATGCTACTCCTCCAAAAGTTTTTATTCTAGGAGAGCATGAAAAAGCTTACGAACAACTCAATCTTGAATATTCGGAAATGCTACTGACTGCCTGCAATGGGGATATGGAAACCGCATATCAAAAATGGCTTAGCATGCTCAATGAAATGGAAGCCTATGCCTCACTGATCAACTATGATATTAAAGGCGTCAAAGTTTGGTTAAATGTATTTTGGAGCAAAGACGGAACGATCAAACATATAGCTTATCATCTAAAACAAAATTCGAGGAATATCGATACTGCAGAATTTACAGCATTTCTTATCAGTTTTATCAATCACTATAAATTTCCACTGGTAAACAACAAAAAATATTCTCACTACGGAAGTGCTTCGTTTCCCACTTACCCCAGGAAACTGAATACCGACACAGGCAGTGGCAATCTTGTGCCGAAAGATGCCAATCAAAATTATATTAAAGAAGGTATTCGATCCAAAGAATAACTTTTTTCAATTTACCATGAAAATCAGTATTGAAAACTTAGCATGTTATTTATCAAAACCATTGTTTTTTTGCCTCCAATCAAGTTTCATTATTGGAGTTTTCATCACATTAAGTGGTTGCGGAAAAGAGAAAATAACCCTGAATTGGACCGAACTTGATTCCGGGACTGCGCATACTCTAACCTCTGTTTACTTCACCGATGCAAATCACGGTCACGTTGTTGGCGGTGATACCTGGTTCAAAGGCACTTATCTCCAAACCACCGACGGCGGTGAATCCTGGCAAATGGATACTTTGGGAGATAAGCAACTCTACGGGATCCATTTCAATCAAAACAAGAACGGGCACGTCGTAGGAATTGATGGCTATTTGTTTAAAAAGGATTCTCCTCATGCAAACTGGGACTTTCGCAAACTACCAAACTGGGATATCCTTCGCGATGTTTATTTTTACGATAACGACAATGGAGTTGTTGTTGGTGGTGTAGCTTTTAAATTTGGTGTAATTATGACCATTGGTCAAGGATATGCACCAATAGCTGTTGATACTTTCGACAATGAAATAAATGCGGTCTGTTTTTCAGATGAAAAAACGGTTCATGCCGCGGGATATGGTATTATCCTTCGTTCGACTGACGGAGGGCTTCATTGGTCCATCAGCGAAACCAACGGAGATTTTTATCGATCCATGCATTTCCCTACCAGTACAACAGGCTATATCGCAGGATATTCAGGCTCGATTTTAAAAACGACAAATGCAGGGGAAAGCTGGAACAAACTAATCGATGGTGATAAAATTATTGTAAAAAACACGCCTTTTCGGTCAGTTCACTTCGTCAATGCTGAAAAAGGTTATCTCGTAGGAGATCGCGGTACTTTTTGGAGAACACTTGATGGCGGCAACAATTGGCAGATCGTGAAAGACTTTCCAAAAGTCGATTTTTACGACGTGCATTTTATTGAAAACACTGGCTATATCGTCGGTGAAAATGGCCGGATCTTTCGTTTTGAAGATTAATTAAAAAAAGTCAGTACTCATTCAACTAACCAAAAGGCAGTAAGATCTATTTATTACTCTGAGAATCATCAGTTTTCATGATGGGTACTCTGATTTGAGATGGATATTCTGAGGAATGATGGATCATATTATGTGCCTGAATGCCTTTAGATTCATCATAATTATTACCTCCAGTATTTAAATTCCGATCAAACCTGGGAAAATTGCTGCTCGAAACTTCAATCCTTAAACTATGGCCAGTTTCAAAATAATTACTTGTTGACATTGCACTGAGTTCAAGTTTATAAACTTCCCCTTGTTTCATAAATACCTCTTTATCAAATCCCTCCCGATAACGGGCTCTCAAGATTGTTTCATCCAAATTGAATGCCCTGCCATCCGGGTAAACATCAATCAATTTAATGGTAAAATCAGTGTCCCTTACATCAGTTGACACGTAAAGAGTCGTTTCAATAAAACCACTTATTTCAATCCCTTCTTTAAATGGTTCGGTAGTATAAACAAGAATATCATTTCGGGTTTCCATCTGACTTTGGTCAAACGAACCGCCCTGAATAGCATTTCCGGTACAACAGACATTACCGCCATAAGATGGAACCGGGTTGTATGGATCATAAGTATAAGTATCAGGAATATCCATTTTTGGAGGCTGTTTTGTTAATTTTCCATCTCCAAATAGACTATTTGCCCTACCTTGGCTGTTTAGGTAAAAAGCAGTCATTTGAGCAGCTTGCGGAGGCCATGTTTCTGCTGTTTGCCACTCATTTTTACCCATGGTATAATAATGAATCCTGGGAAAAGTATCCAAAAATCCATTTTTTTCGCCTTTTAACCAATAATCTAACCAGCCATCGTAAATAGCATCGTAATCCAATCTGGCATCTCCTACATTCAGATCACCTACCATTGTCTCTTCTTCAGCTCTTCTGAAGCCACAATGTAAAGTTGGTGCAATGATAAGATATTGACTGTTTCTAACTTCTTCATCAATGCCATTTTCACGAACATGATTGAACAATGCTATGTTTGGCCCTGTGGAAACGTCAAACCAGGAAACCAACCAAAGGCTGGGTACTCCAAATGGCATATTTTCATGATACAATCCACCTTCAAACCAGGCAGGATCATTGGGTTTCCTTGTAATCATCTTTTCATAGATACCAATTGGACCATCTACGGCTTTAATTATATCTTTGATCGGTAAATGTTGAAAGCCTTCTGACCAGTCAACTCTGGGTCTATCTGGAGCTAAATCAAAATATCGAGATGCGCGAATAAGCTGTTCTTGTGTAGCATCATGAGGAAAAGTCGGTCTTATCTCATCATTTTGAACACCATAAAGCCAAGATGTAAAAAGCATCTGCATAGCTCCACCTCGATACCAATTTCCTTGTTCATAAAAACCAGGAACTACACCGACACCAGCACCATAACCTGCCGGAATCATCGCTGCATATGCAGGGTGATCCTGAGCAGCAACTGCCATTTGCCATTCCGCCGTTGAAGAACAACCAATTGTAGCTATTTTTCCATTGCACCAGGCTTGTTCAGCCAACCAGGTAAAAGCATCATCACCATCAGTCGTTGGAGTGCCAAGGATATCCCAGTCACCTTCAGAAAAATACCTTCCTCTTTCATTTTGAACAACGTATGCATAACCTTTTTTCACCCATTCCATTGCTCTGTTGTAAGTGCGTTTGCGCTCTTTTCCGTTTCCCCAAGAATTGAAATTATAGGGTGTTTTGGAAAAAATTACGGGAACTGGTTTATTCGTAATTGGTCGATAAACATCTGTTGCTAACCGAATACCATCCCGCATCGGCATCATGATTTTCTGGTCTATAATTGCAATTTCATCATCTGATCTTTTAATATCAACTTGGGCAATTGAAGGTGTTTCAATTATAAACAAACCAATTAATGCTAAAACAAGTATTAGTAAAAATTTATTCATGATTCGTAAAGTTTTAAAAAAAGGCCCGTAAAATAGGTTGTAATTTTTAAAACATGGAAAATACAAAAAAAGTAGGGCTTTGACTGACAAACAAAGATGCACATTTTACCACAAAAGAAAAGAAGTGAAATTTGCTGTGGCAAATTTCACTTCAAGACATGATATCAGTTAAATCCTGTTAAATGTAATTCTGGATTACCTGCTTCGCAAGCGAACTACCGGGCAGACCATCTCTTCCAATGAAATGCCACCATGCTGAAAAGTATTTCGGTAATAATTGTTAAAATGATTGTAGTTATTTGGATAGAGAAAAAATTTATCCTCCTTGGCAAAAATGAAAGTTGAACTCACATTTGGTCTTGGTAAACCAACTTTTTTAGGATCACGAAAATCGAGCACATCTTTCTTTTCATATTGCAAATTCCGACCTACTTTATAACGCAGATTTGTTGTTGTATCCCGATCACCAACCACTTTTGAAGGTTGATTGACGCGAATCGTTCCATGATCAGTGGTGACGATCAACTGAATATCGCGATCTTTGACCTTATTGAATGCCGCCCATAATGGTGAATGTTCAAACCATGATTTTGTCAACGATCGATATGCCGTTTCATCACCGGCCAATTCTTTGAGCACTTCCATTTCAGTTCTTGCATGAGAAAGCATGTCAATGAAATTATAAACAATCACAGTAAGGTCATTATTCAAATAATTCAACATGTTGTCTTGCAACAACTTTGCATTTTTGGTATTTGTAACTTTTACATAATCAAACTTGATCTCTTTGCGGAAAGTCCTCCTGATCTGTTCCGCCAAAAGGTCGTGCTCATGCAGGTTTTTTCCACCTTCATCCACGTCATTTTTCCACCAGTCAGGATAGTATTCCTGGATTTCAACAGGAGTCAGGCCTGCAAAAATAGAATTTCGACTGTATTGAGTTGTAGTTGGTAATGTGCTGTAAAAAAAGTCTTCTTCCTCCACCCTGAAAAACTGCGTCAATATAGGCTCAATCGTTTTCCACTGATCATATCGAAGGTTATCAAGTAGTAACATGATAGTAGGAACGTCTTTCTTCAATTCAGGAAATACTTTACTCCGCATCAAATTTGGAGACATAGTAGGAGCCTCAATGCTGCCATTCATCCAGCCTTCATAATTTTTCACCACAAAACGGGAAAACTCGGCATTCGCTTCGCTCTTTTGCATCGAAAGAATATCACCTAGCTCAGTTGTATTGGAGGCGTCTAGTTTGAGTTCCCAGTTGATTATTTTTCTGTAAATATCCACCCACTGCCTGAAATCCAACCCACTGTTGATCTCCATCAGGATTTGACGAAACTCCTGCTGATAGTCCGAAGCGGTGCTTTCCTGTACCAATCTTTTGCTGTCAATTATTTTTTTGAGTGTAAGCAATATTTGATTGGGATTCACCGGTTTGATCAGGTAGTCGGTAATCTGTCCACCCAAGGCTTCTTCCATCACGTTTTCTGCTTCATTTTTGGTGATCATAACTACCGGCAGGTTGGGTTTGCTTTCTTTTATTTTGGAAAGCGTTTCCAATCCTGTGAGTCCTGGCATGGATTCGTCAAGGAAAACAACGTCAATATCATTAGATTCTTCACATTCTTCCAAAGCATCATAACCATTGCTCACGGTTACAAGATCATAGCCTTTTTGTTTTAGGAAAAGAATTTGAGGTTTTAAAATATCAATTTCATCATCTGCCCAAAGGATTTTTATGTTTTCCATTCAGATAAGGTAGTTTATTATGACTGCCATAGTTTTCAGTCCGGGTTATCAAATATGTGTGATTTCCTACTTGTCAAAAAATCGAATCAACAGTTTTGGTATTCTACTCTTCCACAACTTTTTTGTTACCATTGCATTTTACAAATAAAAATTTTGGAAGAATCCATTTCAATTTGAGGGATGCTAGTGGTAAACGACAAGCAGTTAAAACTTATTTTGCATAAAAATAGGTAACTTTCATCATACCTTTATGCGTAAACCTGAAATATCTCGCGCATTCAATATTTCTATGAATAAAAACAAAATATTAAATGATCCGGTTTATGGATTTATAACAATCCCATATGGCCTTCTGTTCGAATTGATTGAACACCCTTATTTCCAGCGACTTCGAAGAATCAAACAAACCGGGCTCACTCATTATGTCTATCCCGGAGCTTTGCACACGCGGTTTGCACATGCACTAGGAGCCATGCACCTGATGCAGCAAGCTATTGCCGTACTTCGTTCGAAAAATATAGAAATTACCGACTCAGAAGCAGAAGCAGTATGCGTCGCCATTTTGTTGCATGATATTGGACATGGTCCATTTTCTCATGCTTTGGAACACAAACTGGTGCATGTCCACCATGAAGATTTGTCAATTTTGTTTATGGAAGAGCTCAACGAACAATTTGATGGCGAGTTATCTCTTGCACTTCAAGTTTTTCAAAACAAATACCACAAACATTTTTTATACCAGCTTGTTTCCGGCCAATTGGACATGGATCGAATGGATTATCTCAATCGTGATAGTTATTTCACAGGAGTTTCTGAAGGAATCATTGGTTATGACAGAATAATTAAAATGCTCGATGTCCGTGATGGGAAGCTTTTAGTAGAAGAAAAAGGAAAATATTCGATTGAAAAGTTTCTCGTATCCAGACGTTTGATGTATTGGCAGGTATATTTACACAAAACTTCGCTAGCTGCCGAACAAATGCTAATTCGAACAATGCATCGTGCAAAAGAATTGGCCCTTTCGGGGAAACCATTGGAAGCATCCCCACCGCTCCGCCAGTTTCTTTACAACAACTATAACCTGAAAGATTTTAAAAATGATCGTAAAAACTTGTTGGATACTTTTGCAAAAATGGACGATTTTGATATTGTTTCAGCACTAAAAAGCTGGATAAATTCAGGCGATGACGCCTTATCGTTTTTATCAGAAAGACTGGTAAACAGAAGATTATTTAAAACCATCTTGCGCGATCAGCCATTCGAAGAGGAATACCTTGCTAAGCTATCCGATGAACTTGAAACGCGCTTCAAGGACCGTCAAATATATTTAAAATATCTTCTTTTTCACGGATCAGAAACCAACAACGCGTACAGCACCGCTAAAAATGAAATCAATATTCTTTTTAAGGATGGTACGATTCTTCCTATATCTGCAATATCGGAGCATGGGATAGAGCATAAAATAATTACAAAACATTATTTGTGTTATCCAAAATAAAATCTAATTTTATATCATATGTGACGAGTTAATAACAGCGTCTCTTGTGCTTCAAAACTACCAATTCGTTTTATTATGAGAAAAATGAACATTATCCACTTCGTAGTACTTCTCCTTTTTTCATATTTGACTCAAGCCCAACCAGGCAATCTTCCTGCTGACCAGCAATCCGGAAAATGTTATGCCGAAGTGGTTTATGAAGATCAATATGACATTAGCTCTGATCAGGTTTTAGTGAAACCTGCTTCAACACGGGTTGTTGTATTTCCCGCTGAATATGAATCTGTTAGCCAACAAGTCATGGTAAAAGCAGCAGCTACGGGTATTGAAAGGACTTCAGCTATTTATGAAAATGTTGAAGTACAAGTCAGAATAGGATGTCCTGAAACTTATACAGATAATGGAGAACGATGTACTAAAGTAGTGGAAGTACCTGCTGAGTACGAAACAGTCAAAGAATTGGTCATGGTAAAAGCACCTTCTATCCAGTTCGTTCCCGTTCCTCCGGTTTATGAAACTGTGACAGAACAGGTTGTTATAAAAGAACCATCTACTCGCGTCGAAATTGTCCCCACAGAATATGAAACAGAAACTGTAGAGGTTTTGATCAAAGAGGCTTCAACACGAGTAGAAAAGGTTCCTGCACTTTACATTTCCAAAAAAGAAATCATTGAAGTAACTCCTGCAACTTCCAAATGGGTGAAGAAAAAAATCAATCAAAACTGCCTTTCTGACGATCCCAACGATTGCTATATTTGGAGTAAAGTGGAAATTCCCGCTGAGTATAAAACCATCACTAAACAAATCAGAAATGGTTGCCCCGAAGGATTTTCCGACAATGGTGATGATTGTACGAGAACAACCAACGTGCCGGCCGAATATGAAAACCATACTTTTAAAAAAGTAAAAAACATGGCTTCTTCTCGCGTGATTGATGTTCCAGCTGAGTTTGCTTCGGTTACAAAGAAGAAATTAAAAAAAGCGGCAACAATAAGGGAAATTGAAATTCCTGCAGAATACAAATCCATTAATGTTCTTAAAATTAAAACACCTGCCACCACAAAAGTCGTGGAAATTCCCGCTGAGTATAAAACCATCGTTAAAAGCATCAGAAAAGGATGTCCGGACGGTTATACTGACAATGGCGACGACTGTACAAGACTTGTGGATATTCCAGGTGAATACACTTCACGATCTTATCAAAAATTAAAAACGCCATCTCAAATCAAAACAATTGATGTTCCAGCAGAATATGTAACCGTTACTAAAAAGACCTTGGTAAAAAAAGGTTATACAGCCTGGAAAGAAGTATTGTGTGAAAATCAGATCAATAGCAACACCATCCTTGCTATCCAGAGAGCACTGAAAAATAGAAATTACGATGTCGGAAATCTTGACCAAGTGCTTGGAGCACAAACGAAAGCTGCATTGACCCAATTCCAAAGAGACAATGGCCTTCCAATCGGACAGTTGGATATTGAAACTTTAAATAAATTAGGAGTAAGGTTTTAATTAAAAATTTCTTTGATTGATTTACAAAAGCCCTTGCATAACTGAATTTGTAAGGGCTTTTTAGCCAGAAAATTCTCACAAAAGTATCACAAGAAGTTAAACCTTTTGTTATGAGACTTTAAGGAACTGATTAATGTTTGTAAATTCAATGAATTGATAATCAATTGTTTAATTTTGAAAAAGTATAGATTTTTCAAAAGTGACATAAAATACCCAATCTTAAAAATGTCTCTTTCCTGACACCTAGACATAAAGCGCTCCAACTATCTTCAACTAGTTTTGTTTACGAGACAAATTAAATCCCACCGTTCCAAAAACGCTTTTGAATCTAATTATTAATCAATACAAACAATTTGTCTATTATGAAAAACTTTTCCCCCTATTACCTGGTGACCAGTGTTTTGACACTATTCTTTATGCTTTCAAATTTCTCACTAAATGCACAATGTATCGAGACAACAGTCTCCACCACAGATGGCGAAACCTTAGTTACGACTTGCCCCGAAGATGGAAACGACGATATAATATTTTTTACACCTGATATATTTGCAACTGCCTACGCTTACTTAGTTACTGATGAAAATGATGTCATTTTGGATATCGTAGTTAACGGCAGTTTCATAAATTTTGAGGGAGCTCCTCCTGGTATCTGTCGTGTATGGGGAATGTCATATGCAGGAATAATTACTGCCGAACCTGGCGATAATGTGGCTACAGCACAACTTACAGATTTTTGCTATGCATTATCTGCTAATTTTGTTGAAATTAATCGTACAGGTGGATTCGATATTAATGGTGGAACTGTCGCAATGCCTTCAGGTGCTACAACTAGATATACCTGTCCTGGTGATGGGAATCCAGACATTGTAGAGTTCACAAATACAGGAAGTACTGTCGCAAGCTATAATTACGTAATCACCGATGAAAACTTTATCATACTCGGTTTTCCTTCTGGGAACAGTCAGGATTTCGAAGGTGCTGGTGAAGGTGTTTGTCTTGTTTGGGGTCTTTCTTACACTGGAACAATCACCGCATTGCCTGGAGATAATGCAACAATGGGAGTGTTAACAGACGGTTGTTCAGTCCTTTCAGACAACTTTATTACAATTATTCGCTCAAATCCTAATGGTGGAATGGTTGAAACTACAATGGGAGAAACAGAAGTTTTTACATGCACACAAGATGGTAATCCTGATATTGTAGAATTTGTAAATAACAGTACTTCTGATGCACCTTATGCTTATGTTGTAACAGACGAAAACAATATTATCTTAGGTTTACCACCTGGGAACTCACAGGATTTTGATGGTGCTCCTGAAGGGATTTGTCGAGTTTGGGGATTGTCCTACACAGGTAATATTATTGCTCAACCAGGGGACGATGCTGCTGTAGTCCCAATAACAGACGATTGCTTTGAACTTTCTTCAAATTTTATAGAAGTAGTAAGAACAGGTGTCGAAGGTGGAATGGTTGCTATGCCATCGGGAGCAACATCCAGATATGTTTGCGTAGGTGATGGCAATCCAGACGTAGTTACTTTTACAAATACATCCTCTGCAAATGCAAATTATCAATATGTTATCACCGACGAAAATGCGATCATTTTAGGTTTACCACCCGGTGACATGCAAGATTTTGAAGGTGCGGGGACTGGGGTTTGCTTGGTATGGGGATTGTCTTATACTGGAAATATTACAGCTATGGTTGGCGACGATGCGTCAGCAGTTCCTCTCTCAGATGAGTGCTACACCCTTTCAAGTAATTTTATCGAGGTAATCCGGGATATGCCTGATGGTGGATCTGTGGCAATGCCCTCTGGCGAGACAACAAGGATTACATGTACAGAAGATGGGATTCCTGATTTAGTAACGTTTACCAACAATTCAGCTTCAACTTTAAATTACGCTTATGTCATCACTGATAATAATAATATTATCCTCGGACTTCCCTCCGGTGATGTGCAAGATTTTGATGGAGCCCCTGAAGGAATATGCAGAGTTTGGGGATTATCTCATACTGGAAATATAATCGCACAACCTGGTGATGATGTGGCGGTCATTCCATTAACCGATGATTGTTTTGATTTGTCTGATAATTTTATTGAGATTATTCGAACTAAACCTGATGGTTCAACAGTAGAGACTGATAATGGTGAAGTAGTTATTGAAATTTGTGTTGGAGACGGAGAAGATGATATTATCAATTTTACTAACTCAACCACTGCCAATGCAAATTATCAGTATGTAATCACTGATGAAAATAACATAATCCTTGGCTTACCTCCTGGAAATTCTCAAAACTTTGAAGGTGCCGGTGTTGGAGTTTGTCGTGTTTGGGGATTGTCTTATACCGGAAATATCATCGCAAGTGTTGGTGATGATGCAGCTGCAGTTACACTTACCGATGATTGTTATGAATTATCAGCCAATTTTATAGAGGTAATTCGAACAGATGACCCCGCAGTTTGTAATGGGCCATCACCTTCTCCCTTTGGGTTAAATGAACATGGGGTGACTTTGTCAACTCAAGTTTATCACCCTGAGGTTCAACTTTTTCCAAATCCTGTTTCACAATCATTATCTGTAAAAGTTGATCACCAATTGGAAAACAATTCAACTATTTTAGTGCGAGTTTTTGACGCCTCCGGAAAAATTGTTTATCGAAACAATCATTCTTCTCGGCAAATTGATTTGAATGTGAGTAATTTACCGAATGGGATATTTGCATTGCAATTAACCAATGGTGAATTTTCAAAAACGAAATATTTTGTAAAAGAATAGAATGAAATAGATTAGGAATAAATTTCAAAAAATGGAGACCTTGCTGAACTTTCAGCAAGGACTATTCATTTGTATATAGTGCTTCAAGAATAAATTAAAAACTACTTTTGCAACTTGGTTGATCTTTGACAACTATTTAAATGAAAAACGAAAAACTCGTCCTTTTTTTATTAGCTGTTGTTCAATTTACGCACATCATGGATTTTATGATTGTGATGCCCTTGGGGGCACACCTCATGAAAATCTTTGATATTTCACCCTTTGAATTCACTTTAATTGTCTCTTCTTATGCTATAGCAGCTTTTGTTGCAGGATTGTTTGGTGCTTTGTTTATTGATCGATTTGACCGCAAAAAAGTGCTTCTTTTTATTTACACTGGATTTACCCTTGGCACGCTGGCTTGCGCAGCAGCACCGAATTACTATTTATTACTTATGTCAAGGAGTCTGGCTGGGGCTTTTGGAGGGCTTGTGGGTGCTTTGGTACTGGCCATAGTCGCCGATGTTGTACCATTGGCAAGGCGTGGAAAGGCTATGGGGATTATTATGACGGCATTTTCTGTAGCTTCCGTTGCTGGAGTTCCAACAGGATTGTGGTTAGCTGCTCAGTTTTCATGGAGGATGCCTTTTATTGTCATTAGCCTGTTATCATTTCTAACAATATTGCTCATTTTCAGGTTTGTACCTGCTATGGTTAAACACCTGGAAGATGAACATTCTGTGATTCATCCCTTTGTTGTAATCAAAAACTTATTTAATGATCAAAATCAGGTTGCGGCACTTTTGTTTTCAATAATATTGATGTTGGGGCATTTTACCATTATTCCGTTTATTGCTCCATACATGCAGTTTAATATCGGATTTACAGATTATCAAATCACTTACATCTATTTGATCGGAGGAACTTTGACCGCTTTTTTATTGCCTTATTTTGGAAAACTCTCAGACCAGCATGGCCATATAAGAATTTTTACAATAGCCAGCATTTTGGCCGTTTTTTCAATTTATGTGATTACAACGCTTCCAGCGGTTTCAATCCCGATCGCTTTATGTGCGACCTCATCTTTTTTTATAGTAGCAAGTGGTCGAAATGTTCCAGCGACCACCATGATTACCAGTGTTGTCAAGCCAGAGAGCAGAGCAAGTTTTATGAGCTTTAGGGCAAGTGCCAATCAAGGAGCTTTATTTGTTTCTTCTTTAATAGCTGGTGCGATTATTGGTACTAATGAAGATGAAAGCCTCCAAAACTATGAAATTGTTGGCTACATCGCCATCGTTATGAGTATTGCAGCAATAATCATGGCCCGTAAATTGAAACTAAAAACATGATAAAATAATATATAATACCAGATTTGTCGTTTACTAATGAAAGTATTAGATAAATTGCAGGCATTCAAAACATTAAATTATCTTTACAGCAAATAATAAAATTTCATGGAAACTACATATCATTTTATGGTGGATTTTACACTGCCGGAGGTCCTTTCAGAAGAATTCATGAATCAGATTCCTTTTCAACGCGCAGCTGTTGATCGCTTTTTTAAAGAAGGAAAACTCATTAATTATTCACTATCTCTTGAAAATTCCAAAATCTGGGCAGTTTTTAATGCTAATTCTGAAATGAGCGTCATGGATATGATCGCTGATCTTCCCTTAACTCCATTCATGCAAGTTGAAATAAGCATGCTTACTTTTTATAATTCCGTGCATCAGGAAATGCACAACTTTTCAATGAATTAATTATTGGTTTATAGATTTGGGGTTCATTGTTCAAAGTTTAAAAGATCCAAAAGCTTTGGATCATTAACTAATCGATTACTGTGGAACACAATAAATCAAAAAAACTACCAGCTACAAACTTTAAACAATGAACTAAAAAAATTGCCCTACCTTTGCAATACTATGGGTTATTCGAAACATAATTTGAACGATACCATCGTTGCACTTTCCACTCCGCCTGGCGTTGGCGCAATAGGAATTGTCCGCCTCTCCGGTAAAGAAGCCATCCATATTGTCAATCAGGTTTTTGATGAAAAAGACCTTACAAATGAAAAAAGCCATACCATTCATTTTGGGACAATAAAAGACAATAGCAATCGAATTATTGATGAAGTTTTGGTTTCTATTTTTATAGAACCTACATCCTACACCAAAGAAAATGTCGTGGAAGTTTCCTGTCACGGATCGGATTATATCATCCGGCAATTAATCCAACTTTTCATTAAAAAAGGAGCACGAATGGCTCAGCCAGGAGAGTTTACATTACGTGCGTTTTTGAATGGCCAAATGGATCTTTCACAGGCAGAAGCTGTTGCTGATTTAATTGCTAGCAGTTCAGCTTCTTCTCACGAAATTGCCATGAGTCAAATGCGCGGAGGATTTTCGAATGAAATTAAACGACTTCGGCAACAACTAGTGGAATTCGCCAGTTTGATCGAATTAGAATTAGATTTTAGTGAAGAAGATGTCGAATTTGCCAATCGTGATAATTTGAAGAAATTGGTTCAAAGAATTCAGTCGATTATAAAAAAATTACTGCAATCCTTCCAATTGGGTAATGTTATAAAAAATGGTGTGACTACTGTCATTGCAGGTCGCCCAAATGCAGGAAAATCAACTTTACTAAATGCACTTCTAAATGAAGAAAGAGCCATTGTCAGTGAAATTGAAGGCACGACTCGCGACACAATCGAAGAAGTTTTGAATATAAAAGGAATAGAATTCAGGCTCATTGATACTGCCGGAATTCGGAGAGCTCAGGATCAGATTGAACGCATGGGTGTTGAAAAGACAATTGAAAAAATATCTAAATCCACAGTTGTCATTTACGTTTTTGATGTTCTTGAATCCAAGCCACAAGACCTGTGGGAAGATGTTGATCGTTTTTTGCACGGCAGCAAAGCATTGACTGCCAATAGCAAACGAATATTTGTTGCCAACAAAATGGACCTCAATCCATACACTAAACCATCCGATTATTACAAAAACGATCTGATTACTTCTGAAAACCTGGTCTCCGTTTCTGCAAAGAATCAAATGAACATAGATTACTTGAAAGAAACACTTTATACAGCGGTCGTAACAAATCCCCAGTTGATGGATCAAACCATAGTCACTAATTCCCGCCACTACGAAGCCCTTCAAAAATCTTTCAAAAGTCTCGATGATGTGATCAAAGGAATGGATTCCGGTATCACTTCGGATTTCATCGCAATGGATATTCGACAAGCACTTCATCATTTAGGTGAAATAACCGGCGAAATTTCAACCGACGACCTTCTAGGAAATATTTTTTCAAATTTCTGTATCGGAAAGTAAGTAGGGAAAATAATCAACTGACATCTTATCATAATTCTTTCATAAATTACTGTATAATACAGTTTTAAGTATTAATCCTTTCACTTTTTTATTAGTTTATTATTTGTTTTTTATCCGATTAATTATATTTTAATTGTACCTTTATAACGTTTTAAAATATGAGGTACAAATTAGGAGAAATTATGAAATATATAGAAACGTTATGAAACAATTAGTGACAATAAACAATATCCAGTAACAGAGTGGTCTTTTCATTATGAGCAGCAATATCAGAATTAATAGAATCTGCCAACATTGTGGAGTAGAATTCACGGCAAAAACTACTGTCACTAAATATTGTGGAGATCGTTGTGCAAAGAGGGCATACAAAGCGAGGAAGAAAGCAGAAAAGGTTCAAGCTAGCAATCAAGAAACTCAAAAACAAATTGAAAAGCCAGTTATTGAATTACAAGCAAAAGAATTTTTAACAGGAAAAGAAACTTGTCAGCTTTTCGGGATCAGCCGAACTACTCTGTGGAGGTTGATTAAACAAGGTAAACTCAAACAAGCTAATATTGGTAAAAGGATAATTATTAGAAAATCTGATTTGTATAATCTATTCATTTAATTTTTATGCCAGCCGTCAAAGTAAAGTTAAGGGAAAAGAAAATCAGTAAAGGCAGGAAAAGCCTTTATTTAGATTTCTACCCCGCGATTCGTAATCCCAAAACCGGAAAAGAAACTCGAAGGGAATTTTTAGGATTATACATTTACGAAAAACCTAAATCACCTTTTGAGACTCAAAGCAATAAGCAAACCAGAATCATTGCTGAAAAAATACGCAATGATCGATATTTTGAAATATTAAACAATACTTATGGATTCCAATCGGATGCGAAAAAGAAAAAGTCATTCCTAGACTTCTTTGAGCAATTAGCTAAACAACGTTATAGCTCTAAAAGCAATTATGATAGCTGGCTTAGTGCTTTTAAATATTTAAGAATGTATTTTAATAATGGACTTACAATGGGTGAACTTTCAGAACATGCCATTGAAGATTTCAAAAACTGGTTATTACACACCGATCTTTCACAAAATACAAAGCATACCTATTTCAACAAAATACGAGCAGCTGTAAGAGAAGCTCATAAAAAAGGCTTCATTCCTGAAAACTATGTGAATAAAGTTTCTACTATTAAAGCGGATGAAACCAAACGTGAATTCTTAACTCTAGATGAATTGAAATTACTTGCACAAACTGATTGTGAAATCCCTATTTTAAAGAAAGCTTTTTTATTCAGTGCTTTGACTGGCTTAAGATTTTCAGATATTCAGGCCTTAACATGGAAAGATTTACAAGGCAATGAAAGCTCAGGGTTTTTCATCCGGTTTCGTCAAAAGAAAACTAAAGGAGAGGAAACCTTACCAATTCCAAAACCAGCATTCAAATTATTGGAACAAAGGGATGATCCAGAACAAAAAATATTTAAAGGATTAAAATATTCTGCTTGGAATAATTTAAAACTCAGAGAATGGATAATGGATGCTGAAATAAGAAAAAAAATTACCTTCCATTGTGCTCGGCATTCCTTTGCCACTATTCAATTAGAATTAGGTACTGACATTTATACAGTTTCCAAATTATTGGGCCATAAAGAATTACGGACAACTCAGGTATATGCCAATATTGTTGACAAGAAAAAATCTGAGGCAATGAAAAAGTTGGATGATTTTAAAATCTAAATATTGGACAAATAGCATCAACTTATTTAACTATATAATTGAGGGAACAAATCGATTTTTTTCTCATCAAATGATCGTAAAATCAAATCCAAGCTAATATGTTAAATTTCCCTTTCTTTTGAACCAATCCTTAATAGTTTCAATTTCCTTGTTTTTCATTTCCAATTGATCAATTTTTGAAGCCAGGTCTTGAAAAATTAATTTCCGGCTTTTATCATCTAGAGCAATTGATGACTTTACTAATGCTTCAAATATTGTGTGTTCAGCGGTACCGAATCTATTTACTTGTTTTAAGTATTTTCTTAAATTCTTGACCATGGGTTCTATGGTCAAATAATAACCCAATTCATGGTTGATGATGACACTGAAAAATCTGGCTGCTGCTTGGACTGTTTTCCGAACTTTCTTTACTTCCATATTAATGAGTTTATTATTCCATTCTCTAGCATTCATAAACTCTCCTTCCATAAAATATGTAATGGACAGTGAATAATAAAAGGTCATCAACCTGGAAGTGGGTATTTTACTTTCGAATTTATTAATCCATTCTATTAATTGCGGAAAAAATTGTTGAATGGCCTCCTTATAATTTTCTTTTCTTAGAAAATATATGCAGGTTAGGTAGTAGCGATGTTGGTCGATAAGATTGTTTTGATATTTACTCTTTGTTTTTATTGAATGTAATTTTTTAAAATTCTTTTCAAATTGCGATGACTTGTTAGTAAGGATACAATACGTAAGATAGTTATTTAAAGTATTAATATATGTACTAATATTTTCAAGAACCATCCATTTATTTTGATCAAATAAGTCCAATATTCTTTTTAAGTAATCCAGAGCATTCCTATAATCTTTTTCGAGGAAATAAAAATTTGAACAGGTTAGATAATACTGAGTTAATTGATGAAAACGGGATTTTGATGTGATAGAATCATTCAAATTTCCCCTAACAAGGTCAATTAGTTTTTGAGAAGGTAATCGAGATAAATCTTTAGTTATTAAAAACGATTCTTCATAAATCTTTAAAGATTTTGAATTGTTGATTATATGGTTCAAAACAACATCTGCTTCTGTCTGTAAAGTTTCAATTTGGAAAATACCCTTTTCAATATTACTAATTGTACGACGAACCAATCTTCTTTCAATTAAACAAAGTTTATAATGTTCAATATCATAATGATATTTTTCGGTAAGTTTTTTTGCACTTCTGATTTTCTTTAAAGCTTGATCCAATAAGTTTTTACGTATTAAAATGTTTATATCTAATAGCGATTTTTGTATAAAGACCAAAACTTCTTCTTCTGACCCATAGACTCGTAAACTTTTTAGGATAAGATCGTATAAATGTTTCTTGTAAACAGAGAAATTGTTTTTTACAGCTTTAGTCTTTATTCTATTTAGTATTACAGATTCATCATACTTTTCATTATTGTATATTTCTTCATTTTCTGCTTCATCCATCACATAAAAGACCTCCATATAATTATTTTGTTGGCCAATGATATGCTTCGTAGCGAAGAAAACAACATGTTTTTTTTCGTCTCGGCTTAACGATTTTATCAATTTAAATAAAGCATCAGATTTAGCCATGGACTATCCGCTATAAAATTTATTATAAATTCAAAAAATTAAATTAAAAAAAATAAATAATATTTTTATAATAAAAAGCTTATAATCAATTATTTATAGTTAAATTTTTACTCTAATTAAACTAAAAAAATTAAATAATTAAGCTTTATTTTTCATTATTTCTTGTTCATTTTTGCAATGAGTACTCAGAATAATTTTTGCTTAAGCTTTCCATTTAAAAACTGCAAAGTGTTCTGATGATTAAATATTGGGCTTTGCTTTAAAAAGCAAGACAATGAATAAAAGAAAAATGAAAAAATTATTAAATAAGGCGATTAGTACAATGGCTGAAGAAGATAGAAAGGCCTTTCTCACTTGTCTATACCGGGAATATTTTGAATTGCTGTATACCATTGTAAAAAACAGATTCCCACATCAAGCTGATGATATAATTTGTGACTTGTTCTGTTATCGACTATTACCCTTACCATTAAATACTTTTGAAGAAACATTTAAATATCTTGATCAATTTATGATCAGATGCACTATTAATTTTTGTAATACAACGTATTTAAGAAAATCAAAAAAACAATTATTAAAGAATACTTTTTGCAGAAATCACATGGATAAACGATCTGATTTTGTTTTGAAAACCACTGAAATTATGCTAGATTTAAAGAGAACTTTAGATAAACTACCTGCGAGACAAGAAAAAGTATTCCTACTACATTGTTATTTCGGATACAAACACATAGAAATAGTTCAACTATGTAAAGATGTCACCTCTGAAAGCATTTCGAAACAAGTTCTTTATAGAGCGAAAAAAAATTTACAGCGTTACTTTTTTGAATAAAGAAAGGTTTAATAATTAGAGAGATTTGATTTTTTTGAAAGCATGCTCTGCTGAATTATTTTTCAATCTTTAACAAAGAACATTTGTATAAATCAAATTTATGTTCATTTTTTCATATATCTAAAATTTTCTCTATTATGAAAAATTTAATAATTATTTTAACACTTTTTGGGATTGTCATTTTTTGGAATTATGGTGGTATTAACCTTGGATCAATAGGAAGCAACAATAGTAGCTCGCAAAGCATAGATTCACCTATACCCAAAGCTTTTGAAAAAAATAATCATGAGCATATGGAGACTATTGCTTCCGAAGCTGCTTCACTTGGCAGTTTCGGTTTTGATTGTGATGATCCTGATTCGAATGAGGGCTATTTATCTGTAGCCGGTGAAATGCTCGAAATTATTATCGTGGATGTAGTGGATACAATTTCTCTTCCAATTGATGATATGACGATTATTAAAATAAAAGATACCAAGGAAGTTGAAATTAAGAAAACAATGGATCTTAGAATTGAAGGAGCTACAATGGCTGATAGCGGATTTCTTGGAGTTCTTGATGACCTTGCAGATGTATCAAAAGTTGTGGAAGTTGCTTTCTGTAGTGGTAACGTTTATGTAAAATCACATACAAAACCGCTCGGTTTGTTAGGTCACGATTTTTGCAGTTTGAGTCTTGGTACTTCCAGGATAAAGTGTTTTAAAACAGCGGTTAATGTCGATCTTGATCTTGAACCAACTACTGACGAATGTTCTTATTCTCCCTTTGGGAGCGGTGGTGATATTAATTATTTTCTGTTCACTGAGAGGGTTGGAGGAGTTCTACGTCTGAATTTTAGATTTTCTTTATGATACTTTTATTTAATAGAATAAACTCTCGTAGACATATCCAGCATATGGCAAAGAAGTTCTTACATAAGTAAAATATATTCTGATTTCTGGACAGAATCTTTTGAGCAATTAATTGGCACAATCATCAAAGTGTAAAATTAATAACGAAATAACAAGCTAAATGCTGGATACTGTATACTTAATATTAATGTTAGCCGACACCTTATTTAGTTTGAGAATTTACCACACCACATTTAGACATTAATAATACATAGAATTTTATTTATTATTTCAATTTTTTGTTTGACCTGCTGCTCAAATAACTCATAACCCTTTTGTATTATGAAAAAGTCGTTAAATAATAACTTGGAAGTAATCCAAGAACCAATAATCAAGAACTTATTAAATGGAAAACTACCCACTCGTTTGAGTATCTCTACTTCAGAAGGCATTTTCTATGTCCCAATAAAAGATATCATTCGACTTGAAGCTAAAGAAAACTATACAGAAT
>JANQFJ010000327.1 GCA_028277915.1 Saprospiraceae bacterium
CAGATTGATCGTTGCTTTATCTCCTGCAAAAGTAACCGTCGCATCGTTTATTTCTTCTAAAAAAGGGAGTTCCTGCATCCGGTTTCGGATTTTTAAAACTTTGCTTTTACTATAATAATTTCCTTCTTTTATTCCCAAATAATTTTCTAGATAATTCGCCGAAACTTTTGCATCGCCTATAATATTTATGGTGTCGATTAAGATCAGCCTGTTTTTTTGCATAAAAAGCTGCGCCGAGATTTTATTGTCCTCAATTTCGATGCTATCAAGCCACACTGAAGCAAACGGGAAACCATTATTTTCAGCATATTGCAACAACGATTCCTGTAGTTCTACTACTTCGTGATAATTAAATGGTTTGTCATTAAACAAGCGTTCTTTGTATCCAACCTGGCTGAGAAAAACATCTTCTACATTTCCATTTTGAAGTGAGGCCAGCTCATAGGATTCTCCTATTTTTAAAAATGCATAGAAAATAGAATCCCTGCGTTCGACATTTTCCACAGAAGCTTCGAGGTAGGATTGTTCCTGCAATTGAAACAAAATTCGTTGAAGTTCTCCAAACACTGCTAGTGAGTCAACAAAACGATTATTGAAAGTGACTCGTTTATTTAGGAAAGCTTCGCTTTGGTCAATCGGTTTTAGCTCAAGTTGAAAATGTTTTTGAGCGATACTTTCAGTAGCAAATGCCATTAAAAACAATGGTAAAATTAAATACCTAAAAATTGCTTTGAAAGTCTCGCTCAATGGTTGAAGGGCTTTGATTCCAAAAGATAACGTTGATCACTTAAAAATATGATTAATCAACGAAAAAGAAGACCTTTGCGTTACACTCAAAAAAATTAATTGCCTGGTATTTACTTACATATCCCTTTTTGCAAACAAGCTTGCCATTATTGTAATTTTCATTTTTCGACCTCACTGAGATACAAGTCAGAAATGGTAGCTGCGCTATTGAAAGAACTTGAGCTTCAAAAAGATTTTTTAGATGGTAAAAACATTGAAACGATCTACCTTGGGGGCGGAACACCATCCATTTTAAGCGTTGAAGAATTGGCAATCATTTTTGAAAAAATATATGCTTTACACTTTGTTGAAAACGATGCTGAAATCACGCTGGAAGCCAATCCGGATGATCTGACGAAGGAAAAATTGAATGCTTTGAAATCAACTCCTATCAATCGACTAAGCATTGGCATTCAGTCATTTTTCGACGATGACCTAAAATTTATGAATCGCGCCCATGACGCCAATGAAGCGCTGTCTTGTATTGAGAATGCTAAAGTAGCAGGCTTTGAAAATTTGACCATAGATTTGATTTACGGAACTCAGACGATGAGCAATGAGCAATGGATTTCTAATATTCAACGGGCAATGGATTTTCAAATCCAACACCTCTCTTGCTATTGCCTGACCGTTGAGCCAAAAACAGCGCTCCATCATTTTGTGAAAACAAAAAAAGTACCTTCTGTTGACGAGGAACAGGCTTCCCGTCAATTCGAAATGTTGATCGAAAAAGCTAGCAAAAATGACTACATCCACTATGAAATCTCCAATTTTGCATTGGAAGGATGGTTTTCAAGGCATAACTCTTCTTATTGGACAGGCAAACCTTACCTTGGTATTGGCCCTTCAGCCCATTCTTTTGATGGTCAAAATCGACAATGGAACATAGCGCATAATCAAAAATATCTTCGGGCGCTACAAAAAGGAAGCATCCCTTTTGAAAAAGAAATCCTTACTACAACGCAACGTTATAATGAATATGTAATGACCAGCCTTCGAACTATTTGGGGAAGCAACTTAGAAAAAGTAAAACAGTTTGGAAAAAACTACGAGAATCATTTTTTAAAAAAAATCAATCCTTTCATTGATGAAGAGTCAGTTTTAAAAAATGGCAAAATTTACATCTTAAGCACAAAAGGAAAATTATTGGCAGATCGAATCGCTATGGAATTGTTTTTTGATGAATGAAAGTTGGAAGAAGGGGAAATGGAGAAAGGTAAATGAAGGGTGGTGAAAGGTCATAACCACTTAACTCCTAACTACCTAACCTCTTACACTTTTGATCATCACCTGTAGGATATCCTGAGCTGCTTTTGCAATGACTGTTCCAGGACCAAAAACTCCGACAACTCCTTTTTTGTAAAGAAAATCATAATCCTGCGGTGGAATTACGCCACCAACAACTACCATGATATCTCCCCTGCCAAGATCTTCAAGAGCCTTGATAGTTTGTGGAACAAGTGTTTTATGCCCTGCCGCCAATGAAGAAATTCCCAGAATATGAACATCATTTTCCGTAGCTTGACGAGCTGCCTCCTCTGGAGTCTGGAACAATGGTCCGATGTCAACATCAAAACCCAAGTCTGCAAAACTTGTTGCAATTACTTTCGCTCCGCGATCATGACCATCCTGCCCTAATTTCGCAATCATAATTCGTGGACGTCGGCCTTCCAAGGCTGCAAATTCATCAGCCAGTTGTTGTGCTTTTTTAAAATTCTCATCCATACTAATTTCATTTGAATAAACCCCGGATATTGAACGTGTAGTCGCTTCAAATCTACTGAATGCGACTTCCATCGCATCTGAAATTTCTCCCAAAGTTGCACGATTTCGGGCTGCTTTAACTGCAAAATCCAAAAGATTACCATCACCATTTTGAGCGCACACAGTCAATTGTTTTAAGGATTCTTGTGTTGCTTGTTCGTCTCTTTTTGCCTTGGTTTCTTTAAGTCTTTGTATTTGAGCATTCCGAACGGCCTCGTTATCAACTTCCAACAATTCAATGTCAGTTTCTTCTTCTGTTTGAAAAATATTGACACCGAGGATTTTATCTTTTTCGCTGTCAATCCTGGCTTGTTTACGAGCAGCAGCTTCTTCGATACGCATCTTAGGCAACCCATATTCAATAGCTTTTGCCATCCCTCCCAATTCTTCCACCTCCTGAATTAAAGTCCAGGCCCGTTTAACCAATTGATCAGTTAAATACTCAACATAATAAGATCCCGCCCATGGATCGACTACTTTGGTGATATCCGTTTCTTCCTGAATATACTTTTGTGTATCACGAGCTATTTTCGCAGAAAAATCTGTAGGCAAAGCCACTGCTTCGTCCAGCGAATTAGTGTGTAAAGATTGTGTGCCACCAAGCACTGCAGCCATAGCTTCGATGCAGGTTCGAGCAACATTATTGAAAGGATCTTGTTCCGTCAAGCTCCAGCCAGAAGTTTGGCTGTGCGTTCGCAAAGCCATTGATTTAGAGTTTTTAGGATCGAATTGTTTTACCAATTTAGCCCACAGTAATCTGCCAGCGCGCAATTTCGCAATTTCCATAAAATGATTCATCCCTATTCCCCAGAAAAATGAAATCCGCGGAGCAAAATCGTCAATTTCCAATCCGGCTTTCAATCCCGCTCGGATATATTCCAAACCATCAGCAAGCGTATAGGCCAACTCAATATCCGCGGGAGCACCGGCTTCATGCATGTGATAACCACTTACGCTTATCGAGTTAAATTTGGGCATTTGATTAGAAGTGTATTCGAAGATATCAGCAATAATTCGCATCGAAGGTCCAGGTGGATAGATGTAGGTATTTCGAACCATAAATTCCTTCAAAATATCATTTTGTATCGTCCCACTTAGCTGTTCAGGTTTCACTCCCTGCTCTTCTGCTGCAACGATATAAAATGCCATAATTGGAACCACCGCGCCATTCATGGTCATAGAGACCGTCATTTTGTCTAATGGTATGCTGTCAAAAAGAATTTTCATATCTTCCACACTATCTATTGCCACCCCCGCTTTTCCGACATCTCCTGCAACGCGTTCATGATCACTATCATAGCCTCTGTGTGTCGCTAAATCGAAAGCCACAGATAGTCCTTTTTGGCCCGCTGCAAGATTCCGGCGATAAAAAGCATTACTTTCTTCTGCTGTAGAAAAACCCGCATACTGTCGTATCGTCCACGGCCGAACCACGTACATTGAGCTGTATGGTCCTCTCAAAAAAGGAGGTATTCCGGCCACATAGCTCAGATGATTGGCTCCTTTCAAATCTTTGTCATCAAAATGAGACTTGATTTTAATTTTTTCAGGAGTTTCCCATCCTATGCCTTCAATTGTTTTTGAAGATGTTGGATTCAGGTTTAATTTTATTTTGGAAAAGTCTGGACGATTCATAAAGCAAAGATAGTGTTTAGACTTCAAAACGATGAAAAACACTGCGCAACTTTAAAAAAGTGAAAAGGACGCCTCACAAAAGAAAACGCCCCTTTCCTGTCGTCGAAAAACTACCGATTTTGAATGTTTAATTTTGGATTTTTAATCTTAATATTTATTCCAAACAAATCTTAACGGGCAAAGTGAATCGAACTGCAACAGGCTGCCCGTTTTGTTTTCCTGGAATCCAACGAGGCATCTTTTCTATCACATTTTCAAGATCTCGTCCAAGTCCTGGAGACAATCCTTTTAGGATTTTTAAATCTGTGAGTCGGCCATCTTTTTGAACAATGAATTGAACGACAGCTGTACTTTCAAAATGTTTAATGATGGGTTGGAATCCTAAATTTGAATAAATGAATTCCGACATTTTTTGATTGGAGCACTCTTGCTTTTCCCGCTTCTTCATCCCAAAAAAATCGCAGCCCGGAAAGCGTGGCATTTCTTCAGCTATATAGAAAACCTCTCCCTGATAATCATATTCGTAAGGGAGGTCTCGGTCGGGTACAATGTTTTCCTGAAAGAAAATCTGATAAATCATCAGTCCAAAACTGGTAATGGATATAATTTTCCAAATCGTATTCATAGCTTTTTTTATTGTAATTGAAATTTTACAGGCATGGTAAACCTAACACGCACCTTTTCATTTCTTTGCTTTCCAGGAACCCATTCGGGCATTCCTTTTACAATCCGTACGACTTCGTTACCACAGCCACCTCCTATCTCTTTCCGGATATTGACATCAGTAATTTGGCCATTTTTTTCTACAACAAAATCTACGACAACAGTTCCTTCAATACCATTCCTACTTGCCATTTTGGGGTATTCTATATTTTTATAGATGTATTCCAAAAGTGTTTTATTGGCACAGCTTTGTTTTTCAGCTTTTGTCATTTCAGGTTTCTCACAGCCTGGAAAACGCGGCATGTCTTCTACAACAATAAATTCCATATCTTCCACATCATCGTCCTCCAGAGGTGTAATTGCAGGAGGTTTTGGTTTTGTATTTATTACCAATGGAGAAGCGGGTTTCAAAATTTGTGTATCAACTTTAACTTCGGTATCAATTGGTTCAGGTACAGGGTCTTCTTTGAATTCCTGATCATCATCGATAATTTTATCTGAG
The DNA here is from genome assembly GCA_028277915.1 of Saprospiraceae bacterium. Lineage (GTDB taxonomy): Bacteria > Bacteroidota > Bacteroidia > Chitinophagales > Saprospiraceae > JAHDHW01. Next base: position 5,351 of record JANQFJ010000327.1, read on the forward strand.
GGCTTTAAATCCGGAGGAGGTAATTTCTTCTTTTCCTCAGCAGGAGTTCTGATGATTTTTGCAAAAGGTTCCTCTTCAATTGGCTGGGCCACATAATCTGTATTTTCATATTCGTAAACGGTTACATTAAAAGCCATTATCACCAGGCTTATAGAAATCAAAAAACCAATTTTCAAAAAGATGCTTCGATTTTTGTTTAAACGGGAAATGTCTGGTCGGTTCATTTTTTTAGTTTTAAAGTGAACAAAGAGGTTCAAACTGTAAAGCGGCTGCTTACAGCTAAAATCATTTTTCAATCGTAGTTTTTCGAACTTTTAAAAATTAGAAAAGGAAACGGTCCTTTTGAATGCAAACAAAAATGTGGAAAGCTTTTAAAATAAAAGATGCGGTGCTTTTTAAAATTGGCGTATGTTCAAAATATTTTTTTGTTTTTTATTTAATTAGAAGTCCGGATACTTCTTTTAAAATCCATTAGCATCAAGGATTTACTTAATATTCCACGCAAAGCCACAGAGACGCAAAGAGTTCAAAATCAGCGTTTTGCGATCATAGTTGTTTTGTATGCGCTGAAATATTTTTAAATAAACAAGAAAAAAAGAGGCTGCCCGAAAATTGAAAGTTCTATTTGGACAGCCCCTAATTGATTCAAAATAATAACTTACCGCTAATGGTCCTCCTCATCAGATTTTTTGGCAACTCCTCTACTGTTTTCTTTTTCTTCATTGATATTTGCCATTTGGGTCTCCACCATTTCCTGGATAGAAAAACCATCCGCAGGATCACCAAATTCCATAGCAAATTGGAAATTCTCCTCTGCTCTTTCAAAATCCATAGTCGCCTTATATTCCATCCCGATTGCATAAAAAGCAAGGCCAAAATTTCGTTCTACAGTTTCTATATCGTTCCAACTGTCTTGTAACACCTCATCTGCAAGACCTTTTGTCGGGGAAGAATACTGCTCTCCATCTGATTTGATATAAACATTGTTATCCGCCATCACTCCGTTTTCCCAGTAACTGATCATTGTTGAGCCGTCTTTGAATTGGAAAATACCCTCTTCTACCATTTTTCCATCTGACCAGCTTCCATGCAATGTATCTCCGGATTCCCAAACGATCATTCCGGATCCATGACGGGAACCTTGTTCGTTCATCCCAAGGTAAGTGCTACCATCCAGCCTCGTTATCATTCCAAAGCCGCTTGTTTGACCATATTCCCAGCTTCCGGAATAGGATTCCCCTGAGCTTAAAATCATAGAGCCTTCACCGTGAATTTCGTCCGATTCAAATTCACCAAGATATTCTGTTCCATCAGGGTAAATCAATGCTCCTTCCCCTTCCCGATAACCAAGTGTCCAATCTCCAATGTACTTGCTCCCGTCTTCATAAATCATTGTTCCTTTTCCATGAAAAAACTCGTCTTGAAACTCACCTTCATAGTAAGAGCCATCCTGAAAGGATAACTTTCCTTTGCCATGAATCCTTCCATGTTGAAATTCACCCTCGTATTTTGACCCATCTTCCCAAATAATCGTTCCGGTGCAATTGGCTTCAGAAGGTTCACAATCGCAGGAAACTACTTTTGGAAAATCGGTTTCAGCGGAAGCAGGGGCTGTTTGTTCGCCTGAGTTTTCCTGGCCAAATAAGTTGAAATAGAAAAGACAGATCAACAAGCCGGTCAGGCAATTTCTAATCCTAATATTTTTTTCCATTTTCATATCTCTGATATTTATAAAAAATTAATAAAATCACTCTTTTTAAAATTTCTGAATTTTCATTTTTCTGCTTTTCACTTTTACTGACAGGGATAAATCCGTTTGTTCATTTTGTGTTAAAACTACTTTTTGGAAATTGTCAGGGAATTCAAAATTTTTACCAAAAGCTTCGGGATCAATGTATATCGTATATTCGTTTGCCGGAAGGTTGAATCTAAACGATCCATCGGGTTGAGTAAAAGTCGTGAAAACTTCTTCCTGTGGGTTTTTAGCAATAATCGGAATTCCCAGTAAATCAAATTTTGAACTTTTAAACCGCACTTTGATTTCTTTCACCACACCTCCTAAGGGCACTGTTTTGTACAGGGGGATGTGAATCTCTACATTTTTCTTATCAAGTTTTATTTTTTGTGCGCTACCGGCAAGTTCACCCGTAGGATCCATTACACTGACATCATATTCGCCAGTCGGAACAGATTTGTACTGTATCCATCCGCCATTTTTTGTCACAAACGGGATGCCGCCAACTTGCACAAAAATTCCTTCCAAGCCTTGTTCAGTGTCATCCTTGGTGCTACTATTATTTGCATCTTCGTACAAAATCAGTTTTAATTTTTTGGCGCCTGACGGAGGTCGATAGTTTCCGATTTTTTTAACCACTTTTATATTCCAGAAAAAGTCATTGAAATTAGCAGTTTTAAAAAGTGCAAATTCCGTATCAACTGAAAACCCTTTGGGAAGAATTGACTTAATTTTGAATGCAGTAGAATTGGCCCATTGTTTTCTAATTCCGTTATGAGTCAATTGGTTAGAAAGGTTGGCCTTTATTTTTCTTTTGAAAAACCATTTTCCCCAACGGGCACCAAATTGAAAATTAGAAAAATAGGTGCCAAATTGTTCGTATCTCATTGCATTAGAGAGTAGCGTGGAACCTCGATTATAAGAGGCATTAAAACCAAAGGTTTTGGTGGATAATTTAAGCCCAAGACGATAAAACAAAAACTGCTTTTGCATTGCTCCTTTTTTTCCATAATGAAAGGTACCCACATCGCCATCCCATTGCGCAGTCACGCCATTCTTTTTTCGGGTTATTGCTAATTTTATTCGTGAAGTACTGCTGGTATAAAAGTTTTCAGGTAGATTCTGATCAATAAAATTGCTTTTAGTAAATAATTGGCTTGGCGTAATTACTATCCTCCAATTGCCTGTACGTTTTGTTTCAAATTGCAGCTGATAATTCATAACATCTCCCAAGCGACTGAGGACATAGTTTTCTTTCCGGACAAAACTTTGCGTTTTTTGAAATCGAACTAAGGCCTTAATGTTCAAAGGTTTCCAGGCCAGATAATCAAATTTGTTTCTGGAAAAGAAACTTCCAGGAACATTTCCAGCATACCTAGGAGTGGAAAAATAATTGCTGGTCTGAAAGACCCAATTATTGGTTTCTTTTTCAAAGTCAGCACTAAGAATCACTCCTGTTTTGAAGCTATTATCAGTAGGATGAACTTTATCCTGATCTCCGCTCACTCCAACCCTAAAATTAAATTGATTTTTATTTTTACTGATCCTGTTGTTCAACCAAACGAGTCCCGTATTTGAAGATTCTCTCAATCGGATCATACCATTACCTTCTATCAGCCCCAATCGGTTGTGTATTTTTCGAATCCCTCCAACAACGCTATTGCCCGTCAAAGTATTGAAAGCCGTTGTAGGGTCAAACAATTTATAGGCTCCATTAATAAAACCAAAGTGTACGTATTGGCTGTCTTTTTCAATTTCATAAAGCACTCCTCTTCCAGACAAAGAGGCTTCATCGTTATAGCTTACATGGCCTACGGTTAAGGATTTTCCATTGGCAATATAATTTAAAACTGAATTGGTTAGATTCACTTCGGCCATATCTGAATAATAGATGGATTGCAACTGATAATTCAATACTCCTTTGTGCAAGGGGGTTTTCCCATTAGTACTAAAATCAATTACATTTTGGTTTGGGCCTCTGCTTTGGAAGCCAACTCTGAATTCGTGTAGATTATTGATCGCATAATTTGGATGATGGTATTTTTTGATGTGCCCCATTGGAAAAGCAGACACGTTACACTTTGCAAGTTTTTCATCGTTTTTTTTGAGAAAAAGCACATATTTTAAAAATGCAGAATGTGTTTTTTGCCAGGTTTTTTCAGGCCGCATATTAAATTTGACAACAGTATCTTGCTTGGCCTTTAACATAAACACCTTTTCTGATTCCAGCATTTTCAGCCCTTCGGGTTTGTTTTGCAATGCTACTTCCACTTGGTATTTTCTTCTGCCCATATTTTTTACCCGAAGTGGGATCTGTGCAAGAGTATCTGCGGCATCTATTGGAATTTGAGCGCGTACGGTTTCCATCCGGATAACTATGCGTTCTTTAATTTCGAGACATAGTTTTTCCTTCCCAAGGATTGATTTATTTTCCATGGATTCCAGGATGATTTCAAAGCACAGACTATCTTTTTCACCTGCTCCGGTTTGGGGCAAATATATTTTGCAGGAAGAAGCACTTGCTTCATCTTTTTTGGCTGCTATTTTAAAAGAAGATGGAGATAATAATTTGAGTGGAAGCTCAGGTTTTACTTTCAATTTTACCTTATGGTCAGTATTCGTAGTGAATTCACATTTCACCCGATGCAAATTTCCAGAGAAAAAGGCTTCTTCCTCTTCCTGCCAGATTAATTTTATTATTGCATCCTGCGTCATCCCTAATGGAGATAAAAAAATGATAAATAAAATCGTATAGAGCCCTTTAAGTTTATTCATGGAAATTAATCCATCATTAAAGTAAAATAAATTTGGGAGGAGTATTCACCAGCTTGTTTTAGAAAGTGTTTGCCGTCAAAAGCTTTTAACTTGATCACTACAAAATAGTTGCTAGAATTAAAAGCGCCAGGTTTAAATTTGGCAATAGTTTGATACTTTGTTGAAAGAAATACTTTCCCCATACTTCTTATTTTTGAACTTCCTTTAGCTTTTGCCCAAATTGAGGAGATCGGGATGGAACGTGAACCACTATCCAAATTGCCTTCTGCAGTGATGGAAAGATCCCATTGACTGAAATTATTGTTATTACCACCTCCACCCATTCCATTGGTCATTAAAAGTGTGAGTCTTGACGCAACTCCCTTTCTAAAATGTTTTTGTTTTGAAAAAACAAAGGGCTCAGGGTATTCAAAAATGGAAATCGACATGCCTGTCTGTCCGAAAAGGGGAGATGCTATGAGCATTACAAAAAGCATACTCATAGCACCACTAAACAACATTTTTGATGTCATTTCTTATTTTTTCGGAATTTCGACATCAATCACAGCCATTTGAAGCTCATGTGAAGCCCCTATATCTACAATAGCTAGTGCAGAATATTTTCCAGCAGGAATATCATCTGGCACATTAATCGTAACAAAACGGACATCATTTGGCATAAAAGCAGCTGAAACCGGATGTTTGTCATATGGGCGGTATTCTTTTCCTGAATCAGCATGTGTCAATTCCAGTTTGATATTTCCATCAACCACAGTTTCTCCTACATTTTCCAATTTAATCATGAACTTTGAACTTGCCTTATCTTTCTCACCTTCAAATTGAAATCCTTTGATAGCCAACTCCTGCTGTTGTAAAGAAGGGTGGATATAATACAAGTGGACACCAATCTGAAACGTTGCACTGATACTGGACTGAAGATTTCCTCCGGTCGCTACTCTTGCATAAGGATCTTTGATTTGGCGAATAAAAAGCATTGCATTAAACACTCCATCTGCAGGAGAGATATTGGCAGGAGGAGCCATTTCTATGCTTATTGTTTTTTCCCCCATTGGAGGTAATTCAACTGAAGTTGTGTTAACACTTGCCCATGTTGCACATGAGTGTTTTAAAGTACCTGGCTCTGAATAATTCTTAACACCATAAGTATCCCGTTTCCAATCCTGGAAACTTAATTGAAATAAAGCTTTTTCGTTTGTAGGGTTTGTGAGTGTAATTTCCTGAACCTCTCTTTCTCCAGGTACTCCTTTGTAAAACAATCGACCATTATCAACAGATACTCCTTGAGCATTAATATTTGTCGCAAGACAAGTTAATAATAGCATGAAAATTCCTAAATACATTAGTTTATTATGCATAGTGTAAAATTTTAAAATAAAAAATACTGTTATAAATTAATTTGAATTTTGCTGTACTTTTTGATGCTTACAGCTCTCATTTGTTGGGGGGTGCAATCAACTCTCAATTTTGTAATTTACTGGAATGATCTCTTTAAAATCCACCTCTTTTTTCTTTGATCTATTTTTATCAATGATTAGAAATAATTCAATAGGTACATTTAAAAATGCTCATTCAAGTTTAAAGCCTTTTTCGAATAGTAAAATTATGGGGAGTAGTTAAAAGATAATCTTACTATTAATCTAATGCAGCAACAAAGGTCAGATCAACTGTATAATCACCTGCCGGCTTTCCGATAAATTCAGTATCGTTACCAGTCGTTGAATAAGTCAGATCAAAAGTTTTAGATATCCCTGCAGGAGCACCTGAAATAATCTCTTTTTTACTTGTCTTAAGTTCTATTTTATCCGTGGTCCCAAGATCAGTTCCACTTGCTTGTAAAGAGATACTTCCTGCCTTTATCTTGTTCCCTGCAGAATCTTCAAGATGGTTTTTTTCTGCCTTTACTGTCAGACTAAACGCACCTGATGCAGTTATTGTACCTGCATTTGAAGCACTATAAGTAACTCCATTGATAAAATCGTCTGCCTCATCGAAGATTAAAGTCGGATTGGCATCATTCAAAGTAAAAGTAATCACATCTTTAATGGTTACTTTAAGTTCCGCAGTTTGTTCAACCTGAGCTGACACAAATGTAGCTGAAGCCACAAAAAGCAAAATAAATGCGGATTTAATTAATCGTTGTGTAGATAACATGTAAGTATATTTAATAGTTAGAAAATAAAATTCTACGCTGTAAAATATACCAATTGATTTGAGAAGAGACGGGAATGTTGAGATTCCCTTTCCGCAATTTTAGTAATGAAGTGAATTAGTCGTCTTGCGGATATTTCTAATTCTGACAACACTTTTGCAAAGAGGATGCCAAAGCAAAATAACAATATAGTTGCAGCGTGGCAAATACGAGTACTTCTTCCAACTCCATTGAGTAGTTATTTTATTACAAAATTATTAACACCTCACTGCTAAAGCTTCTTTAATTATTTTAATAAAAAGCGTAATTTTGCAAACCTTTTATTAATCTAATTTTTTTACAATTAAGAAAGGATCATTTTTCAGAAATTAAAATTCATTCCAGTTGATAAATTTTTCAAAATTTGAATTAGCCAATGGCCTCAAAGTAATCGTGCACGAAGACGATAGCACGCCGATGGCTGCTGTCAATGTTTTGTACAATGTTGGAGCCAGGGATGAATCTCCTGAAAAGACTGGGTTTGCTCATCTTTTTGAGCATTTGATGTTCGGAGGATCAGCAAACATTCCGGATTTTGACGAACCGATCCAGCGTGCTGGAGGAGAAAACAATGCCTTCACCAATAACGATATCACTAACTTTTATAATGTCGTTCCTGCAGATAATATCGAAACAGTCTTTTGGCTGGAATCAGATCGAATGCTCCATCTGAATATTGACAAAAAAGTGCTGGAGGTGCAGCGAAAAGTTGTGATCGAAGAGTTTAAGGAAACTTGTCTGAATGAACCTTACGGCGATGTGTGGCATCACATTGCTGATCTGGCATTCAAAGTACATCCTTATCGCTGGCCTACGATCGGGAAAATCCCAAAACATGTTGAGGAGGCTACATTGGAAGATGTGCAGGATTTTTACAAAAAATATTATAATCCGAATAATGCTATCCTAGTTATTGCCGGAAATATTAAGACCGAAAAAATAAAAACATTGGCTGAAGAGTGGTTTGGAGAAATCCCTTCAGGAGATATACCAAATCGTCACATACCTCAGGAGCCACCACAGCTTGAAATGCATCAGCGGATTCAGTTTTCAAACGTGCCGGTTGATGCCATTTATTTGGCTTTCCATACTCCGGCTCGAAACGACAAAGATTTTTATACGGTTGATCTATTGTCCGATGTATTGTGCAATGGAGGTTCTTCAAGATTGTACCGAAGGTTGCTACGCAATGAGCGGCTTTTCACCAATATTGATGCTTATATCACGGGAAATATTGATCCCGGACTTTTAATTATTGAAGGTAAACCAGCTGACGGAGTTAGCATTGAAGCAGCTGAAGCAGCCATTTGGAAAGAGCTCGAAATATTAAAAAACGAACCCATTCCTGAAACGGAATTACAAAAACTGAAAAACAAGATCGAGAGTACACTCGTATTTTCGGAAACAAATGTTTTGAACAAAGCCATCAATCTTGCCTTTTTTGAATTGCTCGGAGACGCAGATTTAATCAATCAGGAAGTAGCGGCTTACCGTAAAATAACTACTGACGATATTCAAAGAGTAGCCAAAAAAATTCTCACAAAGGAAAACTGTTCGGAGCTTTATTACAAATCGAAAAAATAAGGTTCTAAATTTTTCACTTTAAAATGACAACCGATCTACTATCCTCCAGGGATTTGCCCGATGGAAGTCTAAATTATACGAAATCCTGGCCCAATATTTTCCTCCTCCGCGGCTCTGGTAGTCGGTTTTAAGATTCTTCGAATTAATCAAAGGAAAATAAATCCCAAAAACGCCGTCAAAAAATTCAAACATAAATCCACCGCTGTACATCAATTGATCACTAAAAGTCGAAACACTGGATTCCAAATGAGCTTTGTCAAAATATCCAATATCAAAATAAGGCTTCAATGGTATTTTTATAGGAAACTTGAAAGGAAGGTCCGCTTTGATGTTCATAGAAATAAGAAAATTATTACTATGTCCAGGTCCACCGTTTAGAGTTCCTCCAAATGGATTTTTGAATCCCCCGTCTCTAAGGCTGACCTGCTGAGACCAAATACCAGTCTGATCACTTCTTCCAAAATAAAAATCATCGTAGGCATAATCGTTGGTCCCCTCTTTTGTCATTACAAAGCTACCGCGTATATTTCTTGTTGAAACGCTTGTAGCATCACGTTGGCTGTTCGTCAAAAAAGCACCTATGAAAAATCGGAAATCGATGTTCTTCTTCCGACCATAAGTATATGCCGTTTTTGCTTCAATAGCAGCTTTCAAATAATTTTGGTTCTCACCGTTGCTCCGTTCGTAACTTTGCTGCTCCAGTATCACATTCAAACTATAGGGATTAATGACTCTTCGGTTTTCCAAAAAATATCCAATTCGATTGATGTAAGAATGTTCGCATTTATTCCCAAGGTATTCTCCATCATCAGTACGGTTTTCGATTTCTTCCCCTAAAATGGCAACTTTCAATTGGATACTCTGGTAAAGGTTAGAATTGAATTTCTTTTTCCCCAAGTCAAAAGTTATCGAAGGAGCAATTCGGTAATATTTCAAATAATAGTCGTCATTCCAAACATAATTGTAGCTGAACCTTTTCGCATCAACTCCTAGTATAATTCGCTGAAATGCATTAGAGGCTGGATAAAAATTGTATTTAAAACCCGCCAAACCGGTCACCGTTTTTGTAGCAAAAGCATACATCGGCGCCACTGCAAATTCAAATTTATTGGTAGGAATCGTAGTGTTGTAAACCGCCAGACCGGCCATTGTTTTATCATAATTATTCCAAGCAACTATCGGCGTCCAATAAAGTGTTGTTTTTTTAGAATGTTCCAAACCCGCTAAAAATTTGAACCGCAAAGGCTCTACCGTTTTACAAAGACCACGTGTTTTAACATTGTTATTCCGCTTGTCAATATCCAGGGAATACCCTTGTTCGTCCAAAACGATCATGTCGTAATCTCCGGCTGGAAATGACAGTTCGTTTTTTCCTTCAAATCCTTCATACCACTGTGTCGCAACAATGCTGTCATCTTTGATTCCAGAAAGGGGAAAGGGAGCATCTAATTTTCCGAGATTCTTGATTTTTAGTTGAAAATCGGTCTCTTTTTTTAAGCTGATTATTTTATAATCAACCTTTTTGCTGGAACTAATCATACCATCAAAAAGCCAGTTTAAATCTTTCTTACTTTCTTTTTGAACATAACTTTTAAGGTCTTCCGGTTGCGGGTGCTTGAATTTCCATTTTTCATAAAACCCTTGAAAAATTCTGTCGAATTCTTCTGTGCCGAGATACATTTCGAGTAGCTTAAAAAACTGAGCAGGTTTTTCATACGCCCCTAAAAAATAATTGATCGGGATAAAATCATCCGAGGTTGTTTCGGGCGCCTGATCCAGGTCTTTTCGCGCCTGCAATTGATACGCCACATCCAAAATATTGGCGTCAGAACCCTTCAGCATAAAATTTGGCAACATATCTCTTCCGAACCCGTCATAATACAACTCTGTGTAGCGGTGGTCATAATACGAATTGATCCCTTCGTCCAGCCAGGCATGGTCCCTTTCATCAAATGCCAATATCCCGTAAAACCAGTTGTGCCCAACTTCATGCGTAATAACTTCATCAAGGGCCTGGGCATTGCCGGACAAGCCAATAACCGTGATCATCGGGTACTCCATCCCTCCGCCAGCACTCAGCGCGCTTTGCACAGCTGTCGCATGCGGATAAGGGTACTCCCCTACTTTTTCCGAATAGAATTTAACAGATCGGTCCACATAACTTATACTCTCTTTCCAAAGATCTGCTTCTACATTAGTGAACATCGTCCAGGTATCAACTTTTCTCCCGGAATCAAATTTGACTTCACTTTTTTGGACATAAAACCGTTTATCCGCAAACCATGCAAAATCGTGAACACGCTCTGCTTTGTAATGCAAGGTCTTGTAATCCGTGCTAGAAACAGGAATCGAATCTGTCGATGGAGCTTCATCCATTTCACTTAAAATGGCTTCAGATTCTTCTGCCTTTTTTAATAAAAAAGCTATTTCTGAATCGTTTTGCAACTCTCCAGTTGCTCCGACGACGTAATTTTCGGGAAGGGTGATTTTTACATCAAAACTTCCAAATTCTGAGTAAAATTCACCCATATCAAGATATGGCATGGGATGCCAGCCGTCTTTGTCGTAAACAGCTGGTTTAGGGTACCATTGTGTTATTTGGTAGGATTGATCTACATGCCCCAATCGGGAAAATGAAGCAGGAATTTTTAAATTAAACGGCGTAGAGATCAATATTTTATCCCCAGGTTTCAACGAATTATTCAGTTTCATCAAAGCGATATCGGGATTGTCCGGATCGTACTCCCAATCAGTTGTTTTGCCATCCACTCTAAAATCCAATTCGGAGAAATTGCCTAATTGACTATCTTTGGCGAAATAAAATCGCGTGCTTCCTATTCTGGCTTTTTGCTTTGAAAAAGCTGTATTCCTGTTTTTATATGCATTCGCCCAAAGGTGCAGCCAGATTTCGTTCAATTCGTCGGGAGAATTGTTGGTGTATTCCATTTCGATAGTTCCGCGGAGCGTGTGGTTTTCATCATCCAAGGTCACTTCGATTTTGTAATTGACTTCCTGTTGGAAATAATTTTGTTGAGGAAAAACTAAAAGTGGAAAGAGCAAAGCGTTAAAAAAGGCAAGCAATTTTTTCATAATTTTATATTAAATCAAATTGTAATTTATTCAATAAAAATAAAATCAACAAAATCAAATGAACAATCTTACGGTAATTATTTTGCTTTGCTTCACTTTTGTCCTGGGTTTAAATGCAAATGCTCAAAATTCTCAACCTGAAAAACACGACCAAACTTCTGAATCGGCACCTTTTCCAGAATCGTGGTTGGGCAATTGGGTCGGCGAATTAAATATTTATAAGGAAAACAAGCTGGTTCAAACCCTTCCTATGGAACTTGAAATGCTCGAAATCGACTCTTCCAACAATTATGTCTGGGCGATAATCTACGGAGAAGACAAAGTAGCAGGTCGCCGATCTTATGAGCTCGAAATCGTGGATGCTGAAAAAGGCATTTACCGCATTGATGAAAAAAACAGTATAAAACTGGAATCCTATCTTTTTGGAAATAAACTTTACAGCCAATTTTCTGTTATGGGAAGTCAATTGTTGTGCACTTATGAAAAAGTAGCTGATAAAATGATCTTTGAAATCATTTCCGGAAGCGTAGAGCCAATTAGCATAACCGGCAAAGAAATAGTGGAGGGAGAAGAAATCCCAGAGGTTAAAACCTTTCCGATCAATGTCATGCAAAAAGCCATTCTAAGTCAAAAAGAATGACTTATCACCAATTTTTTTAGAAACATTATTGCCTCAAAAGTGAAAAACCTTGTCGAGGCATGCTCGACAAGGCAACAAGACTATGGACACCCTATGACTGTTCGTTAAGAACCTAACCCATAGTTGTTTGTTTTTGCCATATTAAAATATAGCTTATTACAAAGATAACAATACTTGGCCAGACCGCCAAAGAAATGAGCATTTATAAGGTTTCCAGCGTTTTTCACCAAACAATCAAGTAATTATATATTATGCGTTGGCAGGATGTTTTGCAGTAAATAATAGATTGAGTGTTTTAAGACAAGAAATCTTCTAAGAATGTACTGCCGTGCGGCGCAATTCCCAGGACCAGGCTGTTTTCATAATATCTTCAATATTACGGCTTGGTTGCCAGCCTAATTTTTGAGCGGCGTTTTGATTATTGGCATAAATGGCTATGACATCTCCTTCCCTTCTCCCGGCAATTTTGTAGTTCAATTGTTTACCGGTCACCTTTTCGAAAGCATGGATAGCTTCCAAAACAGTAACTCCTTCACCAATTCCAAGATTGAAAATCTCGTAATTTGAAGCATTTCGACTTTCGACAGCGTATTCCATTGATTTTGTATGGGCATTAGCGAGGTCCATGACGTGGATATAATCACGGATACAACTTCCATCCCGCGTTTCGTAATCATCGCCAAAAACCTTCATTTCATCTCGTTTTCCGATGGCCGTTTCTGTAATCACAGGTACCAGATTGGAAGCCACAACTATTGGCGCTTCGCCAATCAAAGCACTTTCGTGAGCCCCTGCAGGATTGAAATAACGCAAGACTACAATATTTGTCGATGGATTTGCATGAGAAAAATCTTTTAAAATATTTTCTCCCATTTGCTTGGTGCGAGCATAAGGGCTTTCCGCTTCTGCCCAGGGTGTTGTTTCCGTCACAGGCAATTCATCAGCATTGCCGTAAACTGAACAACTCGATGAGAAGATAAAATGTTTAACATCATAGTCTTTTACGCATTGTAAAAGATTCAGCAAAGAATTGAGGTTATTTTTAAAATATTCCAATGGTTTGCTGACTGATTCATTTACACTCTTCAGTGCAGCAAAATGGATTATACCGGCAATATCCTCATTCTCCCGAAATATGTCACGAGTACCTTCCAGGTCGGTTAAATCCACATCATAATTATTGACCCTTTTACCAGTAATAGCTTCTATTCCGTCAAGCACATTTTTATCAGAATTGAGATAATTATCAACTGAAACCACTTCAAATCCGTTATCAATCAAGTCTACAATAGTATGGCTGCCGATATATCCGCATCCACCGCTTACTAGTACTTTAGTCATAATAAAAATATTTAAAAGGTAGTGTAAATTTAAAATTGGGTTAAATCTAATTCCATCAAAAATATCCGAATAATGATACCTTTGCAAAGGTAATTATTCCATCCAAAACATTTAAACGAAGTATTGTCTATGCAGTTTCGAAACCTGGCTTCTAAAGTTGTAAAAATTGCTGAAATCGCTGGAAATGAAATAATAAAAATTTATCAAAACAGTGGAAGCCAATCGATTGAATACAAGTCTGATCAAAGTCCATTGACTGCTGCTGACCGCGCTTCAAACAAGATCATTTTGGAAGGATTGAAAAAACTGAGTGTTCAATTTCCGGTTATTTCTGAAGAAAGCGAGCAGGTTGATTTTGAGACACGCAAAAACTTTGATTATTACTGGCTGGTTGATCCCCTCGACGGAACTAAAGAATTCATCAACCGCAATGGAGAGTTTACCGTCAACATAGCTTTGATTCATGAGGAAAAACCCATTCTCGGAGTCGCCAATGTTCCCTGTCTGGAGGAAACCTATTGGGCGGTCAAAGGTGAAGGTGCTTATTTTATCAAAAATGGTCAAACACAAAAATTGACCGCTCTGAAGTTTGGTTTGAATAATCGTGCTTTGAAAATACTTTGCTCACGTTCTCACCTAAACCCAGCGACTGAACAATTTCTCAAAAAATTTGATCAACCAAAACTTATCGCAAAAGGTAGTTCTCTGAAATTCACCACAATTGCAAAAGGAGAAGCACATATTTATCCACGCCTGGCTCCTACGATGGAATGGGATACCGCTGCGGCACAAATTGTCCTCGAAGAAGCAGGTGGCAAAGTTTTAAATGCTGAAACCAACATGCCTTTGAGGTACAACAAAAAAGAGCTTCTAAACCCACATTTTATTGCTTTTGGAAATGTAACTCAACAATAAATTTCACAATCTTCCAAAGGTTTAAAGAAGGATCATTTTCACATAAATGGTTTTTAATTTAGTACTTTTACCACCAGATAAATGAAGGAATCAATGCCACAACTTTCAGTTGTAATTATCACTTTTAATGAAGAAAAAAACATTGGCCGATGCCTCGAATCGGTAAAAGAAATTGCAGATGACATTGTGGTTGTTGACTCTTTTTCGACGGATGGTACGAAAAGCATTTGTGACGGATACGCTGTGAATTTTATCGAACACGAATGGGAAGGCTATTCGGCTTCAAAAAACTTCGCAAACGCCAGAGCCAAATTCGACTGGGTTTTATCACTGGATGCTGATGAGGTGATTTCCGAGGAGTTGAAAAATTCCATTTTAAAAGTAAAAGAATACCCAGAATTATTGACGTATAAATTCAATCGTCTGACCAATTATTGTGGCCGCTGGATCAAACGCAGTGGCTGGTACCCCGATACCAAAGTTAGAATTTTTGACAGAAGATATATTCGCTGGGAAGGCACCATCCATGAGCAATTGAGCGAATCTCCAAATCCACCCATTTTTCTCAAAGGAGACTGCTTGCACTACAGCTATCGCACAATCGAAGCACACTGGCAGCAAACTGAAAAATTTACCACTCTATCAGCCAAAGACCTTTTTGAAAAAGGGAAAAAAGCCAATTTTGTGAAATTGTATTTTAGTCCTGTTGTAAAATTCATAAAAAGCTATATTTTCCAGCTAGGCATACTCGATGGTTATTACGGCTTTGTGATTTGCAAAATATCCGCTTACTCTAATTATTTGAAATATTCCAAACTGAAACAATTGCACAAAAAATGAGGCAAGTCTTTTTAGAAATGGAAAAGCTCAAGAATCTCAACAGTGGCTTGGGTCAATTTTGCTTCAATTTGGGAAATCAATTCCAGGTGCTGAATCCAAAAAAAACTCAGTTGAATTTTTATTTGCCGATTGCTCAAACAGGAGTTTTTGGTGATAAATTTAACTACATAAAACACAGTGATTTACATAAATTCTTTCCTATCAAAAGCAATAAATACGAGGTATGGCATTGCTTGCATCAGGAGTCACACTATCTGCCTGGCAATAAAAAAACAAAATTGATTTTAACAATCCACGATCTCAATTTCTTGCAAAAATATAGTGGTGCAAAACAAAAAAGAAAACTTATCCAACTCCAAAAGAAAGTCAATAAAACTTCTGCAATCACCGTCATTTCAAAATTTACAGAAAAGATTGCGAGACAAAATCTGGAGATAAATGTACCGGTACATTTGATCTACAATGGTTTTTCATTGAAAAAAAGCAAACAGCCCCCAACGATTGAGTTTTCAAAGTTTGAAGATTACTTTTTCAGCATCGGGATCATTTCGGAGAAAAAAAACTTTCATGTTTTGGTCTCACTGCTAGAACATTTTGACAAGAAACATTTGGTGATCGCGGGGACTAATACTTCAAAATATGCTCAACAAATTTTAGACCTTGCAAAAGCCAAAAAAGTGCAAAATCGTGTGCACCTCATCGGTAATGTTGATGAAAAGGACAAATACCATTTGTATAAAAATTGCGAAGCTTTTGTATTTCCATCATTGTCAGAAGGCTT
>JANQFJ010000002.1 GCA_028277915.1 Saprospiraceae bacterium
TGTTTCTTTATTATTCAGATCAATATAGAATTTTCTGATGAAGAAAATATGGGTGCACACTGCATTGTTATTTTTTTTCATAGCAGCATGTATTGGAGCTTTGCTCCGTTGGGCGTTTGTAACGGAAGTGACGTGGATGGAATTTCGTTACTTCATGCATGCCCATTCTCATCTTGCCATGTTGGGATGGGTATTTTTGATACTTTTCACATTACTTATCCATTCCTTTTTAAGTGAAGAACAGCAACAGCGAAAAGTTTATAAAACCCTTTTTGTACTCCAAGTAATCAGCTGCGGAGGTATGTTGATATCATTTCCTATACAAGGGTATGCATTCTGGTCGATTTCATTTTCAACGTTGCATATTTTGATATCCTATCTCTTTGTTTGGTTTTTTTGGAAAGATCTGTCTAAAAACATCCAGAAAATTCAAACTTCAGCCCGATTTGTAAAAACTGCTCTGGTTTTTATGATCATTTCTACATTTGCTTTATGGGCTATGGCTCCGTTGATGACATCTGAACTAAGGGGATCAGCTTTGTACTACGCAACTGTTCAGTTTTATTTGCATTTTCAATTTAACGGATGGTTTGTATTTACTGTTTTAGGATTGTTTTTTAAATTATTGGAAGAAGCGAATATTAAAATTCCTATCAAAACGGAAAAGACCTTTTATTATTTGCTGGTGATATCTTGTTTTCCAACATTTGCCTTGGCTGTTGCATGGTCAAATCCACTAGCGATTGTTTTTTGGATTAACAGCACTGGGGTCGCTATTCAACTTTTTGCATTAATTGGTTTTATTGTATTAATGAAAAAAATACTCCCAAAAACCAAAACTGTATTAACAGGTAGCGCACGCAAGCTCATCGGTATTGCGTTTATTTGTTTTATCGCTAAAATCCTAATGCAATCCGCTGTAATAATACCAGCAATGGCTACAGTTTCTTACACAATTCGAAATTTTGTCATTGGATTCATTCACCTCTTTTTGTTGGGGGTTGTTTCTCATTTTGTTTTCGGTTTTGCTAAAGCCAAAGGCCTCTTAAAAATAAACAATTTGCTCTCAAAAGCTGGAATGATTTTATTCGTTATCAGTTTTTTCCTAACCGAATTTATCCTTTTTATCCAAGGATTTTTGTTGTGGATTGCAATCGGATTTGTCCCTTATTATTATGAAGGTCTGTTTTTCTTTTCAGTATTGCTGCCTTTGAGTATCTTATTAATTTTAATAGGCGAAATATTTCAGCGTAAAATCAACTTTAACAACCGGGTGGAAGCTTAGCCAGAACTTTTTTATCTTTCAGAAATTATTATGAAAGAATGAAAAAACGATATCTATTTCCCGTATTTTTTCTCGCCGTAGTATTTCTTGGGCCAAAACCTGATTATGCAGATTTTGACGGAATAATCAAAACCTTGGAAATTGAATTGGCCGATCTCGATGATTTTGTTTTAAAAAAAGACGCCAATATTCAAAACCTAAAATCAAATAATGAGTCTCGCTTGGCTTGGGCTGATTCTGTTCGGACAACACCTTACAGTGTGGTTTATCTCCACGGATTTTCTGCGAGTCCAATGGAAGGTTACCCAACACATATGGAATTTGCAAAACGCTACGGTTGCAATATTTACATTCCAAGGTTGTCCGGACATGGATTGAATGATAACGAATCTTTTTTAAATCTCGAACCGAAAGACTTAATTGAGTCAGCAAAAGAAGCCATCGCGGTTGGAAAACTGATTGGAGAAAAAGTAATTTTAATGTCTTGCTCAACTGGAAGTACGCTTTCTATCTATTTGACTGCTGAAAACCCCGAACTGGTTGAAGGATTGATCATGTATTCACCAAATATTGATTTGGAGAACAAAACTTCTGAGTTGATAACTTTTCCATGGGGATTACAAATCATAAGGGGGATTATCGGAAAATACAGACACACCCATCACAACAAAGATTCTGAAGCAGCAAAATATACTACGAATGTTTACAGGACCGAAGGTATAGTTTGTCTTAAGTCACTTATTGAAACTACAATGACCAATAAAAATTTCAAAAAGATTACATGCCCCTATTTTTTAGGTTATTATTTTAAAAATGATGATGAAAAAGATCCAATTGTATCTGTTGATGAAATGCTAAGATTTGATCAACTCACCTCAACCGCTGAAGATAAAAAAAGACTATCTCCTTTTCCAAATGTAAATACTCATGTAATTCCTTCGGGCATTCACTCAAAAGACCTTCAATCTGTACAAAATGCAACGTATCAATTTGCAGAGGATATTTTAGGATTAACTCCTGTTGACATTAACTGAAAAGTATCAATAATGAACCTCAATCCGGTCATACTAGCTATTCCAATGTACTTCCTCCTGATGGGGATTGAATTGATTTATGAAAAAATCTCCAATCGTAAAACATATCGGTTGAACGATGCAATTACGAATATCAGTACAGGCACATTACAACAGCTTACCAATACGTTTGTAGCTATCATAAGAATTGGGATTTATACTTTTATCTACGAACAATGGGCACTATTCAAACTTGAGCAAAACTGGGTAACTTTTATAGTTGCAATGATCTTATTTGACTTTTTTTATTATTGGGAGCACAGAATGGCACATACGATTAGTTTGTTTTGGGGAGGACATGTGGTTCATCATCAGAGTGAAGACTTTAACCTTTCCGTGGCACTTCGACAAACCTCCACGGGATTTATCTGGGGTTTTCCCTTTTACCTCCCGATGGCTTTGATGGGCTTTCATCCGGTTCAGTTTGTTTTGGTCGGCGGATTGAATCTTCTGTACCAATTTTGGATCCATACAGAACACATCAATAAGCTTCCAAGATGGTTTGAATTCGTTTTTAACACCCCTTCTCATCATCGTGTACACCATGGTCGTGATCCAAAATATATTGACAAAAACTACGCGGGTGTTTTGATTATTTGGGATCGAATTTTCGGAACATTCACAAAAGAAGAAGAGCGGCCAAATTATGGTATAACTAAACCATTAAAAAGCTGGAATCCTGTTTATGCAAATTTTGCCCATTACATTGATCTTTTTAAAACTACTAAAAAATCGAGATCGCTTGGTGATACGTTAAAAATATTGTTTAAACGACCAGGTTGGTTTCCGGAATATCTGGGCGGTTATCAGGCTCCTTTCGAAGTAGCTGATGATTATAAAAAGTACAATAAAAATATAAACTTGGGGATTAACACCTATCTGCTTATTCAATTTATCGTAGCCTTAACGACCTATGCCGCTTATTTTTTCAAAAATACGGACATGGAACCAATCGTCAAAATCGCTTTCGCAAGCTGGATAATCATTACGACGTTGATGTTCGGTTTCTTGTTTGAATCTAGAAATAACTGGGTAAAATTATTAGAGATTTTCCGATTAGTGATGATTCCTATTGGGACATATTTTCTCCAAAGGAATGGTTTGGACATTTCTCAATGGTTGCTTTTAAGCTTTTCAATTTTTGCGATTGGAAGCATAATTGCCTTTTTAATAATCAGTTCAAAAAGTCAAATATCGGTTAAAGATATTGCCTGAGTTGTAACCAAGCTCTTTGGAATAGGTAAACAACAGGACATAAAAAAGCGCGGCTTTTTGATAAGTCGCGCTTTTTTTTGTAAAAATTATTATTCATTTAACTGACATCAGTCAAATTTGTTTCTTCAAACTTCTTTCCGTTCCAACAACCCAACCACTCAATGTCTTTACCTTCTTGTTTATAACGAGAGTAGGTGAAAAGTGCATCGCTTTTAGATTTTCGAAAAAGTGTGATATTTCTCGGAGAATCTTTAATCGTTAAATAGTATGTTCCTTTGCTCCAACTAAATCCTTTTTTTGGAATCTTACTCATAATTGATCTTTTTGATTAAAAAATTGACCATAAATCGAATAATTCAATTTAACTGATCATTTAATGTCTAGTTTTTTTAATGATGAATGTGAATGAATTGAAAGGCAAACTAAACTAGAAATATCAAACCTTTTGTTCACAGTGTGATACTTACTTTATCTCAACGCAGAATTGGCATCAATAGTTTTGTTTCTGCAAATTAATTAAGACAATCAATGAAATAAAACTCTAAATTAACACTTTAAATTAAAATTTACAAAAATTTGAGTATCAATCTTTTATACAACTATTTATTCATTTACAACTAGTTTTTGAAAATTGGTATTTTGTTCGTTAAATACTCCATTGAAAATGGCAATTCTGTACCGATATTTTCCAGTATTTTCGGGAGCTTGGATTTCAATTTTAAATGATTTTTTCTCTCCTGCATTTAAGTTTTTCAAAGGAAATTCCTTCATTGCCAGGCCTCTTTTTACCTCCGATTTATATTCAAAAACAAAGTACCGCAGTTCTAACTTTTTGTTATTATTTCCTTGAAAAATTATGTCATTTTCTGTTGGATTAAACATTTCGATCTCCATAAAAAAACGCTCATTTGGAGCTGAAACATTGACAGGATTATTGATCTTAATTCTTAAACGATTGGTGAAATGAAAATTTTTATAATTTGCAATTTTTACTGTTTCTACATTTTCACCTAAAATTATCCCTTCTTTATCTTCCTTTGGAACTCCATAAATTCTTTTCACATCTTTTCCCTGAAGATCTTCCTCTGCTTTCACCAATAAATCATATTGATTGCCAGCATGATGAACAGTACTTACAGAGTTTCCATCTCCTTGTGCATAAAACTGATATTTTGAGGCTTTTGGATAATCATTGTAAAAAATCACCGGTGAATCACCAACATTTTTTTTCAGATCCATTGCCCATTTATCCCATCCATGAAATTCTCGACTCAACCTGATAATCCTTCTGGGGACTATTTCAAATGCCAAAATAATTCGAAATGCAAATATTAGAATTAAAGTTGGCACAGCGATCCGATAAATCCATCGGACTGTTTTTTGTCGATTTTCTATAAAATGATACGCCAAATACAACAATGGAATCATTCCCGTTGCAGTCCAGTTGGCCTCTACTCTACCCCGAAAACTGTTGAAAAGAAAAAAACCAAAAATGCCATAAAAGCACCACTTCATTGTTCGGTGAAAAGCATTTTCTGATTTGGATTTAAAAGCAGCCCAAAATAAAATAAATCCTACGAAAGGTCCAAAAACCAGTAATTGTCCCAAAATGTATTCGAAAACGAAAGCAATCCGATAAGGTTCGGGAGACCGATCAAACAGATGAAATCTGAAAGTTGGAAAATCATTGACATATTGCCAGTAAAAGTGTGGTATCAATAAAATTGTTGCGCCTAAAATGATTAGCCAAAAGCTCCATCTTTTCAATATATGGACGTTTGGTAAAAATGCAAAAATCAATACGACGATTCCATGATATTTGCTATATCCAATAGCTGCAATAGTCAGCAATAAAGCCAAAGTATAATACCATTTATCCTCTTCGAGATAATATTTCAACAATACAATAAAAACACTTACGGTGAGGAGAAGCGAACTATCTGGAGCTGCCATAAACCCAAAATGAGCAATTACACAGCTGAATAGCATGGCAAAAAAGAGCAAAGTATTTTTGGGTTGTATCACCTTCCAAATACACCAAATCGACACTGCGTTTGCTAATACAATGAAAAGCCGAACACCCAATTCATTTTTCAGTAAAGAATGCCCCAAAGCAATTAAAATTGGCGTTCCGGGAGGATGATCGAAGTATCCCCAATCCAGGTTTTGAGAAAATACCCAATAGTAAGCTTCGTCATTCGCCAACTCTGTAAAAGCACTTTGTAATAAATTAACAAGGACGATTATTCCTATATAAAAAAGAGGATTATTGTAAAAGGAGTTCGTTTTGCTCATAGGCTGCAAAATTAATATTAATAATCCCAATCAAGTAGTAACTTCTCCAAATTTTATCTCTAAATGAAGTAAGTAGATATAGTTACTTCTCAAATCACACAAACAATTCCAAAAGGAATATGCGCCTGCATGAGGAGGATATAAAAAAAATAATCAGCCTAAAAAAACTAAACTTAGATTTGACAGATAGTCACAAATTTTAATGTTACAATTTTTGTAAATTGCCTGTCTTGATTTTCAATTAAAATTACACGATATGAAATATACGAGCATGGAAAACCTCCATTTTCTAATCAAAGAGGTCCATCCAATTCAAGATTTGTTAAGTGCCTCACTCTACCAGGATTATGACTTGGAGAGCTTTGACATCATGCTCAGTGCAGCAAAAGATCTTGCTGATCAGTATTATTTTCCCTATTTCAGAGAAATGGATGAACAACCAGTCCGGTATGAAGACGGGAAAGTCATCGTCCATCCCATGCTTGGAGAAATTATTAAACAAACCGCAGAAAATGGCTGGTTTGGTTCCTGCTTTAGTTATGAAGATGGTGGAATGCAATTACCACAAATGATTTTCCATGCGGCAAGTCATATTTTTCAAGCTGCAAACAATCATATAGTTGGATACAATAATTTGACCACTGGCTCTTCCAATTTGATCGTAACTTTCGGAAGCCAGGAACTAAAAGATCAATTTGTTCCAAATATGCTTTCCGGAAAATGGATGGGAACCATGGCTTTGACAGAGCCACAGGCGGGTAGTTCATTATCAGATATTACTACTTCAGCAACTCCCTTACAAGATGGCACATACAGTATTAAGGGCCAAAAAATCTTTATTTCAGGAGGAGATCACCAGTTTGCTGAAAACTTTATCCATCTTACCCTGGCGAGAATTGATGGTGCTCCCGCAGGGACAAAAGGAATTTCCCTATTTGTTGTTCCAAAATTCAGACAAGAAAGCGATGGAAGTCTAACCAATAATGATGTATTGGTGGCAGCTGATTTTCAAAAAATGGGGCAAAAAGGATATGCAACGACACACCTGTTATTTGGCGAAAACGATAACTGTATTGGGTACTTGGTAGGGCAACTAAATCAGGGATTAAAATACATGTTTCAAATGATGAACGAAGCGAGGATCGATGTTGGACTCACCGCTGCTTCAACAGCTTATGCTGCTTATTTTGCTTCTTTGCAATATGCCAAAGAACGGCCACAGGGCCGATCATTGAGTCGTTCAGGTAAAAAAAACATTAACGAGGAGCAAACTTTGATCATCAATCACCCGGACGTCAGACGCATGCTTTTTTTACAAAAAGCAATTGTTGAAGGAGCTTTGAGTTTACTTTTTGAATGCTCGAAATTGGTGGATTTACATAAAATATCTGATGGAGAAGCAAAAGAAAACTATCACTTAATGCTGGAATTTTTAACGCCAATTGCCAAGACTTATCCTTCCGAAATGGGACGCGAATCCATAAACAGCGGATTGCAAGTGCTTGGCGGTTACGGATTTTGCAATGACTTTCCACTTCAGCAATATTATCGCGATATACGCATCATGTCGCTTTATGAAGGCACGACGGGTAT
Source organism: Saprospiraceae bacterium (assembly GCA_028277915.1). Classification (GTDB taxonomy): domain Bacteria; phylum Bacteroidota; class Bacteroidia; order Chitinophagales; family Saprospiraceae; genus JAHDHW01. The sequence continues at coordinate 7,462 of JANQFJ010000002.1, forward strand.
TCAATCATTGGATCTTTTGGGTAGAAAAGTTCCCTTGAAAAACGGAAAAGCGCTTCAACTGATTTTAAATGAAATAAACAAAACTATATCAGATGCTGGTAAAATAGAGGCTTTAAATCCTTATTCAGACCAATTAAACAACAAAGTTCAATTAGTCGGAAAAACATTACAATATTTAAGCAAATTTGCCAATGAAGGAGATTTTGAAAGTTACCTCGCTGATGCTACGGTTTTTATGGAAATGACGAGTACAGTTGTGGTTGCATGGCAATGGTTAAAACAGACTATAGCTGCCTCAGAAGCATTAGGCAATCAAACCGGAAAATTTGAAAGTATTTTTTATGAAAGTAAAATCCACACTATGAAATTCTATTTCCGATACGAATTGCCAAAAACCATAGGTCTTGCAGAAACCTTAACAAATCCCGAAATGCTTACTATTTTAAAAGAAAAAGAATTGATTCTTTAATATTACTTTGAAATCAGCTACCTTCGATTTTTGAAAATATAATCACTAAACCAAAAACAATGAGCGTAGATTTAATCTTAGATAAATTAAACGAACAAGCTGGAAATATATCACCCATCGGTGCCACTGTAAAATTTGTTTTGGATGAGCATTCTGTTTATGTGGATGGTACAGGAGATAAAAATATAGTTTCCAGCGATGACAAAGAAGCAGATTGTGTGATCACCACTTCAATGGATACTTTCACGAAACTTAAAAACGGCGAACTCAATCCGATGATGGCGGTTATGACTGGAAAAATAAAGATCAAAGGGGACATGGGAATCGCCATGAAATTGCAATCTTTGCTGAGTTAAACAATTTCAACTATTAATTATTAAATTGAAACGTGGTTCTTGAGATGGAGTATAAAGCTGTAGATTTTTTTAAGGAATGTTGTGATTCGTGCTATTTAATTGATATTCAGGGTAATAAAGAAGCAGTTATAAAAGGTATGGCCTCCTATGATTCCGGAGGAGCCGACGATCTGGTTGTAATACCTAAAAGGTCTGTTTTTGAAAAGTATAAAAAAAGCAATTTCGCAGCGGTCATCATCCCAAAGGCACTTGCTAAATTTGCTGACCAATTGTCTATAAACACAGCAATCTTCATCAGCGCAGCTATTGAATTGAGCCATGCACTCATCAAACAAAAACTGGCTGATCACGATTATTCTAATAGCGGTTGGGAAAACATTCACTCTTCCGCAGTTATCCACGAAACTGTCAAAATACCTATTAGCACTACAGTTGGCCCAGGTACCGTAATCGAAAAGGGGGTAATCATCGGCGAAAATTGCAGGATAATGGCAAATGTTGTCATCGAACACAATGCAGTTATCGGAAATAATGTTCAAATACACCCTGGTACTATCATTGGCTGGGAATGCGAGATTGGCGATGATTGTTTCATTTTATCAAATACGGTCATCGGTGGAGAAGGCTTTGGGTTTTCACAGGATCAGCATTTCAATCACCATCGAATTCCTCAAACCGGAAATGTAGTGATTAGTAAGAATGTTACCATAGGAGCATTGAATACTATCGATCGGGGAACCTATGGTCCCACTTCTATTAGCGATGGGACTATTATCGACAATATGTGCCACATTGCGCATAATGTCCAAATTGGGCAAAACTGTATCATTCTATCCGGCTTTCTTTGTGCGGGTTCTTGTACAATTGGTGACCGGGTTGTGGCAAGCGGAGGTACGATGTTGAAGGATCATGTAAATATTTGCGATGATGTCTATTTAATGCATCGCGCTGGGGTGATCAAAGATATCAAAAAACCTGGGATGTATGCTGGTTCTCCAACTCTTCCGATTAAAAATTATGTAAAAAGCAATGCCATTTACAGCCGGCTTGATGAAATGCGGCAAAAGATTCGGGAACTCTCAGGCCATAAACCGCTTTCAAACAATGGTTAAGTTTTCTTTCACATTGTAATCTTTTTAAAAACTACATCAGCTCTTCGGTTTTTCAGCCTTCCTTCCCATGTATTGTTGTCATAAACTGGATTTAACTCGCCAAAATCTTTTATTCCGATGGTTTCTCTAGGGATATTTTTCAATACTAATTGTCTAACCACCATTTCGCTTCGCATCTCAGAAAGCCATTGATTATACGCAACTCCTCCAATATCATCGGTATGACCATGAACACTGATTTCGTATTCTTCAATATTTGGGATGCTTTCAATAAATTGATGCAACTCCTCAATTTGAAGTTCATCTATTCTATAATCTCCCCCTCCAAAGTAAATGCTTTGGATATAAACGGGTTCACCAATGGTTTGAGCAAAATTTGCGGCAGTAATGAATAAGCTGAGCAATAAGATGGGTATCTTTTTCATTTTAGGACTATTTCCTTCAAGTTAAGATTTTGTAATCATATAGGCTGTTAAATTTTTGATTGCATTACCTATATTTAGGCCATTTAAAATCAATTGTTTTGAAAAAATACTGTATGAAAATTATTAATTGTTTTTTCATTGTTTTCTCGTTTTTGACTTTCCAATTTGAAGTAAATGCTAAAATAAAGCTGGGTCAACTCTTTTGTGATAACATGGTCATGCAACGCAATCAACAGATTCCCGTTTGGGGATGGGCTGATACAAATGAGCGAATTGTTGTCACTTTTAATAATAAAACTTACAGAGCAATGCCAAATGAATCCGGAAAATGGTTTGTCAAACTCGCACCTATGACTGCCGGAGGCCCTTACCAAATGACAGTTGCAGGTATTGAAAATAAAATTACGATTTCAAATATTCTAATTGGCGATGTATGGCTCTGTTCAGGACAATCAAATATGGAATGGCCTGTCAAAGCTTCAAAAGATCCCATCAAAGAAGCAAAAAACGCTAATGATCAACAAATCAGGCATTTCAAAATACCACATGCTTACAGCGAGTTTCCTGTCGATACATTGACCGGAGGCGAATGGGTAGAAAGTAGTCCAAAAACTGTTGGCGACTTTACAGCTGTTGGTTATTATTTTGCCAGAGAGCTAAGAAAACATCATGATGTACCTGTCGGAATTTTGAATACAAGCTGGGGAGCAAGTAAAATACAAGCATGGATGGATGCTGCATCCCAAGACCTTAAAAGTAGCCCTTTCGCCGATTCGCCAGTAAAGGATTTTATTGAAAAAGAAAGCGCACAAATTCGGAAAAGCTTATTAAAACAGCTGGATACATTGCCACTTGAGGATATGGGAAAACTGCGAAATGTACCTGTTTGGGCACAATCTGCCTTTCCGGACAAGGATTGGAAAACGATGGAATTGCCGTCGCTTTGGGAAGAGTTGGGCTATTCCGAATTAGACGGTGTTGTTTGGTTTCGTAAAGAATTTTTTCTTTCTAAAGAAGAAGCCATAAATGGAATTACTCTTGGCCTCGGAAAGATTGATGACACAGATTCTACTTACGTTAATGGCAAATTTGTGGGTAGTTTGAAAATGTCTTACGACAAAGTTCGGACTTATAATGTACCATCCTCTATTTTAAAGGAAGGGCGAAATGTGCTCACGGTTTGGGTGGAGGATGTTGGTGGAGCCGGAGGCATTTATGGGAACAAAAAGTTGCTATTTTACAAATCTATCAGTGGCACACATACATTGAGTGGGAGCTGGAAATTTGAAGTGGGTAAAGTGGTTTTAAAAAAAGTAAAAACGCCAAATCACGTCCCATCACTTTTGTTCAATGGGATGATAAAACCGGTTAAAGACTTTCCCATAAAAGGATTTTTGTGGTATCAGGGTGAATCAAATGCAAACAGAAAAGAGGCATATGATTACAGGAGATTATTTCCAAAAATGATAAAATTATGGCGCAAAACATGGAACGCCGACCTTCCTTTTCTTTGGGTTCAGCTCGCCAATTTCCAATCAATAACTGACGATCCCAATCGACCAAGCAATTGGGCAGTTTTGAGAGAATCTCAATCAAAAGCATTGGATCTCCCTAACACAGGGCAAACAGTAATTATAGATATTGGAGATACCTGGGATATCCATCCCAAAAACAAACAAGACGTAGGCTTTCGGCTTTCTCTTATTGCCAGGAATCTCGCATACGGTGAAAATATAGTTTGCTCAGGTCCTGTATTCGACTCCAAGATCATTGAAGGAAATAGGATTCGCTTAAGATTTAAAAATTCAGGTTCTGGATTGATAGCCAAAGAGAATAAAGAGTTTTTAACCTCCTTTATCATAGCTGGTAAAGACAGAAAATTTGTTGAGGCTTTGGCCACAATTGAAGGTGATGAAGTAATTGTTTGGAGTGAGAAAATTAATAACCCTGTAGCAGTTCGATTTGCATGGTCCAACAATCCGGATAAATTTAATTTTTATAATAAAGAAGGGCTCCCTGCCGCTCCTTTTCGTACAGACGATTGGTGAGGAAATGTTGTTTTTTTTGACAAAATGCCAAATTTTCCGTCAACAATAAGATATCCTGGTGTTATCTCAGTTTTCCTTTTTTCGATGTGTTATGTTTTTTGAAAATATTTCTTAACTTAGAGCTTTCAACAATTCAGAAGTTTGCGATTTCCCGTCTTTCTAAATAATTATTTTATAATTATATGTTTTTTGTATGCTTTAAAAGCCGTTCTTAAGTGTTTATACCGGTTTTTAAGGTACAGAATGATTATATTTGTAATGGATTACATAAGGGCATAAAGAAAAGAAATAACTGAGGGCCAACTTGTTATCCAATTTTACAATTTTTTAAACGAACTTAATGCCTCTCATGATCACAAGGATTCTTCAGCAAGGTATTGTTAATACCATGTTCCTTTCAAAGAATTACCACTTCTTTGTTTTGATCATTTTCTTTTTGTGTTCTGCCTCTGCCTTAGCAAATTTGGAAAACCCGAATAAGTGTTCAGATACACATTTTTCCAATCAATCCGACCTAGAATTAACTTGCCCGATTGTTTTGTTTATAGAACCGCTTGCAGATATCTGTTTTAATACTTCATTAAATACAATTCAGCTGACAGTGACGATACAAGGAAGCGATGGTTCCGGATTTGGTGTGTGGAGTGGTCCTGGTATCGTTGATCCTATAAATGGAATTTTTGATCCTTTGGATCCGATGGTAGAATTTGGAGAAAATATAATCACTTATACTTTTGTTGAAAACAGCTGTGTCATCGCTGAAAATACAATTATTACAATTCATTCACCTCCTGATCCCGGTTTTAATGCTAACCCTTTGGTTTGTGCTAGTGAAATCAATAATATCCTCGCCCTAAACTCCGACGGATCAATTTATGATTGGAATTTTGACGGAGGAATTATTTCTACTGGCAATAATGAAGGTCCATATGAAGTTTCCTGGCCAATCCCCGGCTCTTATATGGTTTCGCTCACCATTACTGATCCAAATGGTTGTACCGCTTCACACTCAGAGACAGTGGTTGTTGAACCACCATTGGACGAACCTGTTATTGATTGCAATACAACTACTTCTGAAATTATTTTTAGCTGGAATGATGTTCCAGGTGCTAGTGATCATGATGTTGTATTAATAAGTGGCCAACCAGGTGTGGGAGAGACAAACTCATATTCTGTTTCAGGATTAATGCCAGGAGGAGATTCTGTAACAATTCAGGTAAATGCTATAGGACCTCTTCCTTGTGGCAACAGCTCAACACAAAAAACATGCTACACCAAAGATTGTCCTCCAGTGACAATTGACATTCAATCTATCGATGATATTTGTCTAACTCCAGGGATCGCAAATGTTGAATTAAGCGCCAATATTGAAAACTATGATGCGCCTGGAATTTGGAGTGGAAATGGAATTATCAACCCCATTGATGGTATTTTCGATCCTGATCATCCTTTAGTCATTTATGGAGCGAACAAATTATATGTCACTTTTACTGAAGGCGCTTGTGAATACAAAGATTCACTCATCATTAATGTTTTTGAAACACCAACAGGAGATGCCGGAGTTGCAGCAGAAATCACCTGTGCCGTTTCAGATGTTTCTTTATCTGGAAGTGCTTCAGGAGTAAATTTGGGCATTAATTGGTCTGGTCCGGGAATTGTGAGTGGTAACACTTCACTGTTTCCAGTTGTAGATCAGCCAGGCTATTATTATTTGACTATTACCGACACATTTTCGACTTGTACTTTTTTAGATTCTGTACAGATAACAATTGATCAAAACGTTCCGATTGCTGATGCTGGCACAGACAGAGCTATTACCTGCGATAGTGCTTCAGTGACCCTTCTCGGGAGTGGATCGGTTGGTTTAAATTATCAATTTATTTGGCATGGTCCAGGTATTAATTCAAATAATTATAATGATCAAAATCCAGTAGTTTCAGTTCCGGGGTATTATATTCTCGAAGTATTTGAGACAACGACAGATTGTTATTCTCCGAGAGATTCTGTGCATGTTGCCGAGAATACAGAAGCACCAACTGCTGATATTGCCCAATTGATTGATCCTTTTGATTGTGAAATACAGAGCAATCAACTGATCGGAAACACTATTCCAAATGGGGCTTATGAATGGTATGATGAAACTAATCAATTGGTTGGAAATTCTAATTTATTAACTGCCCCTTCACAAGGTGTTTATATTTTTAATATAACAGATACTCAAACAGGTTGTGTTGGATTTGATACAATAGTTGTTGCTGAAAACATACCTTATCCTGCCGTAAACCTTTCAGTATCCGGAGCTATTGATTGTGAAAATGAAGAGGTTGTTTTAAATGGAGGCAATTCTTACTTCGGCCCAAATATTATTTATAATTGGTCAGGGCCAGCTAACGGATTTATTGGTGCTTTGGATTCTAATATTACCACTGTAAACAAATCGGGAAACTATCAGTTGACTGTATTAGACACTATTAATAATTGTTCAAATGCAGTAACAGGATTTGTCATGGAGGTTTTTAACGATCCTGTAGCGATCATCAATGATCCGGATGAAATTGATTGTAATGTTTTGGAGACAGAACTTGATGGGACCAACTCTCATAGTACGGATTCCTTAAACTTTCAATGGATTTATAATGGAAATGTTTTGTCTGGCAATCAAATGATCAATATCAATACTTCCGGGATTTATCAATTAATTGTCTCAAACGCCAATAGCAATTGCGCTGATACTGCATCTGTAAATGTGGTTTACAATGCACCTCCAATTGAAAGTGTCAATATCAACATTTCTGAGCCTTCTTGCCATGGAGAAAATGATGGGATTATAATTTTTGATTCCATTGTCGGAGGAACTCCATTTTATGATTTTTCTATTGATGGAGGCAACAACTTTGTCAGTCATAATCAATTTTACAATATTGATCCGGGACTTTTCGATTTTGTGGTGCAAGATGCACGAGGTTGTCAATGGGATACAAGTCTTGTAATTAAAGAACCTGTCGAGTTGGATTTGAATATAGGGAATGATATGGTTCTAAAATTGGGTGACACATTAATTCTTACAGCAAATTTCAATGTCCCTACAGATCATGTTGACACCATAATTTGGTATCCATCAGAAATTTTAAACTGTACTTCATCGGATGAGTGTTATGATGTTTTTGGTCGTCCATTGAACTCGTTTTATGCACGGGCTACACTTATAGATTTAAATGGATGCATTGCACAGGATAAAATAAAAGTTGAAATTGATAAAGAAACAATAGCCTATGTTCCCAATGTTTTTTCACCAAATGGTGATAACAAAAACGATATGTTTACCATTTATGCTGGAAACAGTGTAAAAAAAATCAAACAGTTTTCTGTCTATAATCGATGGGGAAAAACAATTTATGAAGGAATCAATTTCCTTCCCAATGATCCAGCTTATGGTTGGGACGGGACTTTAAACGGAAAACCGCTTGGACCAGATGTATTTGTTTATTGGGCTGAGGTTGAATTGATTGATGGTCAAAAGACGATTTTTAAAGGAGAAGTTACGCTTATAAAATAGTAGTTTACATGATAATTTGGCATTGATTTGAATACCTTTGGCTATTACATTTTAAATACTAAAAAGTTAAGTTGATTCGACATCAATAAATTATTATTTTGTTAGCTTATGTTCTAATTGAAATTATTAATAAATTAGTGTGACTTTTAGAACAGATTAGCAATTTTAAACATTTCCCGTAGCCCATATTTGTTTTCTTTTACAATAACCAAAACCTACAATAATGACAAGGTTTACATTGCTGGTATTTTTTATTTTTCCTTTCATTTGTTTTGCACAAATTAACGATCAGGCATTACCCCAGATTTCTGAAGGAGTTTCTTCCGCCAATTATAAGGAAAACAAAGCAGCCCTCCAGAACTTAAGCCTTAGAGAACTAATAGATCTTGGATATGTAAATCAGGAAAGTATATCATCTCCTACCCCTCCTCAAAATTATAATTTTAACACAAGCAGAGCTTTCTGTAACGAAACTTACATCCCTGTTGATACAAACCTATACATCCCAGTTCCCAGAAACGATGATGGTTCGCTTTATATCCCTGACATTGGATTCACATTTAGTTTTTGTGGAGAAACTTATAGTGACTTATTTATTAATACTAATGGTAATCTATCTTTTGTCGATCCGGTTGAACAATTCAGCCCAGATGGGTTTCCGTATCCAACGCCAATGATTGCTCCGTTTTGGGCAGATGTCGATACTCGAAATACTGCTTGTGGACAAGCTTGGTACAGGCTTTTTCCTAATTATATGATAGTAACCTGGGAAGAAGTAGGTTGGTATAATATGAAATGTTTCCCTGTCAACTCATTTCAGGTCATTATCAGCGATGGAACAGCTAACATTATTGGCGTAGGTAATAATATTCAGTTTAGGTATGATAATATGGAATGGACTACTGGTGAAGCATCAGGAGGAGGCCCTTTCGGTGGAGTGCCTGCAACAGTCGGTTATAATAGCGGTGATAATTCAAATTTTGAACAAGTAGGACGTTTCAACCAGGATAATAGCAATTACGACGGTCCTTTTGGCGATGATGATGGTGTTCATTGGTTAGACTATCAGTGTTTTGTTTTTGATAGTGGTACAGGTTCATTTGAAATTACCTGTGAGGATATAATTAGATCATTGGACAATAATTGTTCAATAACAATTACACCTGAGGAAGTTGCATCTACTGATATAAATGGATGCGCTTCAGTGGAACTCGAAATAGACATTAATACATTTGATTGTTCAAATGAAGGTGACAATGTTGTTACGGTAACCGGTACAAGCGGTGGAACCACATTGACATGTACCGCAATTGTAACTATTACAACTGAAAATTGTCCAATAATATCCATAGACCAGGTTGGCCCATTTTGTGAAGATGATCCGACCATTACACTTACCGCTACTCCTCCGGGTGGCACATGGGGGCCTGGAGCTCCAAATGGGAATCTTGATCCATCGGCTCTTGGACCTGGAATCCACAATATTACTTATACCAATCAAAACAGTTGCCCAACAGAAACATCCATTGATGTCGAGATTTTCGAATCTCCAGCTGTAAATATTACTCCAGATCCTGCGGAATTCTGTGAGGACGAAGGTTCCCTTCTTTTAACCGCAAACGCCTCAGGCGGTAATGGAGCTTTGTCCTATTCGTGGACCACGCCTTTGGGAAGCGGTGCTGAATCCACTTTCGATGCAACTGTACCCGGATCTTACAATGTGGAAGTGACTGACGATAATGGTTGTAGTGTTGAAGAGACAACTGTAGTAGAAGTGTTTCCGAATCCCGATGTGGTCATCATTGATCCAGGTCCGTTATGTGAAAGTACTACAATCTTTACAATGACTGGAGCCCCAACCGGAGGAACATGGAGTGGTTCCATAATTAATTCAGGAGGAGATATTTTTCCGATTCAAGTTGGTCCAGGCATTTATAACGTTTCGTATTCTTACACTAATTCTTTCGGTTGCGAAGGAACTGACGATATTCTTGTCG
>JANQFJ010000008.1 GCA_028277915.1 Saprospiraceae bacterium
CTTCTGAATGCCATAGGACAGGAAGTGCTCAGCGAATCATTTACCAGCTCCAATTATCAAATAAACTGCAACGACTTGAGCGATGGAATCTACTTTGCAAGGCTTGAAATTGGTGGAGAAATAGTGGTGAAAAAAGTCGTACTTGGAAAATAATCTCAACGAGCTCCAAAGATTAAGCTGCCGATTCGAACCATAGTACTGCCTTCTTCAATGGCGATTTTATAATCGCCGGACATTCCCATTGAGATTTCTTTGAAAGCATCTTCGTTTTTGAAAAAACGGGATTTTAAAGATTCAAAAATATCTTTGAGGTTTTTAAATTCCTGTCGAACCTGATCTTCGTTGTAGGTAAAGGTTGCCATTCCCATGAGGCCAGTGATTCTTATATTTTCCATTTCATGGAAAAGCGGAGAGGTCAGCAATTCCTCAGCTTCCTTTTTATTCAAGCCATACTTTGTCTCTTCTTCGGCAATATGCATTTGGAGCAGGCAGTCGATGACCCGATTGTTTTTAAGTGCTTGTTTGTTTACTTCTTTCAACAATTTTAAACTGTCAATGCTATGGATCAAATGAACGAAAGGAGCAATATACTTTACTTTATTGGTTTGCAAATGGCCAATTAAATGCCATTCGATATCATTGGGAAGTTGTTCCTGTTTTACCACTATCTCCTGTACTCTGTTTTCTCCAAAGATTTTATGTCCTGAATTGTAAATATCAAGGATGGCTTCAACAGGCTTCGTTTTGGAAACGGCAACTAACATTACTCCTTTTGAATGAAGCTCTTTCAGAATCTCTTGTAGCATTATTTGTTTGAAATTATTTAAAATTTGCAAAACTAAGATGGATATCGGAAAATGTAAAGTTTAGATAACCTTTCTTTCGAAATCACTTGCGGAAGTAAATTTAGAAAGCAAATCAATAGCGTAATCAATGGCTGCGTTTAGTTTTTCTTCCATTCCTCCGAATCCAAAAAAGACCATCAAAAAAGTAGTTGTTTTTTCAGTTACCATCGTTCTTGCAGAATCGCTTGTCGGGCTACCAAATGCACCCTTCTCATCTCGAAAAACGGGCATTTGATGAATATTTAATGCACCTCTACCTATTCCTTCATAAGGTTCGTTTTCTTTTCCAATTCCAAAAATTGCCTGTCCTGAAATTTTTTCAGCATCATAACCTCCTATTGAAATTCCTGTTTTGATGGAAACCAAGTTTAGCAAATCTACAACATTGTTGATTTGATACAGATTGTTACCTTTTACAATTCTTCGAAGCAAAGACTCTGCTGAAAGCCGATAGCGTGCCGGATCTTTACCTACTTTTTTATACCCTTTTCTTGCCGCAGCAATCGGAGGTAATTTACTGATGTCTTCAATTTTCAATTCCCCGCGAATTGCAGAAAGACTTGTTTGAATTAAATTTAGTAATTCTGGGTGTTTTTTTTCTATACCGACCGTACATTGAAGGCAACCAAGTTTTAGATCAGGGCAATGGTTTTTGAGGGCGTCATCGATTGCAATAGAGACCATGGATGATTTAAATATCTGAATATTTAATTTTGCGATAAGCAAAAAATAAAAAAATGGAAGTGTAAAAGCAAACTGTCAATGCGGCTTGGTGTGGTTCGAGAAACAGGCTGAATTGGTTTTCTCTTAAAAACTCTTCCGCGAGCTTAGCAAAAGGAATGGGAACCAGGTCTTCGTTTGCGTTCATGGGATATAAATGCATTGAAATATTTCGAATGTAATACATGTGAATTCCTCTAAGAACCGATTCAATAAACATAATGTAAACCAAATATATAAATAAGGCAATCCCGGTTCTTTTGATCAAAACTCCCAGGAAAAACCCAAAAGACATGTACCCAATGCACATCAAAAAGAATCGTGGTATCAAATGAGCTTCCTGTACTATTTTTGAAAAATAAATGGTATCGGTATTTGTGAAGCCAATGCCTAATCCTACGAGAAGGTAATACAAGGTAGCCAATAAACTTATTGTCAGGATAAACACGATTTTGGCTTTGAAAAATTCATTTCGACTAAGTCCGGTGATAATGTTTTGACGAAAGGTGCGATTGCTATGCTCCATCGTAACAATTATTACAGAAAGGAATCCTAAAAAGAAAAAAGTCAACCAATTGCCAATATATCCCAAGTAACCCCAAACGGTCGGAAACATGTACAAAGATTCTCTGCTGACCAATTCTTCCGGAATATATTTGAAGGTTTTGGTTATCAATAAACAAGCTGGTAGCAATACGAGGTAAAAGATCACCATTACTCGGAAAATCTTATATTTTCTGACTTTCAACCATTCCAGTTTTAGCAAATGCAGCATACTGTGTTCAGTTTTATATTTAGTTTAAGGTTGACTGTTTTTAGTAATTTCCAAAAATTCAGACTCTAAACTTCGTTTTCGGGTGAATAAGTGATTCAATGCGATTCCGTTTTGAAATGCCAGTTTGTTGATATCTTCCGCAGCTTTGCCATTTTGAAGACTTAGAACAATTATTTGTTCTTCAAAATGCAAGTCTTTTACGATGCCTGAGGCGGTCAACACATTTTGTAATTTTTCGTTTTCATTGCTCGAAATTTCAATTTGAATATCTCCTCCAATGATATTTCCAACTGTTCCTGTGGCCAAAAGTGAACCTTGTTTGATGATTGCGACATGAGAGCATATTTTTTCTACTTCGTCAAGAATATGCGAAGCCATAAGGATAGTTTTGCCTTGTTGCGCAATTTTTTTAATAGTGTCCCTAACCTCAGCAATCCCTTGAGGGTCAAGGCCATTGGTAGGTTCATCAAAAATCAGTACTTCAGGATCACCAACCATTGCAGCTGCAATAGCCAAGCGTTGTTTCATTCCTAAAGAATAAGTGTAGAAAGGTGATTTTCGCCTATGGATCAAATCGACAAGGATGAGTAAATCGTCAAATTTTTTCTGATTAATTTTTTTGATGTGTGCAATTATTTCAAGATTGTCATCGGCATTTAGATATGGGTAAAAATTTGGAGTTTCAAGCAGTGCTCCAATTTTCTGCCTGGCATGCTTCCCTTTTAATCCATCAAACCAGGTGAAATCCCCGGAATCTTTTTGCGTAATGCCCAAAATAATGCCTAATGTTGTCGTTTTCCCACTTCCATTAGGTCCAAGGATGCCATAAATATTTCCTTTTTCAACGGTGAATGAGAGATTATTTACAGCGGTTATCTTTCCATACCGTTTGGTGAGGTTGTTAATTATTAGTGTTGGCATCTGCGATGAATTTTAGAATCCAAAGATAGCTTTTACTTCTTGTCGATGACATATTTATTGATGAATAGGGGATTTGAGAAGACCAATGATATTATTTTTTATTATTCTAAATTCAATTATTGGAAGGATAATTATTTAAAAAATCCATCAGTTTTTTTAAGGCTAGGCTCCGATGACTGATTTGGTTTTTAATTGCCTCATCCATTTCACCAAATGATTGATTATAGCCGTCAGGAATGAAGATAGGATCATAGCCAAATCCACCATTTCCACTTTTTTTAGTATCAATTTTACCTTCAATTATTCCTTCAAAAGTTTGTTCCTTTTCATTGATTATCAGTGCAATAACAGTTCGGAATCTAGCTGTTCTGTCATCTTTTTCAGCAAGGTTTTTCAAAACCAATTGGATATTAGCTTCGGCGTTTTTTTCCTCCCCTGCATATCTGGCTGAATATACTCCGGGCGCTCCACCAAGCCCATCAATTTCGAGTCCGGTATCTTCTGCAATACAATTTACTTTATAACGGTCATACAGATATCTTGCCTTTTGCAGGGCATTTCCTTCGATGGTCGGACTAGTTTCAGGAATATCTTCTTTGACTCCGATCTGGCTCATAGGTACTATTTCAAATCTGGAATCATCTCCAAGAATTTGTGCGACTTCTTTTATTTTATTAAGGTTTCCAGTAGCGAAGATTAATTTCATATTAGCAGATTATTCAGCATTTTTTTGTAAATACATTTCTTTCAAACAACTCCAAAGGGCTTTCTTTTTATTGACATTTGAACTTATATCTTCAAGGCTGTCAACAAGTAGTATTCTTACCTGCTTTAAAACTAATGGTTGAAAAGCTTCAAACTCGTAGTGTAATCCAAAATTTGAAGGGGTGATCCCAAAGAATAAAATATCCTTGACGGATAATTTTTCCTGGATTTCATTAAAACTAAATTTTCCTTGAGTTGTTGATTTTAAAAAAATGATATCCTTTTCAAAATCTAACTCAGCTGCTGCCAAAATGTTTTTGAGCAAAACTTCCAGCTGAGGATCATTTTTTTCATTTGAATAGACGACCAAAATACTTTTGTTGGCGCTATTTTTTTCGTTAAAAAGCTCAGGTTTTTCGTCCGGAAGTGCAAAAACTTCAAAGTCTAAAAAATCAATATACGAAATATCATTTTCTTTTTTCATGGTTTTAAAAAATAAAAAGTAACAATTGAACAAAATATTGTCCGTTATTAGAATAAATGAATAAATTTAGTTAAATTTGTAAAAACCAATGCTATAATATGAAATATAATATAACAGTCTCCAAAACAAAAAACTCTCGCCTTACAGAAGTTGATTTTGACAAAATTCCATTCGGTCGTACTTTTTCTGACCACATGTTTGTAGCGGATTATATTGATGGTGAATGGACGAATTTACAAATTGTTCCTTTTAGTCGTTTTTTGATGCATCCATCGGGTTTAGCCTTACATTATGGCCAGGCGGTTTTTGAAGGAATGAAAGCTTCAAAAGGGCATGATAACCGACCATATTTTCTCCGTCCTGAGTTGCATGCACAACGAATCAATGCCTCTGCAGAACGGATGTGTATGCCTACTATCCCGGAAGATTTATTTTTACAGGCTTTGCACATGTTGATAGCGCTTGATCAGGATTGGATACCGAAGAAAGTTGGAAGTGCGCTATATATACGTCCGTTTATGTTTGCCAACGGTGAATTTATTGGAGTTGCTCCATCTGATACTTATAAGTTTATCATTTTTACTGGTCCTGTCGGACCTTATTATCCAAAACCAATTAGGTTGGTCGTGGAAGAAAAATATGTAAGAGCAGTGAATGGTGGAGTGGGAGAAGCCAAGGCGGCCGGTAATTACGCAGCTTCTTTACTTCCTGCAAAACTAGCCAAAGAAAAAGGTTACGATCAAGTGATATGGATGGATCCGCATGAATTTAAATATATTCAGGAGGCTGGTACAATGAATTTATTCTTCGTTATTGACGGGAAAGTAATTACTCCAGCCACTGACGGTGCTATACTGAAGGGGATCACTAGAAGGTCTATCATTACTATTTTGAAGGATAAAGGATATACTGTCGAAGAAAGACTAATTAGTATAGATGAAGTGGTTGAAGCTCATAAAAAAGGATTGTTACAGGAAGTATTTGGAACGGGTACGGCAGCTGTAGTGGCCAATGTTTCAGATTTGACGTATCAAGGGGTTCAGTATGATTTACCTGCTGTTGAAGAACATAAAGTAGCTGCTTTGGCCAGAGAAGAGATTAATGGACTCCGAAGCAAAACAATACCTGATGAAAGAGGCTGGGTAGTCCCTGTTGAAGGAACAGTGGTAGCTTCGACGAGCAGCAGTCACTAATATTTTAAACATAAAAATTTCTTTAAAAAAAGTCAGTGAAGAACACCTTCACTGACTTTTTTTAGAACTGAGGCTTTTTGGGTTTATTTTTTAAAATGTTTTCAATTTTTTCTTCTATCTCCTTGGTAATCAATGGAATGGTGTCTAATGATGCAAGTGTTTCTTCAAGGTGGATTAATTTTGAAGCACCTAAAATTACAGTGCTCACATTTGGGTTTTTTGCACACCATGCGATGGCAAGCTTTGCTAGACTGACACCCAAATCTTTTGCAATTTTATTAAGGTCGACAACTTTTTCCAATCGTTCAGGAGTAAGGGATCTTTCTTTTAACCACTCCAATCCTTCCATGCCTAATCGGGTTCCTTTTGGAAATTGATCAATATATTTTTCTGTCAAAACTCCGGAAGCCAAAGGTGACCAAATAGTTGTTCCTAAACCAACAGTCTTAAAAATCTGATCGTACTCGACTTCCATTTTATCCCTACAAAACATATTATATTGTGGTTGTTCCATAGTAGGACCAATCAAGTTTAGATCTTTTGCGACCATATGCGCTTCCATGATTTCCTGGGCTGACCATTCGGAAGTTCCCCAATACAAAATTTTGCCTTGTTGTATGAGGTGATTCATAGTCCAAACAGTTTCCTCAATAGGTGTACTTTTATCAGGACGATGACAGAAAAACAGGTCAAGATAATCCATCTGAAGTCTTTTTAAAGCAGCGTGACAGGCTT
>JANQFJ010000021.1 GCA_028277915.1 Saprospiraceae bacterium
GTCAAAGTCAGTATAATTTTAAAACACCAGAAGGCGAAAATTTGCTTAATTTTCTCGGATTACCTGAAGGTTTTCCTACAGGGGTGATCAATCGGAAATTGTTTCCAGGAGAACCCAACCTTCAATTGGAAACGTCGTTGTCATGGGGTGCACGTATAGCTTCTGAGCTTGAAAATGATGCTATAATTTCTCTTGAAATGAATCACCAATGGGACGATACTGATCGTTTGTTACAAATAAATGTGACTGGTGGAGCGATTGAAAGAATTACAAAAGAGATAAAACTTACTGTTTTAATAACTGAAAATAATATTGTTGATACACAGATTGTTCCTATCTATGGAATTGTTGATGATTATGTACATAATCATGTGCTGAGAAGAATACTAACTGCTTATGATGGTGATAAAATTGCTGAATCACTTGATGTTGGGGAGTTGTTTTCAAAAGATTTCACCTTTACATTGCCTGAAGAATGGAATGCAAATAATTGCGAAATAGTTGCCTTTGTTCATTTGGCGGAAACATCAAAATTAGTCCTTCAAGCAACTGAACAACATCTGACTGAATAAATACTATTAAAAAATTGTAAATAAAATTGAAGAAAAATTTAAAGGCATGAAAAATATAATATACCTTTTTCTATTCACTTTCCTTTTCAGTATTGGTTGTAAAGAAAACATGCCCGTGATCGATTGTTTGAGTTGTGAAGAAGAAGAGAAAGAACTCGAGCCACAAGATCGTAGAGTCATTATTGAAGAATTTACAGGAGTCCGCTGTGTTAATTGCCCTGCGGGAAGTGCCGAGATTCAAAGCCTTTTGAATACTCATGGTGCCCAGCTCATTCCAATTTCCATACATGCAGGATTTTATGCCAATTCATATCCGGAAAGTCAATATGATTTTAGCACATCGGAAGGAGATAATCTGGAGACTTTCCTTGGTTTGCCTGAAGGTTATCCGACTAGTGTCATCAATCGAAAACTTTTTAACAATGAACCGGATTTGCAGCTGGAAGGGGCGACTTCTTGGGGTGGAAAGGTCGCTCAAGAGGTGCAAAACGATGCAATTATTACGCTCGAAATTAGTACCCAATGGAATAGCAGCACCCGAAATTTGACCATCGGCATTGCCGGAGAAGTGCTGGAAGCGATTAATGAAGAAGTTCGTGTTACTGTAATGATCACAGAAAATGATATCGTGGATGCTCAGCTTGTGCCCACATTTGGTGTTATTACAGACTACGTCCATAAACATGTGTTTAGAGGGACTGCCACAGCTTACAATGGAGACGTTGTTGCCAATTCATTAAATGTTGGTGGACTCATTGATGTAGAATTCACCTATTCAATACCCAACGATTGGGTTGCCGAGAATTGCAATGTTGTTGCTTTTTTCCATAATGGAACAACGAATAAAGAAATCCTCCAAGCTGATGAGGAACACGTCACGGAGTAAAACTTAAGTCAAATTTCTTTAAAACGGGATGCAGAAATTGAGATTTTGCATCCCGTTTTAATTTTGTACGTATTAGCGTCTAAATTTCATTATCTTTGCACGCTTAAAAATGTCCTGCAAACGGAATGATTTTTTAGTAAAAGCTGTTTTGATCAAAATTCAATTTTATGAAAGTTTCGTTGAACTGGTTAAAAGACTATCTCGATATCAATCTTTCTAAAGAAGCTGTATCTGAATTGCTCACAGCTATTGGACTGGAAGTGGAAGGAATGGAAGAAATTGAGAGCATAAAAGGCGGGTTGAAAGGAATTATAGTCGGTCAGGTGAAGGAATGCGGAAAGCACCCTGGAGCGGATCGATTATCGTTGACAAAAGTAAATATTGGGGGAGAAGAAGATTTACAAATCGTTTGCGGTGCGCCTAATGTGGCTGCCGGTCAAAATGTGGTTGTAGCAACTGTTGGTACAATACTTTATGATGGAGAAGGCAATGAATTTAAAATCAAAAAAGGCAAAATCCGTGGTGAAGTTTCTGAAGGAATGATCTGTGCAGAAGACGAGTTAGGCCTGGGGGATGACCACAGTGGTATCATCGTTTTGCCGGAGAATGTTGAAATTGGGACCAAAGCCAGCGATTATTATAAAATCGAAAACGATGTCGTTTATGAAATTGGCTTAACACCAAATCGGTCCGACGCCACTTGTCACACAGGAGTTGCGAAAGACCTGGCAGCTGCTTTAAAAATCAACCATGATCACAGTGGAAGGGTTGAAATGCCAGTAGTGGAAGGCTTTTCGATTGATAATAATGACTTGCCAATCGAAGTGGTGGTGGAAAACACAGAAGCTTGCCCACGATACTCAGCTGTTTCTATTAAAAATGTAACAATTAAAGAATCTCCTGATTGGTTGAAAAACCGTCTGAATGCCATTGGCGTTCGACCGATCAGTAATATCGTGGATATCACTAATTTTGTTTTACATGAATTAGGGCAACCACTCCACGCGTTTGATGCGGATCAGATCAAAGGTGGAAAAGTAGTCGTCAAAACGCTACCAGAAGGAACAATTTTCAAATCTTTGGACGAAGTTGATCGCAAATTGACTGCAACAGATTTGATGATCTGCGACGGCGAATCTAATGGAATGTGTATCGGTGGTGTATTTGGTGGGATCAATTCAGGAGTTACCGAAAAAACGACAAATATCTTTTTGGAATCTGCTCACTTCAATCCAAAGTGGATTCGCAGAAGCAGTACACATCACCTGTTGCGGACAGATGCTGCTATGTGTTTTGAAAAAGGGAGCGATCCAAATGTGACCGTTTATGCTTTGAAAAGAGCAGCCATGTTGATCAAAGAACTGGGAGATGGCGAAATTGCATCTGAGATCATTGATGTGTATCCAGAGGTCATTGAAAAAGCAAGAATAGAAGTGTCTTATGCAAATGTCAATCGCCTGATTGGAGTCGAAATTCCGGTCTCTGAAGTAAAAGCTATTTTGGATGCTTTGGAGATGGAAATTGTTTTAGAATCACAATCTGGATTCACAGTCGCGGTTCCAACCAATAAAGCAGATGTACTTCGGGAAGCGGATGTCATTGAAGAAATTTTGCGGATTTATGGTTTCAATAAAGTTCCCATTTCAAATCAAATCCGCAGTGCTGTGACGATCGGTGAAAAACCTGATCGACAAAAAGTGAATAATACAATCAGTGAGTTGTTGACCGCTTCCGGTTTTAATGAAATTATGGCGGTTTCTTTGACCGAATCTCGTTATTTCAATGATGTTTTACCTATTGATGAGTCTGAGCTGGTTTTTGTAAACAATACTTCCAACATGCATTTGGACGTTATGCGACCGACGATGTTGCTCAGTGGCCTGGAAGCGATATTGCACAACCAAAATCGACAAAATCTGGATTTGAAATTTTACGAATTCGGAAAAGCGTACCATAAAAAGGAGGATGGATATAGAGAGGACGGCCATTTGACTTTATTTATGACGGGATTGAAAAATGAAGAAAACTGGCTAGAGGAAGACCGAACTCAAGTGGATTATTTCACTTTAAAGGCTTATGTGCAAAATGTACTGGATCGACTTGGTGTTTTGAGTTATCAAGAATCTGCGATTCAAGACAATATTTTTTCTTTTGGCTTAAAATACCATCGAGGTCCTAAAAAATTGGTAACTTTCGGAAAAGTGCAAACTTCCATTTTAAAGAAAATGGAGATCAAAAACCCGGTTTTTTATGCAGAATTTAACTGGGATGTGATCATCAATGCGCTTAAAAAACACCGGATAGAAGTTGTCGAATTGTCTAAGTTTCCGTCCATTAGAAGAGATTTGGCACTCGTTATTGATAATTCGGTGAATTTTCAAGATATTGCAGAAATTGCCAATAAGACCGGCAAAAGCATTTTGAAAGATGTGAATTTATTCAATGTCTATGAGAATGAGGAAAAGCTCGGAAAAGGGAAAAAATCCTACGCGGTAAGTTTCATTTTTCAGGATCCTTCCAAAACGCTCAAAGACAAAGAAGTTGAAAAAATAATGAATAAATTGATAGAAACATATGAAGGGAAACTCGGAGCGGTGATTCGCCGTTAAAAGTTTTCTATCAATATTATTACTATGCAAACGCTAGCTGATAAATTAACAAATATTGAATTGAAAGTCAGACGACTGGCTCTAAAGCTGGAGCGCCTGCAAAATGAAAACAACACCTTAATAAACGAAAATGACAATTTAAAGGCTGAGTTGAATAAAAAGGACAGTACGCTCAGTCTTATGCAAGATCAAGTAGCAAAAGCGCAAAACGCGCTGGATAAAAAGCGGCAGAGTGATCCGGAGCATTCGAGAAAGTTGAGAGAGGATATCGAACAATACATTAGTGAAGTGGATAAATGTATTGAGTGGTTGCAAAAAACCTAAAGAATGGAAGAGAAGGATACTACCAACATAACGGTTTTGATTGCGGGAAGGCCTTACCCCTTGAAAATAAAAGCGGGGGACGAAGCGGCCATTCGCAAAATCGTAAAGGAAGTAAACGAAAAAGTTAACCGATTTCAGCTCAATTATACTAAAAAAGATAAACAAGATTGCCTTTCGATGGCATTGCTGACGTATGCGGTTGATTTACATAAAGCCCAGCAGGGCGATTCTTCCGATGGAGAAAACCACAACGATCTTTCCGAAAAAGTGCAACAGCTTGACACTTTGCTCGATCATTTGCTACAATAAGTGAAATAGTCTTTTGACTTATTTCTTATTCCTTTCTTGCAATTTTACTGTCCTAATTGATCACAGCTATTATGTTTTTTTGGTAGCAGGATTGCGTTAACATAATTTTTATCATTACATAAAACAATGAATTATGGAATTAGGAATTGGGCTGATAGGAGGTTTACTCGCAGGAGCAATAATAGGATTTATAATCGTACAGCTATTCTTGAAAAAAGGCAACCAAGGCAAAATTGATGAAATGAATGCAAAGGCCGATTTGGTTGTAAAAGAAGCCAGACTGACCGCGAAAAGAATGGTAGATGAAGCTGAAACAAAAGCTGAAAAAATCATGTCAAAAGCGGAAAGTAAGCACGAAAGTATTAAACAAAAAAAAATACAGGAAGCCAAGCAACGATTTTCAAGGTTGAAAAGTGACTTTGAAAATGAAAAAGCACAACACAAAGTCGATCTGAAAGATCGTGAAGTAGGGGTTGTGAAAATGGAAAACGAACTCAAACAAAAGCAAGACAAATTTCAGGAAAAAGTGGATGTTTTAGAAAACAAAAAATCCGAAGTTGAAAACCTGGAAGCTGAAACAAAAGCAATTCGCGAAAACCTGGATAAGCAAATGCGAATCGTTGCCAAGAAAAAAGAAGAACTTGATGCTGCCAATGAAAAACACATCAAGGCTTTGGAAACCGTCGCAAAACTCAGCGAAGCCGAAGCTAAAGAACAATTGCTCGAAGCCGTTAAAGGAAAAGCCGAAAACGATGCCATGGCTTTGATTAAAAATACCATCGAGCAGGCTAAAATTACTGCAAACAAAGATGCTAAAAAAATCGTAATTCAGACGATCCAGCGGATGTGTGCTGAATATACCATCGAAAATACCGTTTCTGTATTCAACCTTGAATCAGATGACCTGAAAGGCCAAATCATCGGCCGTGAAGGACGAAACATTCGAGCTTTGGAAGCGGCTACAGGAGCTGAAATCGTCGTCGATGATACACCTGAAGCAATTGTGATTTCCAGTTTTGATCCCATCCGTCGGGAAGTTTGCCGCCTTTCATTGAAAAGATTGGTAGCTGATGGCCGAATCCACCCGGCTCGAATCGAAGAAGTTGTAGCAAAAACGCGAAAACAACTTGAAGAACAAATTGTTGAGATTGGAGAACGAACGGTGATTGAATTGGATATTCATGGCCTTGACCCTTATTTGGTGAAAATGGTTGGCCGTATGCGTTTCCGCTCCTCCTATGGCCAGAACTTGTTGAAGCACTCCATCGAAACTGCACACCTTTGTGCTACAATGGCTGCTGAATTAGGACTTAGTCCTAAACAGGCCAAACTGGCAAAACGAGCTGGCCTGTTACATGATATTGGAAAAGTTTCGGAAGAAGACACAGAACTTTCACATGCTATTCTTGGAATGCAGCTTTGTGAAAAATATAAGGAACATATGGTGGTTTGCAACGCAGTCGGCGCTCACCATGACGAAATTGAAATGAATAATATTATCTCGCCAATTGTTCAGGCTTGTGATGCCATTTCAGGTGCTCGCCCGGGAGCTCGTCGCGAAATTTTGGAAAGTTACCTGAAGCGTATCGGAGAATTGGAAGAATTGGCCATGGCACACGAAGGTGTTCAAAAAGCTTTTGCAATGCAGGCCGGTCGCGAACTGCGGGTGATTGTTGAAAGTGAAAAGATTAGCGATACTTATGCTGATGACCTGTCTTTCATGATTTCTCAGAAGATACAGGATGAGATGCAATATCCAGGGCAAATTAAAGTGACTGTAATTCGAGAAAAAAGAGCAGTTTCTTTTGCGCGATAGTTTGTTGAAAAACGATATTTAATTCATAAAGGGTTTGGAGGCTTAGAGCTTTCAAACCCTTTGTAATTTTTGTTTTTGGCCAACCAAATTATAAAATGATATTTCTTTTTTTTGAAACTTATTGTTCTGGCAATTTCCTTTCATGCGAAGAATAGTTTTGAAGAGGGTGTGAGCTGTGAAATTTAATTCATGTTAAATAAATATAAATTTATAAATTGTTGATGATGAGTTTTTTAGGAATGCAAGGGTGTCAAAAGTTTTCAAAACAAAGGAGGCAAATAAAATTTCTTTGATAAACTATCATCTAAGTGTAAAAAAAATAATATTTGGTTTTCAAAAACAGCATATAATATATACCTTTGCAGCGATTTTTAAAACACGTATTTAAAGCTGATAAAAAAACAGGAATCAATGCGTAAACTTTCGCTGAGTTTTTTGTGCATAATTTGCATCTCCGTTTTTGCCTTTTCGCAAGCCCATCAGGATGACCACGGACACGATGATCACGCGGAGCAAACAGGGCACACAGATGATCATGGACATGGCAACGAATGTGGTTATGTCGAAGCAGATGTATTCAACCCTCAAAAAGTTGCTTTTCACCATATTTCAGATCAGAATATTTATAGTATCGGACCTTTCTCTTTTCCATTACCTTGCATTTTGAAATCTGACACAGGTTTGGATATGTTTTCTTCTGGAAAGTTTAAAGCCGATTATCACGGAACAGGTGAATATGCTTATAATGACTATGTTCTTTTCGAAGGATCTGTTCGACGAATTGTAAAAGCTGATGAGTTTCCTGATGGCTTAGTGGAACTTGGTAAGTACAAATTGTATGTGCGGGAGATAGAAATGGACAATGGGAAGAAAAAAGATATTGTCCACCTTTGCTATAAAGGGGAAGAATGGTTGTGTGATTCGAAAAGCTATGCAGATGCTGGATTTCTTGGTGGTGGAACTACCTCCTTTTATGATTTTTCAATTACAAAGAATGTCATGACCATGATCCTGGTCTTCCTTTTCTTAGGTTGGGCTTTGATAGGAACGGCTAATGCTTATAAGAAAAGAGAAGGAATGGCTCCGAAAGGAATGCAAGGATTCATGGAGTCGATATTCGTTTTCATACAGGACGAAGTTGCAAAACCTTTTCTTGGTCCAAAATGGGAAAAATATATCTCCCTTTTGATGGCCTTGTTCTTTTTCATCCTTGGTTTGAATCTGTTCGGGCAAATTCCATTCCTCGGTGGCTCAAACGTAACAGGAAATATTTCCTTTACTCTGATCATTGCGGTAATTGCATTTTTGGTTACTAATATTAGCGGAAATAAACATTACTGGGAGCACGTAGCCTGGATGCCAGGTATTCCTGCACCATTAAAAATATTCATCATTACTCCGGTGGAGATTATGGGCTTGTTTATTAAGCCATTGACACTGATGCTTCGTTTATTTGGTAACATTGCTGCTGGTCACATGGTGATCATCATCTTTGTAGGTTTGATCTTTATTTTTGGACAAAATGGTGCGAATCCGGTTGCAGGCTGGGGTACTGCAGTTGGTTCCACTATCCTGACATTATTTATGATGGCGATTGAATTGCTGGTAGCATTCATTCAGGCATTTGTATTTACAATATTGACAGCTTCTTACATTGGAACTGCGATAGAAGATCACCACCACGAAGAGGCTCATTAATGAAAACTTCAGCTATTTAAAAGTAAATAGCGAAAAGAATTGAAAACATTTTTTAATCATAAAATTCCAAAATAATGACTGGAACTTTAGCAGCAGTTGGTGCTGGATTAGCAGTTATCGGAGCAGGTATCGGTATTGGAAATATCGGTGCTAAAGCAATGGAAGCAATCGCACGTCAGCCAGAAGCAGTAGGTGATATCCGTGCGAACATGATCTTGATGGCAGCCCTTGTAGAGGGTGCTGCATTGATCGCGATCATCCTTGCATTCTTCGGTTAATAGCTACCACACGACAAAAACAGGGCTGGATCACAACGGTTGGTTGCCTGGTTCAGCCCACTATTTAGAAAAAAGTTAAAAGAAAATATAAATGATTTATTTAGCAGATTTTTCAGTATTACGCCCGGAGTATGGTCTTCTCCTTTGGTCAACGATCATTTTTATCCTGTTTTGGGTCATAATGGGGCGCTACGCTTTCAAGCCAATAAAAGATGCTTTGAAAAAAAGAGAAGGGGATATTCAGGATGCTTTGGATGAAGCTAAAAATGCTCGTCAGGAAATGTCTGATCTCAAAGCTCAAAATGAGCAAATCTTGGCAGAAGCACGTGAAGAACGTTCAAAGATTTTGAAAGAAGCCAAAGAGATGAAAGATTCCATGATCAAAGAAGCGAAAGAAAAAGCGAAAGACGAGGCTCAAAAAATCGTGACCAATGCCAAAAACGAAATCGAAAATCAGAAACAAGCTGCTTTGATCGATTTGAAAAATCAATCTGGTATGATGGCTTTGGAGATTGCTGAGAAAATTATCAAAAAACAACTTTCAGGCGATAGCGAACAGGAAAAGTTTGCCAATAGCCTGATTGATGATATTAAGTTGAACTAAATAGTTGTTAAGTTATTAGGTTAGTTGTAAATGATTAATAACCAATAACTTTTAACTAATAACTAAATCATATGTCTGTAACAAGAATTGCTTCCCGATACGCTAAGTCGCTGATAGATCTTGCAGTTGAGCAGGACAAACTGGAGCGTGTTTTGGAGGATGTCAAAACCTTTCAAAAGGCAGCTGATGACAGGGATTTTTATTTATTACTAAAAAGCCCGATCATCAATGCTTCCAAAAAACAGTCGATTTTTAATGCCCTGTTTGAAGACAGATTTGATGAAATGACCAGTGCTTTTATTAAGATAATACTCAATAAAGGCCGTGAAGCTTATCTTCCTGAAATCGCTGATGAATTTATCAATCAGTACAAGGAAATCAAGCATATTTCTACCGTGAAGTTGACAACTGCTGCTCCTTTGGGCGCAGAAACGATTTCGCGCATCAAACAAAAACTGGTTGCGAGTACAGCTACGGAAGAGCACGTTGAGTTGATTACCAAAGTTGACCCGGATATCGTCGGAGGTTTTGTGATCGAATTTGATGATAAGTTGTACGATGAAAGCGTGACACACAAAATGGAATTGCTTCGTAAGGAGTTTTCCAAAAACTTATTTGTAAAAGACTTTTAGAACTTTTTAGAAAACAATATTTCAGTAAAAAATAAATTCTTTAAAAATGGTTGATGTAAAACCTGATGAAATATCCGCAATATTAAAACAACAGCTTTCTGGTTTCAAAACTGCTGCAGAGTTGGAAGAAGTTGGAACTGTACTACAAGTTGGTGACGGTATTGCCCGTGTATATGGCCTTAACAATGCACAGGCTGGTGAATTGGTTGAATTTGAAAATGGTGTTCAAGCGATTGTTTTGAACCTAGAGGAAGATAATGTAGGGGTAGTACTTTTAGGGCCTGGTGATGGTATCAAAGAAGGCTCAACTGTTCGCCGTACAAACCGTATCGCTTCTATCCAGGTAGGAGAGGAGATGGTTGGACGTGTAGTTGATGCACTCGGAAAACCTATCGATGGAAAAGGGCCAATCGGAGGCGAAAAGTACGAAATGCCACTTGAGCGTAAAGCTCCGGGAGTAATTTACCGTCAGCCGGTATCCGAACCACTTCAAACCGGTATCAAAGCGATTGACTCAATGATCCCTATCGGTAGAGGTCAGCGTGAGTTGATCATTGGTGACCGTCAGGTTGGAAAGACAGCGATTGCTATCGATACGATCATCAATCAGAAAGAATTTTATGATAAAGGCGAGCCAGTTTACTGTATTTATGTAGCTTCTGGTCAGAAAGCTTCTACTGTTGCTCAGGTAGCTAAAACTTTGGAAGAAAACGGTGCGATGGCTTACACAGTGATCGTTTCTGCTTCAGCTTCTGATCCTGCTCCAATGCAGTTTTATGCTCCTTTTGCGGGTGCTGCAATTGGTGAGTACTTCAGGGACACAGGCCGTCCGGCTTTAATCATTTATGATGATTTGTCAAAACAAGCGGTAGCTTACCGTGAAGTTTCGTTGTTGTTGCGTCGTCCTCCGGGTCGTGAGGCTTATCCAGGTGATGTATTCTACCTTCACTCACGTTTGTTGGAGCGCGCTGCGAAAGTGATCTCAAATGATGATATCGCCCGTAACATGAACGATCTTCCGGAATCTTTGAAAAAAGCAGGAATCGTAAAAGGAGGCGGCTCATTGACAGCACTTCCAATTATTGAAACGCAAGCGGGAGACGTATCAGCATATATTCCAACCAACGTAATTTCAATTACTGACGGACAGATTTTCCTGGAGTCAAACTTGTTTAACTCAGGTGTTCGTCCAGCGATCAATGTTGGTATCTCCGTGTCACGTGTGGGTGGATCTGCCCAGATCAAGTCTATGAAGAAAGTTGCGGGTACATTAAAGCTTGACCAGGCGCAATACCGTGAATTGGAAGCGTTTGCAAAATTCGGTTCTGACCTTGATGCTGCGACAACTGCTGTTTTGGAAAAAGGTAAACGTAACGTGGAAGTCTTGAAACAAGCGCAGTATTCTCCTGTAACTGTTGAAAAGCAAGTAGCGATTATATATTTAGGTACAAACGGATTATTGAAAGATGTTCCTGTAAATAAAGTCAGAGAATTTGAGGAAATTTTCTTGAATACCTTGGAGCAGAAACATCCTGAAGTTTTGGATACTTTCCGTGAAGGTAAGTTGACTGATGAAGCTACTGACACTTTGAAAACTTTGGCTGCTGAGATCAGCACACAATTTAAATAATAAGAAGTGATGAGTTAAATGGTTAAAAAACTTTTAACCAATAACTTCAAACTATAAACTATTTAACTAAATTAAATGGGTGCAAATTTAAAAGAAGTACGCGAAAGGATTGCCTCTGTAAACTCTACGCAGCAAATCACCAAAGCCATGAAAATGGTTTCTGCTGCAAAGTTGCGTAAAGCACAGCAGGCGATTCAACAAATGCGTCCTTACGCTAATAAATTGAATACCATGTTGACCAATATTCTTTCTAATCTTGAAGGAGACGCGAGTACTTCTTTTGGAGAGGAAAGAGAAATTCAAAATGCTTTGATGGTCGTTGTGACTTCAAATCGTGGGCTATGTGGTGCGTTCAACTCCAATGTCATCAAAGCCGCAGTGCATACCATGAATACAAAGTTTAAAGATGCTAAATCGGTAAAAGTGCTTTGTATTGGTAAAAGGGGGTATGATTACTTTAAGAGGCGATTGCCTGCTGAGCAGATTGTCAGCGATCATGTTGAGATTTTCAGTGATTTGAGTTTTGAAAATATTGCAACTGTTGCTACAGAGTTGATGGATGCTTTTGAAGCAAAAGAATACGATGCGATTGAAGTAGCATATGGACGATTCAAAAATGCAGCGATGCAGTTTCCTGAGTCGGAACAGTTCCTTCCTGTTGAAAAACTGGAGGAAGAACCTGGCGAAAGAAAAGTCAGAGCGGATTATATCTTCGAACCCAATAAAGAAACACTTTTGGAGTATTTGATTCCGAGCATTTTGCAAACCCAGTTTCAAAAATTCCTTTTAGATACTCATGCTTCAGAGCACGGTGCACGAATGACTGCAATGGACAAAGCTTCCGAAAATGCAGAGGAGATGCTTAAGGAACTCAAGATCAGTTACAATAAAGCCCGTCAAGAAGCGATCACCCGAGAATTGTCAGAAATCGTCGGTGGTGCTGCTGCTCTTGAAGGAGGATAGTCAGAAAATCATTTAAAAATATTTATTAAGCTCTGCCATTTTGGTAGGGCTTTTTTTGTAGAAAATAAAGACTTATATTACATTCTTTTAAATCGGAATTGGACTAAAACTTTTAGTTGAATTAAAATTTAAATCATTTTTTATGAAAGCCGTAATCCCAGTCGCTGGAGTAGGGACGCGCCTTCGTCCACACACCTATACCCAACCTAAACCACTTATCCCGGTAGCTGGAAAAACCATCATTTCATTTATTATCGATCAATTAGTAGATGTAGGCATCCGCGATTTTGTTTTCATTATTGGTTATCTCGGAGAGAAGATCAAATTATACCTGGAAAAAAACTATCCGGAACTGAACAAAGAATTTGTTTATCAGGACACAAGGGAAGGTAGTGGCCATGCTATCTGGACAGCAAGGGAATCAATAAAGGATGCAGACGAGATTTTTATCTTTTTTGGGGATACGATCATAGATTTTGATATTCACCAGGTATTAAAAGAGCCAAATTCTTGTTTTTGTGTAAAAAAAGTTGATGATCCGTGGGAATTTGGTGTGGTGGAATATGATGAAGATGGAGTGGTCAATCGTGTGGTTGAAAAACCAAACATTCCAAAATCGGATATGGCAATGGTTGGTTTATATAAAATAAAGGAAGTCGAAATGCTCATCGATATAATTGAAAAAAATATCAAAAACAACTACATGACGCATGGGGAATTTCAACTGACGGATGGCTTGATGGGCATGATTGAAAGGGGGGTGAAATTCACGACTATTCCGGTGAATAATTGGTTCGATTGTGGGAAAAAAGAAATTCTCATTGAGACCAATGCCAGATTGCTTGATAAAGAAGGATATGCTTCCGATGACCTTCCGGCTTATGACAATACTATCATAATCCATCCGGTGAGTATCGGAAAAGATTGTAAAATCTCTAATTCCATCATTGGTCCTCATGTTACGATTGGCAACAACGTAGTTGTTGATTATTCGATTATCAAAGAATCTATCATTGGTAGTTATGCCTCGATCAACGAAGTCGTTTTACAGCAATCATTAGTTGGTAGTGATGCTGCTATCAAAGGACTCAGCCAAAGTTTGAATATCGGGGATAATACCGAAATCGACTTCAGTTAAACGCTCTCCCTACTCCCACATTTTGAAAAATTCAGTAAAACTGAAAAATATCATCTCCCAAGATGATGATTATCAGTTATTTATAATAAATAATTTTGGACTTTATACTTTTACGCTTAACCAATCAAAAAGTCCAAAAAATGAATAACTTCTTGATCGCTTTTGTAATACAAGTGTCAATTTCAATGTTAGCTTGCATACCAATTTTAAATTGTCAAATAATTGGTAACATTACTTCAGAAACAGAGAATTTGACAATCAATCAAGAGATTGCTTCTGAAGAAGGAGGCCTTATTTTGGTTGGACAAATCAATAGAGATGCATGGCAAAATAAGAACTATCGGGAATGGTTTTCGACAGAGTATCAGTCTTACAAAGTAGATGAATCAGCTATTACCAAAATCAAAACTTCGATGGATTCACTGGAAATCATGATTTTTTTCGGCACCTGGTGTTCGGATAGTCGTCAGGAGGTACCTCGTTTTTATAAAATATTGGACTTTCTTGAGTTTAAAGAAAATCGCTTAAAAGTTGTTGCCCTTGATGATCACCCCGATCGATATAAACAAAGCCCGCAACACGAAGAAGTTGGCTGGGATATAGAATATGTGCCTACTTTTATTTTCTTACTGGAAGGTAAAGAAATCGGACGATTTGTGGAATCTCCTGATGTAAGTCTGGAAAAGGATTTGGTTAAAATAGTAGCAAAAAGTAAAAACTAGTCTCTGGAAATTAATTCAAAATTTTAACCTGATCTTAGGTGATATGGATAGCTTTCAACTCTGCTGTCCGTTGACTGATGTCCACAGATCCATTTTCCAACCGTAACACGCCTCTTGGACAGACCGCTGCACAAATTCCACAACCAACGCAGGAAGCTCTGACGATATTTTGCCCTTTTTGAGCATAGGACCGGACATCGATGCCCATTTCACAAAATGTCGAACAATTGCCACAAGAAATGCATTGGCCGCCGTTGGTTGTGATCCTGAATCTTGAAAAAAGTTTTTGCTGAATTCCTAAAATTGCTGCCATCGGACAACCAAACCTACACCAAACCCTTGATCCCATTAATGGATAAAATCCGACACCAACTACTCCTGAAAATGCTGCTCCAACGGCAAAACCATACCACGATCGAAGAGAATAACTGTCGATAAAAAAGACATTCCAACTACCTGTGATATAAGCGATTAGTGTTAAAATTGAAATAATTGAGATGATGGATAAAATGATTTGATAAGTATATTTTCCAGTTGCCTTTAGATCATTTCGATAACGAGATGCAATTCCTCCCAAGATTGCCATTACAGCCAAAACGATTATTAAAAAGGAAGTTTTTGTGATTGCGAAATTCTCCGGATTATTGCTGAAAAAGCTGAACAAAACAGCAACCGTCATTACCACTGCAAATACCAAAACGGAATAGATCAACCAACGCTCGATTTTCCACGCTTTCAACGATTTATCCGAAAGATGGCGGAATGAGTCCCCCGCTGTCTCCGCTAAACCACCACAACCACAAACCCACGAGCAATACCACCTTTTTCCATAAAAATAAGTCAAAATCGGAGAGATCGCAAAGATCATCACTACTCCCCAAACCAGCATGAAAAGACCAATATTTCCGCTATTTAGAAAGCCTTCGATGTTCCAGTCAAAAAAGAAATAATAATTGAGAGGCCACATGTTTTTGAAATCGTAGTAAGGCTGGTTGAGTCGTTGGAGGATTTCGGGTAGTAAAAATGCAAAACCCAATTGGAAAAACATTACCGAAATCGTTCGCAAAATCTGATAGGTATTGTGGCGGTATTTTAAAATAAATTTGAATCCAAAAATCAAAATCGCCAAAGTATAAAGCGTTCCATAAACAAACCACTCGCTAGCAGGTGTACCTTTTAAAACTTGTGAAAGAGGGTCAAAAAAGCCAATCAATCCAGTGTTTACTCCTTCCTCAACTTTACCCAAATATTCTGGAAACCAGTACAAAAAAACATAAAATCCAGTGATCACTATCCCTGCGATCCATGCCCACAACCCTTTGTTAGTCAAAGAACTAAACCAAATACCATTGTTTTTTATTCCTTCAGGTTGGTTCGAATAAGCTCGCCAGGAAAAGACGATTGTTCCCAGTGTCATCAACAAAAGCGAAACAGTTAGCATAAGACCTTGATTGCCAGCAAAACCACCAAAGGCAGCAACAAAAAGAAATAATAATCCAACGGCTCCAATTGTAGCTGCAATTTTTTGAATGGTATCCCTAAAAGGTGGCGCAGGATTAGCAAGCGACATACTTTTATTGACTTGGCTCATTGAGTTTTGTGTTTTTCTGAGTGTAAAATTTAGGTATTTAGATAATCGAACACAGCGTTCCAGCTTCGCTTTTTCTTTTTTTGGAGATGTTTTCCGCTTTGTTTGTTGTACATAGCGATTACATCATTTTCGTATTCATCAAAAAACTCAGGATCGAAATTCGCGAGTGACAAATTTTGTAAAACCGTTTCAACAGAGACTTTTTCGCGGAGCCATTTCTCACAAACTTCATGGCGATACCGAACACCCATCAAATTGAATCCTAGAATTTCTGATGTGTTTTTATCGTAAATGATACGGATACTTTTTTTACCTGAATGGTGTTCCCAAAAAATCGAAACGTGATTTTCAGGAGGATTAGCCAGCACCGTTCCATAAACCTGGTATTCAATATCAAAAAACTTAGCTGAATTAAACCAAATGCCAGGATCATAAGTTGTTTTTTTGCCACAAATATTGTAGGCCAAAGTTTCTCCCATCATTTTGCCGGTGTACCAAATTGCTTCGACAGGTTGCCGACCGGGTAAGGGATTTCTTTGCTGGGAGCAATCACCTATCGCATAAACGTCCGGAACCGATGTTTCTAAAAATTCATTGACAACCACACCACGCTGTGTTTCAATTCCCGAACCTTCCAAAAAACCGATATTTGGGCTTACGCCAGCAGTCAATCCTACAAACTGGCATTCAATGGTTTCGTTTTTATTCGTGGTTACTGCTTTTGCCTGGCCTGCTCCATCATCGACGATTTCCTTCAATTCTGTTTCCAAACGCAAATCAATACCATGTTCAAGGATATGTCGATTGATCATTTTGGATTCATCTATTGGCAAAACGATATCCCAAAAGTTCTTTTCGCGAACAAGCATTGTTACCGGAATATGACGTGAATGGAACATCTCTGCCATTTCGATCCCAATCAAGCCTCCACCTACAATGACAGCTCGTTTCAACCCTTCGCTGTACTTTTCCATGGATTCCAAATCCTGATAACTGTACAAACCTTGCACACGATTCAAATCCTGGCCTGGCCAGCCAAACTTGTTGGATTTTGAACCACTGGCGATGATCAGTTTATCGTAAGACAAATTACTACTGCCTTTTAAAACCAGTTTTTTGTTTTGAGTATCTACTTTTTCAACATAAGCATTGAGCAAATCAATGCGATTTTTCTTCCAAAACCAGTCCTCATAGGGCTTGGTGTCTTTGAATCGCATATGGCCCATGTATATATACATCAAAGCGGTTCTTGAAAAGAAATGATCAGTCTCAGCCGAGATCACGGTAATATTGTGATCGCTCATTTTGCGGATATAACGAGCAGCAGTAATCCCGCTAATACCATTTCCAATGATGGCAATGTGCATGAAAGTTTTAGGTTTGAATTAGTTAAAGTAATCGTACAGTTGAAGATAAAAAATTGTTGTCAAAAACGTTTGCAAGGTTGAATTTAAGCTGTTTTACAATCAAACTTGTCTTTTCTATGACAGATTTCGCTTAGTTGTAAAATTCAAGTTGCAGGATACTCTACATAGTTTCGAGGTGTTTCGAAAAGCCTTATTGAAAGGTCATATTTTTTGTCCAAATGGGAGCGTAAAATTTGCCAAATGACGTAGCAAATGTTTTCAGCAGTAGGATTGAGATTTTTAAATTCTTCAGTGTCCAGATTGAGGTTTTTATGATCAAAGCGCAGTTCAATCTGTTCACGGATGATATCCTTCAATATTTTTAAATCGATCAAATAACCAGTCTCAGGATCAACTTCACCGCTGACCTTTACTTCCAATTCATAATTATGTCCGTGATAATTGTGATTATTGCATAACCCAAAAACTTCGTTGTTTTTTTCGTTAGACCAATTTGGGTTATACAACCTATGAGCTGCATTGAAATGTGCTCGTCGAAATACTGAAATCCTCATCAATTAATAGCTTTAATACTTAAAAGTAACAAATAATTTGAATGCCGGTTGCGAAATTTTATTGATATCTTCTAACAGGAGCAATTTGCAATTTTTAGCAACTATCAGATAATTTGTGTAATTTTACGAGCATGTCAGCAATGATTACATTGCATAAGTTTAAAGTAGAAGGAATTGACGTAAGTGAGATTGATTTTGCAGCGTTTAAAGGTAAAAAAATAACGGTGAAATAAACTTCACCTCTTTTTCAGCTTTGTAGGAAATTTTTGTGGAATTTGGAAATACATTTTGTGGGTTTGCCTCCCAACGATTTTAAAAATCTGAAACGAGACTCAAATGCTGAAAATTCAAACCTTTTGTTCGTTTAAAATATGGTGTGACTATTTTTATAGCCGCCAGATTATCAATTAAAGGAAAGAACAGCCTAGATATATATGGCTCACAAACAAAGCAGCAAATAGTAAAATGAAAGTGAGGTAGAATGGAATTTTTATAACTATTTGCTTTACAAAAACGGACAATTAGTTAATTTTTACCCTTCCTCTTTAGATCCTTTTGATGATTGATTTCATGATTGGGTCGCGTTATAACTCCTTTAAATTCAATGCTTTAGTCATTGCGTCCAAATAAATATAGAGGATGCAGTTTAAAGAAATCATTGGTCATAATAGTGTTAAAACCCAATTAATACAATCTGCCAATTCTGGTCGGATACCGCATGCACAGCTCTTTTTGGGACCTGTTGGAAGTGGAAAATTGGCGCTTGCTATTGCTTTTGTACAATACGTTTTGTGTGAAAATAAAACCGATGGTGATGCGTGTGGCGAATGCAACTCTTGTGTAAAATCTTCCAAATTTGCCCATCCTGATATTCATTTTTCTTTTCCTTTTATTGGCGCTAAAAATACCAGTAACAATTTTTTAAATGATTGGCGAAAAGCAATCGGAGAGAACCCTTACCAGGATATCAACCAGTGGTTGCAATATATCGGCGCTGAAAACAAACAAGGAAATATCAATAAAGACGAATGCCTCAACATCATTCGAAAATTGAGTTTGAAGTCCTTTGAAAGCACTTACAAAGTGCTCATCATGTGGTTGCCGGAATATCTCGGTAAAGAAGGCAATCGATTACTCAAACTCATCGAAGAACCTCCGGAGAATACACTGTTTATACTTGTCGCTGAAAACCAGGATTTGATCTTGAACACGATTTTGTCGCGATGCCAGATTGTAAAGATCAACCAGCTGAGCGATGAAGAAATCGTCGAGGGTTTGGTTTCAAAATTTGAAATTGAAACTGAGAAAGCAAGGTCAATAGCTCACCTGGCAAATGGCAATTTCAATGAAGCGCTGAAGATAATTGTTCAACAGGAAAATGATAATTCAAAGATATTCTTGGAGTGGATGCGAAAATGCTATAAAGGTAATGGTGTGGAGCTAGTAGCCTGGGTAGAAAAGTTTGCGGCGATTGGCAGAGAAAATCAGAAACAATTTTTGCGCTATGCTTTGCATTTTATGCGGGAATATTTGGTGGTGAAAATGACAGGAAATGAAAAAGTAAGATTGCAGCCGGATGAATTAAAAACCGCTATGAACCTCACAAAAGTTATCGAATTTGAACAAATCCAGCGGATTACAACATTACTGGATGATTGTTTTTATTATATCGAAAGGAATGCAAATCCGAAGGTTTTGCTTTTGGATACTTCTATCAAAATGAATGAAATTTTAAAATCGAAAGTATTGGTTGAAAGTTGAAAAAGAAGGACGCAAGGATGGAGGATAAAAGGGTGAAAGAAAGCAACTATTCAACTTTTAACTATTAACTTCTAATAATAACTAAAGATATGGGTTGTACAGGTTGTTCTACGGGAAAAGACGGAAAGCCCAATGGATGCAAAAGTAATGGTGGTTGCGCGACAGGCGGCTGCAATCGATTAAATACTTACGATTGGTTGGCGACCAAAGATATACGAGATTATGATGATTTTGATATCGTTGAAGTGAGTTTTAAAAATGGGTCGCGTAAAAGTTTTTATCATAATCCATCCCACACAAGGGCGATTATTGGAGATATGGTTGTTGTCGAAGCTGCTAATGGTTACGACATCGGACGGATTTCATTGACAGGAGAATTAGTTCGACTTCAAATGAAGAAAAAGCGTACCAGCGAAGACACAATTCTTCAAAATATTATACGCATAGCCAATGAACGGGATCTCGAAAGGCTGGAAGAAGCTCGTAACTTAGAAATGGGTACAATGGTAAGGTCAAGGGCAATTGCAAAGACTTTGGAGTTGGAAATGAAGATCGGCGATGTGGAATATCAGGGTGATAAGCGCAAAGCGACTTTTTACTACACTGCAGAAGGACGTGTGGATTTTCGTGAGTTGATTCGTCATTTTGCAAAAGAATTTAAGGTGAAAATTGAAATGCGCCAGATTGGTGCCAGACAAGAATCTGCACGAATTGGAGGAGTAGGTTCTTGCGGTCGGGAGCTTTGTTGTTCAACGTGGTTGACGGATTTTAAATCCGTTTCAACAGCAGCAGCACGGTACCAAAATCTAGCGATTAATCAATCCAAATTATCTGGTCAGTGTGGAAGATTGAAGTGTTGCTTGAATTACGAATTGGATACTTACATGGACGCTTTGACTCACTTCCCTAAAAATGCTGAAAAGCTGAAAACCGAAGTCGGGATAGCTTCACTCGTTAAAACAGATATTTTCAAAGGAATAATGTTTTATACTTATGATTCCGGAAATAAAAGAGGAAAGTTTTATTCGCTAACTTTAGAAAGAGTTAAACATATTTTAGCACTTAATAGTAAAAATGAATTCCCAACAGATTTGATAGATCTGCAAACACTGGCTGCTGAACCGGAAAAGCAAGCAGATTATGATGCTGATGATTTGACAGGTGTGATTGAACTGCCTCCGGAAGAAAGAAAAAACAGAAGAAGAAACCGGAACCGGAATCGAAACAGAAACCGCAGTCGCAGTCGTAGGCGAAATACAAATGGACGATCAAAAGGTGGTAATAAAAGACCAAACCCAAACGATAATAAAAAGAAAAAGTAGCGAATATTTATTTTAAAACTTTATTATAAAACCATTAAGAATTAGGATTGTTTTTTCTAAAATTGCATTCTGGTTCTTAATGGTTTTATAATAAAAATGATCTTCTTTAAATGAAATACGATTTAGTAGTAATTGGCTCAGGCCCAGGAGGATATGTCGCAGCGATAAGAGCCAGCCAGCTTGGCCTGAAAACAGCAATCATCGAACGTTACAATACTCTTGGTGGAACCTGTCTTAATGTAGGTTGTATTCCTTCAAAGGCTTTGTTGGATTCCTCAGAGCATTATCACAACGCGAAAGAAAAATTTGCTTTGCATGGGATCGGCTTAAAAGACCTGAAAGTGAATATGCCACAGATGATTAAGCGAAAAGGTGAAGTAGTTGAGGAAAATACTAAAGGCATCGAATTTTTAATGAAGAAAAACAAAATTGATGTTTTTCATGGCCATGGAAACTTCGTAACAGCTAATAAAATTTCGATCAAAAAAGATGATGGATCAACTGAAGAAATAGAAACGGATAAAACAATCATAGCCACAGGATCTAAACCAATTACTCCAGATGCTTTTAATTACGATAAAAAAAGGGTAATTACTTCAACTGAGGCATTGAACATTTCCAAGGTTCCTAAACGAATGGTTGTTATTGGCGGAGGTGTAATAGGATTGGAGTTGGGTTCCGTTTTTGCGCGTTTGGGTACTCAAATTGACGTCATTGAGTTTTTGGACAAAATCATCCCAACGATGGATCAGGATTGCAGCAAAGAATTGAGACGATCATTGAAAAAACTTGGAATGAATTTCCATCTCGGACACATGGTCACTTCTGTAAAAGGAACGAGCCGTTCCGTAACGGTTAATTATAAAAAGAAAGATACTGAGGATGAGTTGTCCATCAAAGCTGACTATTGTTTGGTAGCTATTGGTCGAAGACCTTACACAGATAATCTTGGATTAGAAAATGTTGGAATTACAACTGACAAAAGCGGAAGGATCGAAGTCAACGAACATCTGGAAACGAATGTCAAAGGTATTTATGCTATTGGTGATGTTGTAAAAGGAGCGATGCTCGCTCACAAAGCGGAAGAAGAAGGCGTGTTTGTTGCAG
>JANQFJ010000202.1 GCA_028277915.1 Saprospiraceae bacterium
AAGTGAAGCATTTAGCTGCTTTCATAGCTTTGGAAGCAATAGAAACTGGTCAATCAATAGATTATTATGACAAGTATTCATTACTTAATAAAATTGTAAAGCAACTTCGAGATGACTCAGCAAATACTGTTTGTCGATTGAATAAAGCTTTTAATTATTTAATGGAATATGTCATCAGATTAAACTGAATAAACATTGAAAAGCATCAACGATGATCTAAGAATGATTTTTGACTTATTCAATCAATACAAAACCAGCCCAATAATAGGGATCATTATATTTCTTTCTCATTTGTTTTTGAGCTTTATTGAAAGCTTTGTTGATACTTTCGCCATTTAACCAGAATGAATAGAAATAT
Organism: Saprospiraceae bacterium; assembly: GCA_028277915.1. Taxonomy (GTDB): domain Bacteria; phylum Bacteroidota; class Bacteroidia; order Chitinophagales; family Saprospiraceae; genus JAHDHW01. The sequence continues at coordinate 359 of JANQFJ010000202.1, forward strand.
TCCATCAATTCGCCAGTCTGCTCATCAGGCACTTGCCAAAGGCTCATTATAATGTTTTTGACACCTGCCATTTTAAATGCTCTCTGCAAACCAAAAACTCCTTCACTCCCTTGTATATCACCCAGTCCGGTTTCACAGGCGGACAACACAACCAGTTTTGTGCTGGAAAGATTCAAGTTTGAAATTTCATATGCTGTGAGGATGCCATCTTCAAAATCTTTTGGTATTGGTTTTCCCTGCCATGCTGCGTTAGCACCAGCCATAATCAATCCTGATCGAATAAGTGGATTTTCAGAAAATCGAAAACCGGAACCGGCCAATTCTAGATTTTCCATGTTCTTAATTTTGCTATCTGGAAAAAAGAAACCGTGAGTTGCGATATGCAAAACTGTAGGTGAGGATGTGTTTTCTCCAATTGATTTGAATGATTCTTCTGTTGCCTGGTATCCTTTGATTGATTTGGTTGAGATGCTATTTGTTTCAAAAAGATTTGAAATTTTTATGAGCTCATCTTCAGATCCGGGTAAATATTGCCAACTTTCTTCCTTGCTCCCCCTTTCAGCGATGTTATAATCATTCAGATTGAAAACAAAATCCAGCTTTTTCAAACTAAGATTAGCAGTTGCAATGGATGAACTGTCCATTGAATATTCTATTCCTCCATAAACCATTGCTTCTGATAGGATATAATTTTCGTTAGAATTTCTGAAAATCAAATTTCTGGTGCTAGTCAATTGAACCAATTCATATTTATCTGAAAGGAATCCATCTTCGGAAGGGATTGCATTAAATGCAATTCTATGTAGCAGGCCAGAAGGGGAAAAATAAATTTTTTCAACACCTTCTAAAACATTGTCCAACGGTTCCCAAACTAACTGATACAGTCCTTCTTGTTGTTTTTTCTTTCTCGGTACAACTCCCCTTGAAGTGTATAATTTGCCAAGGAATTCTTCATTATTATCTTCATCAGATAATAAAAGACTGTTTAACTGGTCTTCTTCAAACAATGGAATAAATACGGGAATGGTATCACCAAGTTGCAAAACTAATGCTGCATACATTATACTATCGGTGAGGTCAGGATTGTAAAACGGATAGTGGATAAACTCAATTGCAGCTTCGTCAGGTTCCAATTTTTTTTGAATATCTTGCCAATAAACCCGCTGGATCGCTTCACTAAATCCTGCTACATTTTGCACCAGTTCTTTTTCTATTTGGTTGGCTTTTGCTTCCAGTTCTTCAACATTTTTTTGTTCTGTCAATGGTTTAGCAAATTCTTTGGCTAAACGACGATGGTAGGATTTGAAAAGGTCAAATTTTTCAATTGATACTGTATCTTTTAAAACATGCTTTTTCATCTGACTGGAAGATGTAACGAGAAACCCTTTATAAAAAAGCGAATTATCAAAACATACTTCAGGAGATCCGAAATCGGTTTCTCTTTGAATATGAGTGAAAGAATATGTTCCATTTAGGCTGGAAATGGATTTGTTTATAAATGCATCCATTTCTCTTTCTGATAAGCTCTTAGATGCCCTAAGAAGCAGAGATTTTTGGATGTCTATGGATTCATTGGAATATTGTTTGGCTTTTTCAAATTCTTTAGTTCTCCAGTATAGATTTGCAAGGCCATTTAGACTGTACGTATAATGAAGGTGTTCTTTTCCTAAAACTTTCTCGCGAATATTTTTGGCTATCAAATACAATTTTTCAGCAGAATCATATTCATTTTGCATTTTTTTCGAAAAAGCAAAGTCATGGATGCTTTCTGCATAAGATGGGTGTTCTTTTCCTAAAACCATTTCACGGATTGTAATAGCTTGGTTGTAAAGGGAATCAGCTAATTCGTAACGCCCCGAATCCCTGTATAATAAAGCAAGTGTATTAATACTTTGAGCGTAATCCGGATGTTCTTTGCCCAGTGTTTTTTCATTTATAGATATGCTTTCTAAAAATAGAGGTTCAGCCAGATCATATTGTCCATTTGTTAAATGCAAAACAGCAAGGGCATTCAAACTTGATGCATACTGAGCATGCTCTTTTCCAAGTGTTTTTTCTCTTATAGAAATGGATTCATTAATTAACTTCTTTGCTTCTTTATAACGGCCAATTGATTTATAAAGACTTGCAAGATTATGCAGACTTGAAGCATAATCCGGATGCTCTTTGCCAAATGCTTTTTCTTTTATCGCTAAGTTTTCTAAATATAGTAATTCAGCTTCTTCATACTGTCCAAGCCTATGTTTTAAAATTCCAAGATTGTTAAGACTCCTAGTATATTCCGGATGTTCCTGTCCCAAGACTTTTTTACGGAGGTTTAATGTTTCAGTATAAATGGCTTCAGTGGCTTCATAGCGTCCTAACATATAATATAAAATACCAAGGTTATTAAGGCTGTTGGTGTATGCAGGATGTTCTTCACCAAGAGTGTTCCCCCATATTTCTTTTGCCTGTAAATAGTGCTTTTCAGCCAGATCATATTCACCTATTTTGTAGTATAAAATACCTAAATTATTGAGATTGTTAGCGTATTCAGGATGTTCTTTGCCCAGCTGTTTTTCATTTATCTTTACAGCTTCTAACAAAAGTTGCAAAGCTTCCTCATGACGTCCTGTTCTGCTGTATAAATTTGATAAATTGCTAATCGTGATGGCATATTCAGAATGTTCCTTGCCATAAGTTTTTTCATTCAATTCTTTTATCTGCAAAAAGTACTGTTCTGATTTTTTAAAATTTCCTAATTCAAAATTTAATATTGCTAAATTTTCAAGAATTCCAGCATACCTATCATGGTCCTCTCCTCTGATATTCATTGCTTCAAGAAGAAGAGGCTCCGCTTTCAATAATTTTCCCATATCCCAGTAAAGAATGGCTAAATTTTCTAAAATAATAACATACGTCGAATGCTCTTTGCCTAGATTGTTTTCAAATAAAGCTTTGGCTTCGAGATATAAAATTTCAGATTCTGAGTAGTTAGGGATTTTATGAAAAGTTCGTCCATGATTGAATGCACAGTTTGCATATATTTCATGATCATTCCCAAAAGCTTCTTTTGCAAGACTTTTAGCTGTTTCAATGACTTCCAGTGCTTCCTCAAATTTTCTTTGCTCAACCAAGACAGTATTAACATCTATCAGGCTGTCAATTTTGCTGACCACACTGAGAGAATCAATGTTTTGAGCAAAGGATGAAAAAAAAGTACAGCACAGAAAAATTGAAAATGTTATTGTTTTCATGGTTTTTTCATAATTGAATAAGTTGCTTTGGGTTTTAATTAAAGCATATCAAATAATATAATCATTTGGTTCCAGTTGTTATCAGGGTGTCGGTGATATTATTATTTCCAGGATTGGATTTGCTGAGAAAAATGGCAGACGTAATACTCGATTTTTTCTAGGTAACAGTTTTTCGATGATGCAAATCAATAATTATCATGTGGTACACTTTCTAAATATACGTTTTTTGACGCAGGAAAAATAATTTTACCGAACTGATCACAAAAAACGATTTAGTATATTTATAGTCAATAGAAAAGGTTTGATTAAATTATCATGAAGCGGTTTTTAGTAAATTTTGTTGTTCTATCCATGACATGGTGTTGTGCTTTTGCCACACACCCAATGCAAAGTAATGCCGAGCTTATCCTTCATGAATTATTTAAAGCCACCGGAAATTATCAAATTTCACAACCCCAAATTGAAATTGTTGATTCCGAAGAAAAAATAGCCAGCTATTCTTACCGCCGTAACCTGATCCTGATCGAACAAAAAGCCATCGAAGTTTGCCAGAGTTTTGGAAAAGATTCGTTGAATGCTTTGGCTTTTATTATAGGTCATGAATTGGCTCATGCATATAAGGGAAAAGATAAAGGAGATGTTCAGCACACGAGTTTCCTGGCTTATGATCGCCATTTTAAGGCATCTACAAGAGATGAAAAACTGGCTGATATCCAGGGTGCATTCAATGCTTATTTGGCTGGATATGAAACCGCAGGTATTTTGTCAAAATTAATAGATAACCTTTATGAAAGTTATGATTTGAAAGGTAAGACACTTCACGGCTATCCTGAATTGGAAGACCGAAAAAATACATCATATGAAGTGGAAACCATCCTGGATACCTTGATTCAGGTTTTTGAAAGTGCTAATTATCTTACGGTTTTGGGGTATTATGATATTGCCGAAAAATATTACGAATATATTCTCCAGTATTACATGGGTAAAGAACTGCTCAATAATCTTGGCATTTTAAAAATTCATCAGGCAATTGAAGTTGGTGGCAAAAACATTGATCCATACCTTTTGCCTTTAGAATTGGATTTTCGGTCAAGATTAAATAAAACGAGAGCTGAAAAACTGACCTACGATGAGCTGGTGAAACGAAAAGTTTTGCTCAAAAAAGCACTTTTCTATTTTGACAAAGTTGTTCGATTTGATACCTCTTATTTTCCGGCACAATTGAATAAATTGTGCTTTATGATTTTGAATGAAAATTATAAAGAGGCAATAAATTTTTATTGGTCAGACCGGTTTCAACATTTTATAAAATCTAACGAAACGCCTAAAACAGAAAAATCCAAAGCTCAAATTGCAGTTGCTATAGCCTATGCTTTTCTTGGTGATAAAGACCTTTCAAATCTTCAAAAAGCGGAAGATTATTTATTGAAAATGGCGTCAAAGTCAAATCCACAATTAAGCAAAATGGCATCCTACAATTTGTCGATTTTACAAAATAAGCCATTGAACATACCAAGTGAAAAAACATGTAAACTGAAATATTCCAATAGTTCATTCACAAAAGTGGATGGGGTAACACCTTTCAAGTATGTCCGTAGTTCTGGAGTTTATCTTGATGAAGGGAAAGAAGCTATGTTTTATTATGAAAAATTGCCAAATTCCACTGTTTTGTTTACAAAATGGAAAGGACATCCTATTGTTTTGCAAAGGGTGTCGAGTGACAATTTCAAATCAAAAGGCAATTTCCAAATTGGTCAGTCAGCTCGATATTTAATCGATCAACTTCACGAAAACTCCTATAGCATTATTCCTGCACATAGAGGATTCTTTGTCAATTGTTTTCCCTGTGGTCTTATTTTTAAAATAAACGAGCACAATGTGATCGCGGAATGGGCAAAAGTTTTTTGAGATTGCCTCACTTTCTTTACAATTCTTCAGCTTAACCAATCATTAACAATTATTTCAAGTTCGTTAACAAGGCTAGTTAGAGTAAAGTGTGATCTTTGAATTGAATGTAAAACACTTGAATTGCCGTTTTAATAAATCATTCTATTTTATATCTTTGACGCAAAATCCGAAAAGTGCAACATACCCTGCAACAGTACGACCGAAATATTGCAAAGTGCAAAGATGTTTTCATTAAGAAGACAATAGATTACGGAACTGCCTGGAGGATACTCCGCCCCACTTCATTAACCGATCAGTTATTCATTAAAGCAAGTAGAATTAGAAGTCTTGAAGAATTGAAAGAGCAAAAAGTGGAAGAGTCTATCGATGCGGAATACATTGGTCTGGTCAATTATTGTGTCATGGCTTTGATCCAGTTGGAATTGCCGGATGAAAATGGCCTTGAATTGGACCCGGATGAAGTTGAAAAATTGTATGATCATCATATGAAACTGACACGAGATTTGATGATTGCCAAAAATCATGACTATGGGGAAGCCTGGCGTGAAATGCGAGTCAGTTCACTTACGGATTTGATTTTGATGAAACTGCTTCGAATCAAACAAATTGAAGACAATGAGGGTAAAACGCTAATCTCTGAAGGGTTGGATGCCAATTTTCAGGATATCATAAATTATTCGTTGTTTGCCCTCATAAGATTAGAGGAAGCGATAATGGATAAGTAACTGAATGAATTATATTTCGTATCGAATTAAACTGAGAGAATTAAGTACCCCAAGTTGCGGTTAGTCCAAATGAAACGGATAATTTTGTACAAAATTTGACGATTTCGATTGGATAAAAAGGTATAAGCAGCTTGATTTAGTAATTATAAATTCAAATTAATCATATGACGCTTGGAACTTTAGTTTTAATGATAGGAGCCATTGCTCTTGTATTGACTTTGGTGGTTGGACAGATTTTGAAAGGTCATAAAAGTTATTTGATGACTTTTTTGCAAAACTTCACAGGAGCGCTATTTATTTTTTCAGGATGGGTAAAGGCAATAGACCCTCTTGGGACGGCTTACAAAATGGAGCAATATTTCACAGAATTTGAATACACTTTCCAGGAATCCTGGATGTCATTTATAGCGCCAATGTTTCCGTGGCTTTCCAGTTATTCCGTTAGTTTTTCTGTGTTTATGATCGTGTTTGAAATAGTGCTGGGGATTGCACTTTTATTAGGGGCAAGAGCGAAATTTACCAGTTGGGCTTTTTTAATTCTAGTCGTAGTTTTTACCTTTCTTACCGGCTTTACCTTTCTTACCGGATATGTTCCAAGTGACGTCAACTTTTTTGAATTCGGGAAATGGGGACCATATGTCGAGACCAATATGAAAGTCACAGATTGCGGCTGTTTTGGAGACTTTCTCAAACTGAAACCCAAGATTTCATTTTTCAAAGATATCTTCCTGTTGATTCCGGCTATATATTTTGTTTTCAGACATAAAGATATGCATCAGCTTTTTTCGAAAAGGACAAGGGATATCATCATGGCTGTGTCGACAGTAGTCGTATTATTATATTGCCTCAGCAATTATGCGTGGAATTTGCCACACACAGATTTTCGCCCATTTGCTGTCGATGTTGATGTGAGGACTACAAGAGAAATCGAGCGAGAAGGTTCGAATGTTCAGGTAATTGGTTATAAATTGACCAATAAATCGAACAATGAAGTGGTTGAACTGGATTATGCAACCTTTATGAAAGAGTTCAAAAATTACCCGAAGGAAGAATGGGAATATGAGCAAATCCAGTCAGAACCTGAAATTGAACCTACCAAAATCAGTGATTTTGCTGTGGAAACTACTGACGGGACGGATGTGACAGAAGATATTTTAAATGATGAAAATTATCATTTTATGATTGTCAGTCACAAATTATATTATGATGAAAAATCTACCTCAAAAACAATTAATGACACCACATGGGTTAGGGATTCAATAGTTTCTCCAGATACTGTTATTTTTGTCAACAATCCTTCTAAAGTCACTCCGCGAACCATCACCGAAACTGAATATTTGTGGGACAATGATTTTCAGCAACGATATATTGAAAAAATCAATCCGCTGGCCGAAGCAGCTGAAAAGGATGGCTATAAAATATATTCGATTGTCGGAGGGGCAACCAGCGAGATGATCGAGTCTTTTAGGCACGCAACCCAGACCGCTTATCCTTTTTATTCGGCAGATGATATTTTATTGAAAACCATCGTCCGGTCAAATCCCGGGATCGTTTTGTGGAAGGATGGAAAGATCATTCAAAAGTGGCATTTCAAAAAATTGCCTGGATATGAGGAGATTAAGGCAAAATACTTGAAATGATATCTAATAATGGACTTCGTTTCCCGTTCAATAGTAAAATAAAAACAAACAAAAATTATTTTTTTTAAAATATAAACACCAGCTTTTGAAAAAAATACCTTTCTTTGCGAAAAGTATTAAACAACCTAAGTTGTTAATTTGAATTATGCTAAGCAGAAGAAATATCCGCATTAAAGTAATGCAGATGCTCTACGCCATGAGTAGAGACCCCAAACTGACGTTCGACGATGTTTTGAAAAATTACAGGGAAAGTATCCAACATTCCTTTGAATTGTATCTGTACAATTTACAATTTTTGATAAGTGTTGCAGAATATGCGGTTAAGGATGCTGAAAGACGAACAAAAAAACATCTCCCTTCCGAAGAAGATAAACTTTTCACTCCGAAATTATTTCACAACGATTTGGTACAGACTGTGGCTCTAAATGCTGAATTCAAGGATTTGGTTGAGGAGCACAATCTAAATAAGTTGATCGACGAAGATTTTGTGCGAAATTTTTATATCGATTTTGCAAAAAAAGAGGAATACAAAACATACATCAAAGAAAAATCCACCCATGACGATGATCGTCAAATTCTTCTTGCGCTATACAAAGCTCTTATTTCGAAAGAAACTTACAACGAAACAATGGAGGATAAATATCCGCTTTGGGGAGATGACAAGTCATTGATTGTCGGAACTATCAAAAAGACAATAAAAGCATTACCGGATGATGTTAATTTTTGCCAGGTACACCAGCCACAGCATGAAACTACTGTTGAATTTGGCGAAACTTTACTAAAGGATGTTTACAACAATAACTCAAATTTGCTGGAAATCATTGAGCCTACATTAAAAAACTGGGATGCTGACCGGGTAGCTATAATTGACATGATTTCACTCAAAATGGCCTTGAGCGAATTAATGATTTTTCCGACTATTCCAACAAAGGTCACGATTAATGAATTTGTTGAAATCTCCAAAATGTACAGTACCGAAAAAAGCAAAGATTTTATCAATGGTGTCCTGGATCGCTTGATGAAAAAGCTGGACAAAGAAGGTAAAATCAAGAAAAAAGGAAGAGGTCTTCTCGACTAGTGTTTGGTTTTTCTTCAATTTGATTTGCGGTATGAAAAAGATTAAACTCCTTTTTTTATTCACTTTTAGCCTTTTTTCCACTCATCTTTTTAGTCAATCTACTTTTTTGAAACATTCTGCTTCAGCTAAAATGTTGTTTGTAGATTATTATACTCCGTACAAAAAACAATTGGTTCTAGCGGAGAATCTGAATTATGGATTTGAAGCTTCTTATACTTTCCATTTTAAAGAAAAACTGTGCCTTTATTTACCTTTAAAATTTCGTTCTGCAAATATACCGAGTGAAGAAGATTTTACGACTAATGAAAAATTAATTGCCGGGCTGGATGTAAATTTAAAGTTTCAATTTTTCAAACAGAAAAATAAGCTAATTCCTTTTGTATTTGCTGGAGCCGGAAGTGAAATTATTGAGGGTAAAGGAGTCAATTTTGGAGTCCCAACGGGCCTAGGTTTAGATATCAAAATTATCCACCAATTGTATTTACAGGTTCATTCTGAATATCGGATTTCTTTTTCTGATGATCGGGACAATCTGATCTATGGCACCGGTTTGAAATGGTATTTTGGAAAAACGAGTAACGAAAATGAATTCATCGATTCGGATGGTGATGGTCTTTCAGATTTGGAAGATGAATGCCCCTTTGAGGTAGGTACTGTTCTGCTAAAAGGTTGTCCGGATTCAGACCTCGATGGTGTAATTGACAAAGCGGATAAATGTCCAAATATTGCCGGATTAGTGGAATTTGAAGGTTGTCCAGACACTGACGGTGATGGTATTCCTGATGCAAATGATGAATGCCCCACAGAGTCAGGAGCAGTTGAAAATAATGGCTGCCCGGATGCCGATGGTGATGGATTGATCGATAAAAATGATGATTGTCCCGAGGAGGTTGGTTTACCAGAAAACAAAGGTTGTCCTGACTCTGATCAGGATGGATTGACAGACAATGTTGACAGGTGTCCAACTGAAGCAGGTCCAATTGCAAATAAAGGTTGTCCGGAACTAAGCCAGGAGGATAAAGAGCTTTTGGATTTTGCAGTACAGAATGTTCGTTTTGAAAATGGAAAAGCGACTTTGATCTCTGAATCTTTTTTGATTTTGGACAAAATTGTTGCTGTAATGAAAAAATATCCTGCATATAAATTGACAATAGCTGGTCATACGGACAGCGTCGGAAATGCATCATTTAATCAGATCCTTTCGGAGCATCGAGCAAAAGCTTGTCTGGATTACTTGGCTGAAAAAGGAATTAATCCCGAAAGAATGGATTCGAGGGGATACGGCGAGACCCAGCCAATAGCGAGCAACAAATTTGCAAAAGGGAGAGATCAAAATCGTCGGGTGGAGTTTAATATCTATTTGGAATGATTTTCAGGATTTAAACATATCTTCGATTTTATGTAGTTCTTCGGGAGTAGTCATTAATATCAATGCACTGTCCTTTGAAAGAACATAATTCTTCGCGGGATTGTATTGCCAGTTGCCTTTTTCTTTTATAGCCAAAAGTAGAGTTTGGTCAAAGCTTTTTAAAGGCAAATCCCCAATAGTCTTATCATGGAATTTATTCGAAACGGTCATTTCTTCAATTCGGAGATTCAATTTTGTGTCGCGTAGCATTTCATCGAGAAAAGTAGTTACGGTGGGTCTCACCATTTCAGAAGCCATTCTCAAACCACCAATGTACGACGGAGAAATGACCTTGTTGGCTCCAACTAATTCCAGTTTTTTAGTGCTTTCTGGGTCATTACAGTGTGAGATGATTCGGATTCCAGGGTGAAGTTGACGGACAGTCAGGCAGACAATAATGTTTTCGTGATCATTCCTTGTTGTTACAAAAAATCCTTTGGCGTTATTAACTCCAATTTTTTTTAAAAAATCTTCATCAGTGCAGTCGCCGACAATTTTTTCACCATATTGAAATTTGTGTTTGATCTCTTCAATTATGACTTCATCTTTATCAGCAATAACAAATGGTCTTTTGGTTTTTTCTAATTCTTGTGCAATGTGGATACCAACCTTGCTCAACCCACAAATGATGTAATGATCTTTCATTTTTTGAATCCTGGCTAACTTTTTTTTTCTTTTAAAACCTTCACTCAAATTTGTTTCAATTATCAAAGCAGCTAAATTAGTAAAAGAATAAGTCAAAATTCCAATTCCACTAATAGCAATGAAAATGGTAAAAATCCTTCCAAATGTATTTCCTTCCAAATTTACAACTTCTGAAAAGCCAATGGTTGTAACTGTCAAAAAAGTCATGTAAAGCCCATCAAACCATGAAGAACCTTCAGCGATATATTTATAACCAAAAGTTCCTGTAATCAGAACTGCAATGAAAGCAATTCCTGACCTTTTAAGTCTGCTTAAAATGATATTGGTTTCGTCGTTCATAAAATGGTAAAAAAAATTCTGTCATCAATTTTAATGACAGAATTTATTATTTCAAGAACAAAATGTCAATTATTCTTTTCCACCTTGTAGGAAATCCTGGTATTCTTCCAGGCGATCCCAATTGCCATCAACAGCCATTTGAGCCTGTTTGGGCCATGTGCTTGGATCGGCGAGTCGGAATCTTTCTCCTTCTTTATCCAAAATAGCTTTTATATCATCAGGATTGGTTTGAGCGAGGACAGCTAAATTGGCTATTCCTTCATTTTTCAAAAGCTCTTCAATTTTTGGTCCTATACCTTCCACGATCTTCAAATCATTTAATTTTGGATCATCAACTTCAATATTGGGAGCAACAAATCCTAATGGGGCTGATGCTACGTTTTCAACATCTGCTTGTGAACTTTCGGGTGCTTCAGATTCTTCAGACTCCTGGGCAGCTGCGAGACTTTCTTCACATGCTTTGAGTTTGAAATACAGATCGGCATTTTCTTTTTTTTCCTTTGCCATTTCTTCAGCGATCTTATCTTTTTCGTATTTGGCTGTACTCAAATCTGCTTCGAGGCTGTTGGCTTTTGCTGTCATTGCTGATAAATCTTTTTCAAGAATACCAACTCTTGTCCTCCATTTGGCGCCGATTATATAACGTAAGATGTATCCAAGTAGGAAGGCTCCAAGAAGCCAGAGTAAAATTTCTATGGTTAAATCCCGATAAACTTGTGATAATAATAACATGGTTTGATTTTTTGTTTTGATGGATTTTATTTAATAAGCTTCAATTCCACACGTCTGTTTTGATGACGGCCCGCTTCGGTATCATTTGTGGCAACTGGTTGTGATTCTCCTTTTGATTCAATGGTGATCAGACTTTTGTCAACACCTTTTGCCAGTAAAATATTTTGGATAGCTTTTGCTCTTCGCATTCCCAGATCCATATTGCTGGCATCAGTTCCGGTGTTGTCTGTATGACCAGTGAGGTGAATTTTTTCACCTGTATTTTTAATATTGGCAGCAAGGTCATTGAAGTATTTGTCGATGTTTGGATCTTTTTCCATGCCAACTGAATTGACGGGGAAAAGCATTACTGCTCGATCTGCCAATTGAACAACTTCCGCTTTTTCAACCTTCACTTCTATCCATTTGTAATCTATTCCTTTGAATGGATTTTTGTCTGAATCTTCAATCGGTTCGACCTCTTTATGCATAATCCTGATCCGTTCTCCGGCGATAGAATCGATCAGTAAAGCGCGAAGGCTTTCTGCTCTGGCAACACCCATATTTTCATGTCCTTCAGGTGTGGATTCTCCTTTGAAGAACAAACCAGTGAGTTCGAGAATGTTATCACCAGTATTCCCTTTTAAAATCTCGTCTTTTAATGCTTGAAAGTTAATAGGACTTGTATAGGCCTTGGGGTCATTGTACTTGTAAGTCAGCGGCCCGTATTCTTCGTTGTATTCCGGTTCGATAACAGTTTCAACCTTTTCAGGCGGAGTATCACCACAAGCCTGTTTGATAACACAAACATAGCGATATTGTGCTCCCCAAAACCATAAAGCGGTAACAACCAGGACGATAATTGTTTTTAAGCTCATAGTATTTTGTTTGATGAATTGTAAAAAGTAACGGTAGTGAATATAGTATAAATCAATTTAATATTTTACTGCATTCCAATTTTTTTTAACATTGAGGTTGAAATTGGAAAATTTGATATTGAAAACAGCAATGATTGCAGTATTTAAAATTGAGAGTAATTTAAATATTAAAACTATTTGAAAGTGTAAAGGATTGGCGGATTTAAAATAATCGATTCACATTTTTTTGGATGTTCTTTACGTTTAAGATTATAAATGAAGCCGAAAAAAGCAGGATAGCTATATAAACTCCAACGTGTAATCCTCCAGGAATTGTAAACCCCTGGTTGCCAAACCAATTGACAAACCATAACCGGCTGATAAAAAGAGCAATTAAAGTAGATATCAATACTCCTCCAAAAAGATAAGTTAAATACCGCACCAGCACTTTGCTGATTTGTCTGCTTTTGTATCCCAATTGAAGCAAAAGGCGAATATCTTCTTTGGATTGGGAAATGGTGAGTTGAAAGTTCAATATGAAAATCAAAACCGAAAGCAATACAATAATGATCCCTATGAAAGCCACAATTGAAATGATATTTTGTAGAAGGGTTGTTAGTTGTCCTCCGATAAGTCGGCCACTACTGACTTCATAATTGTTTTGTTTTAAGAAATCACTCAGTTCACTAGAGTAGGGGTTATTGGTTTTTAAAATTAACCTTGAAGATTGAGGTTTTTGCGATTCGCCAAAGTTTTCATTTGCCCAGTCCATAAAGGATTGAGGAACTAAAATGGAGTTGATACGGTCGCTAAATCCAACAATTCTTCCCTGGAAGGTTTTTCGAAGTCCATTGCCACTTACATTCACATCCATAGAAAGTTTGCTGATGGTATTTGGGGTAAATTGGGGTAATCCCTGGCTAGGGGCAAATCCAAAATTGTACAACGCAAGATAGTCTCGCGAAAGAATGATTGGAATATCAATGTTTCCCTTTGTCCATTGCCAACGACTATTTGAAACATCAATAAACTCGTCCGGGATACTTTCAAAAAACAACTCAGTATAAAAACCAAGCATCTGACTGCTGGCGTTTACTTTGAATTGATTCGAAATGAAAATCCCTACAGATTCGACAAAATCTTGGTTTTCCAAAGTATTGATTTCTTCTTCAGAAAAAGTAGACCTGGCACCCAAAGTATTGAATAAGTTGACCTTTTTATTAATCAGAACAAACTGTTCGGTGGAACTATCTCCTTTAACCAATCGCTGCAGATCAAAATATAATTGGAGGGCAGATAGCAATAAAAACAATCCAATAAAAGCTCCAACAGCAGCACCAATGACCTGCCATTTGTTCTTTCCGCTCAACAGTATTTGATCAAGAATCTTCATGTAATAATTTTAGAATGACAAAAATATCAAAAGCTTCGTATTTGTCCCTATTTGATAGAATTTAAATCTTCTACAGCTTTGGAGCTAAACTTTTGATGATTTACAACGCTGAATATCTGATATTAATTTGTAATGAAATGTTATATTTGCCGTCATGAATGAGAAGATTATAATTCTTGACTTTGGTTCACAATATACGCAGCTGATAGCCCGTCGAATTCGGGAGTTGAACATTTATAGCGAGATATTGCCTTTTAATAAAATACCAGAATTGGATGCTGGAGTGAAAGCGGTGATTTTGTCTGGAAGTCCGTTTTCTGTGACTGATGAAAATGCATTGATCCCGGACCTAGAAAAAATAATTGGTAAAGTGCCGGTTTTAGGAATTTGTTATGGCGCTCAGTACATTGCCAAGTATTATGGTGGAAAAGTTGAGCGATCTGAAAAACGGGAATATGGAAAGGCTAATCTTAGCCAGTTCAATCAAAATGATCTTTTATTAAAAGATATTTCAACCAATTCCCAGGTTTGGATGTCTCATGGGGACACTATTATTGAAATTCCTGAAAAATTTAAATTACTCGCAGGAACGGAAAGCATAGACGTTGCTGCCTTTAAATCTGACAATGGAATTTTCGGAGCTCCGGTTTACTGCATTCAGTTTCATCCTGAAGTAACGCATAGCCTAGAAGGGAAAACACTTTTGAAAAATTTTGTAATCGATATTGCAGGCTGTAAAGCAGAGTGGACTCCTGCTGCCTTTGTCGAAGAGACTGTTCAGGAACTTAGAGCTCAAATTGGCGATGAAAAAGTCTTGATGGCCTTGTCTGGAGGAGTTGATTCTACCGTCGGGGCGATGTTGCTGCATCGTGCAATTGGTGAAAACCTCGTTTGCTTTTTTGTCGATAATGGTTTGTTGAGAAAAAATGAATTTGAAGAAGTTTTGAAATCCTATGAAGGTATGGGATTAAATATTGATGGAGTTGATCGTCGACAAAGATTTTGGGATGAACTAAAAGGTGTCAGCGACCCTGAAAAGAAAAGGAAGATAATCGGGAGGTTGTTCATCGAAGTTTTTGAGGAAGAATCTGAAAAATTCCACGATGTAAAATGGTTGGGACAAGGTACCATCTATCCTGATGTGATTGAATCTGTTTCAGTTCACGGACCTTCAGTTACAATAAAATCTCATCATAATGTTGGTGGCTTGCCAGATAAGTTAAAACTTAAAATAGTAGAACCACTTAGAATGCTTTTTAAGGATGAAGTACGAAGGGTTGGAGCCGAATTGGATATTCCAAATGAAATATTAAGCCGCCATCCATTTCCAGGACCTGGATTGGGTATTAGGATTTTAGGGGATATTACTCCTGAAAAAGTTTCATTATTACAGGAAGCAGATGCTATATTTATAAATAATTTAAAAAAGCATGAACTTTACGATAAAGTGTGGCAGGCTTTGACCGTTCTATTACCGATCCAATCGGTTGGAGTAATGGGAGATGAGCGGACCTATGAACAGACGATTGCGATACGAGCGGTTGGTTCACTTGACGGAATGACTGCAGAATGGAGTAGGCTTCCGTTTGATTTTTTAGCAACTGTATCAAGTGAAATTATCAACAATGTTAAAGGTATAAACCGAGTAGTTTATGACATCAGTACAAAACCTCCTGCAACAATTGAATGGGAATAAACTGATTATTTTTTTGGCTATAGTTTCGATCAGCTTTAGTGCTTGTGATGCTTTTAAAAAGGCGCAAAAGGACGAACCTGTAGTGAAAGAAGATGAAAAGAAAGACTTGCCAGAAGTAAAGGGAAATACTGTTTATGATCCGGAGACTGGAACTTATACGTACAGTAAAAGTGTCAATGAAGAGATGGATACTGTCAATTGGCAAATGAATAGTCTGGATGATACCCCCCCGATCACCTCAGCGGCTACAAAGAATCAAATTGATATTACGGTGCCTCCTATTGGGACTAATCCCGGGACAGGAACTTCTCAAAAGCTATCAGTTTACAATGTTGCAGTGATGCTTCCTTTTCTTTCCAACAGATCAATGGGTGGTACTGAAGTTGATGAAAGATCGAAGCCTGCTGTTCAGTTTTATGCCGGAATGAAAATGGCGTTTGATGAATTATCAGCTGAAAATGTCAAATTAAATGTTACTGTTCATGATACAAAAGCATCTGAAGCTGTCACTCAAAGTCTGATGAATAGCAGAGAATTGAAAACGGCAAATTTGATCATCGGGCCTTTCGTGAAAAACAATATTATCGTTGCTGCTGAGATGGCCAAACAAACTCGGACACCTTTAGTCTCTCCATTGAGTCCTAGTTCCAATGTCGCAAAAGACAATCCTTATTTTATACAAGTCAGTCCATATTTGAAATCTCATTGTCAGGCAATTACAAAACATGCCCTCGAAAGATTCCCTGCTGATAAAATTGTTTTGGTAGTTCGTAACAAAAAAGCTGAAATTTCAAGATTGAAATATTTCCAGGAAGGTAATCAGGCTTTTGAGGGGACAGAAGATGTTGAGAGACTTCAGGAATTTATTGTAACTGACGAAACTGCCGATTTCAATGAAATGGATGTATCGCCATACCTAAAGGATGGTGACACAACCGTCTTTATCGTTCCGTCATGGTCTAATGAATCTTTTATTTACTCATTGATGAGAAAAATCCAGGTCGCGAAAGTCGAAAATGAAATAGACAGCGAGGTTGTTATTTATGGCATGCCTCAGTGGATGTCTTACAACAGAATTAGTTATGACTATTATGAGCAACTCAAAGTGCATGTAAGTAGTGCAAGTTATATCGATCCTGATTCTGAAAAAGTTAAACAATTCCGGCAATCATATTTCAAAAAATATGGAACGGTACCAAGTATAGAAGCATTTGTCGGATATGATGTCATGCTTTATTTTGGAAGGATGATGGCAAAACACGGGACATATTTTCCTGAGTTTCTCGACGGAGAGCAGGCAGAAT